>NZ_CP023278.1:647916-971875 GCF_002896875.1 Nostoc sp. CENA543
TTAATCGCTTCTTCGCGGGTAATAGTACCGATACCTTCGACACGACGGCGGAAAATGGGGTTATTGGTGACTAATTTTTCGTATTCATCAACGACGGGTAAGAAATAATCGCAGAATTCCATGCACTTATCTACCCAGCCGTAGGGTAAATCAGCCGCTACGCCACCAACGCGGAAGTAGTTATTGTTAACCATGCGGTAGCCTGTGGCAGCTTCCCATAAATCATAAATCATCTCCCGTTCGCGGAATTGATAGAAGAAGGGAGTTTGCGCGCCTACGTCCGCCAGGAATGGGCCGAACCACAAGAGGTGGTTAGCAATGCGATTTAATTCCAACATGATGACGCGGATGTAGCTAGCGCGTTTTGGGACAGCCACACCTGCTAATTTTTCTGGTGCGTTGACGGTGACAGCTTCGTTGAACATCCCAGCTGCGTAGTCCCAACGACTCACGTAGGGGACATACATAACGGTGGTACGGTTCTCGGCAATTTTTTCCATACCTCGGTGTAGGTAGCCAATTACCGGTTCACAGTCAACGACATCTTCACCATCTAAAGTGACAATTAACCGCAAAACCCCGTGCATAGAGGGATGGTGTGGCCCCATGTTCAGCACCATTGGTTCAGTGCGGGTTTCTATTCTCGCCATAAATTCCGTGTTCTCCCATTAGAAAAAAGTGAATTGAATCGCTGAGTGCCATCCAGACAAGAGTTTTCGTGTCTGCCAAGCTCATGTTCGTAGAGGCAATATTTTTGGGGCAAACCCGGCATTTATTACCCATACGGGAGTATGTTGGAGAGATGGGGGCAGATGAGGACGTTTTGTTGATGTTGCATTTTGTTTCACTTCTTCAATTATTATAGGAAAGCTTGATATCCAATAAATTAAGCCACGGGATTTCTTCATCTCCCTGGGGATGAGGAGTTGAGGCAGTGGGGGAAGGTGGAGTAAATGTTGATTGTTGACTAATAATTAATCACTTTTGATAGTGAAGAATTTATTTGGCTACTCAATTTGAATTTACCAGAAAACTACTTCTATATATTCTGAATTTTGACTGTAATTTTGTTCGCAGTCAGTAATAAATAGATGATTGTAGATGTTTTGTATCTGTTATTTCAATGCTAGATGATGATGATTCGTGCGATCGCTCGTTATGCAGTAGATTTATATGTACATTAATTGCGTTGATTTTAAATACTAATCATTCCGACAATCAAACCAAAACTCAATAGTTAAGTATCAAAAATAAATAGCCAATTCTGATAACTCCATTCTGTTGTAATTATCTATTTTTTGTCCTCAATCTAATGACTTCTGATTTTACTGATTTACCCACTATTGCAGAACCGACGTTTTCCCATCTACCAGTGTTACCGCAAGCAGTAATTACAGGTTTGGGGTTACGTGCAGGAGGAAATTACCTTGATGTTACGGTGGGTGGCGGTGGTCATAGTCGGTTAATTTTAGCGACTGCACCAGATATACAGTTAACAGCCCTTGACCAAGATGAGGATGCTTTAAATGCAGCAAAAAAGGAGCTAGCAGAGTTTGGGGAAAGGGTGAAGTTTGTGCGTAGCAATTTTGCTAATTATCAATTTTCCGGGGCTAGTTTTGAGGGAATTTTGGCGGATTTGGGTGTAAGTTCCTATCACTTAGATACGCCAGAACGGGGTTTTAGTTTTCGTCACACCGCTAGTTTAGATATGCGAATGGATCAAAGGCAATCTTTGACAGCATCTGAGGTGATTAATGAATGGGATGAAGGAGAATTAGCGGATATTTTCTTTAAATATGGCGAGGAAAGATTATCAAGGCGTATTGCTAAACGTATCGTCGAGAAAAGACCGTTCCACACCACTACAGAATTAGCAGAGGCGATCGCATTTTGCGTGCCTCCTAAATACCGCTATGGTAGAATCCATCCGGCTACCCGTGTGTTTCAGGCTTTGCGGATAGTAGTCAACGATGAGTTAAAATCCCTAGAAACTTTTTTAGAGAAAGCACCCCAAGCCCTTGTCCCTGGCGGAAGAATTGCCATTATTAGTTTCCACAGCTTAGAAGACCGTTTAGTTAAACACGGGTTACGCAATTCACCCCTATTAAAAGTTTTGACGAAAAAGCCGATTATTGCCACAGAAGCAGAAATTGCAGAAAATCCGCGATCGCGTTCTGCCAAACTGAGAATAGCAGAGAGAGTAATGAGTAATGAGTAATGAGTAATGAGTAATGAGTAATGAGTAATGAGTAATGAGTAATGAGTAATGAGTAATGAGTAATGAGTAATGAGTAATGAGTAGGCAGTAGGAAATCCCTGCCCAATGCCCAATGCCCAACGAAAAAAGAGGGAGCTAAACTAACTCCCCCTGAAAGATAAGATGGTAATCCAATAGAAAACAGCCTTTGCTATATGCGGTTTGCAGGTAGCATTGCTATGGGGTTAACTGCACCTTTACCTGCGGGATGAATTTCAAAGTGCAGGTGTGGCCCGGTGCTAAAGCCGGTGCTACCTAATCTGGCGATTTGCTGACCTTGGCGTACTTGTTGACCTACTTCTACCAAAATGGCACTGTTGTGGGCGTAGCGAGTTAAGCTGCCATCAGCGTGGCGAATATCTACAAGATTGCCGTAGCCACCTTTATTCCAACCGGCTTTTTCAACGACACCGTCAGAAGATGCAAACACTGGTACACCTACAGCATTGGCAATATCAATACCTCTGTGCATTCTTCCCCAACGCCAACCATAACCAGAGGTGAGTACACCTTTTGCTGGCCAAATGTAGGCTACAGAAGAATTTGAGGGTGGGGGTGTGTTTTCGTCGATGGAACGAGGTAAATACTGGTCTACAGCTGCTAATGGGGGTAACTTGTTAACAGAAGGAGAAACGGTAGTTCCGCGCATTCTACCCAAAGAATCATTCGCATCCACACCAGCAGGGGGGGTTGCTATCCGTGTCCGGTTGGTGTTCCGAGATGGTGCAAGTTGACTGGCTCCACTGTTAGGCAAGAATTCTGGGTTAACTGACTCATCGGTTAAAGGACGAGTTGCTCGGAATTCTGGTTTCACTGGTTCACTAGCATAACCAGGTGTGATGGGAGTGGGGACAGTAATGGGAATAGCAACGCTTCCTTGGTTAGAAACGGGTCTAGAGGTAGCTACACCATTAGGAGCTGATACAGGAATGGGTATGGCTGCATCTTCTCTTTCTGGTGTGGTGTTGTTCCCAGCTTGTTGAGTGCGGTATTTGCGTTGTAGTCGCTGAATTTCTGCTTGTAGGTTGCGTAGTCTTTCGTTTTTAGCTCTAGCTACTCTATCAGACGACTTTCTGGGCTTTTGGATTTCAACAAAAGCTCTGGGAATTGGGGTGTCACCACCTACACCTTGAGCTTCTGGCTCGTTGGCGGTTGCTTCTGGCTCAACAACATCAGGTGTTAAGTTTTGTGGTGCGACTGGTACTGTGATTGGGACAGTCACACTGCTGTTATCTACGCTGCTGCTATCAGCGAGAACAGGTGTTTGTGAAGTGAATTGCTGGGAGTTAATGCTAGTGGGTTGAACGGGGAAACTAGCTATGGGAGAGTTGATGTTGTATTGCGCGTTTGTTGGGTTTTGTGGGATGGCACGGCTGTTAACTGGAGCGGTAGGAATCACCAATTTTTGGCTAATTTGTAGCTGATTGGGATTGCTAATGCCATTAGCTTTGACTAATTCTGCAATGGAAGTATTGTATCGGTTAGCGATCGCCGCTAGGGTATCCCCTGGTTTGACTTCGTAAGTTCCTTGTGAAGATGGTGCTGTGATTTTTGGTGCCACTATTGGTGCAGTTGTTGCTGGTTGCTGCACGGGAATAGTAATGGCTTGTGGTTGTTTTACACTTGTGGCCAGATTATCTGGACTACCGTCAGTGAGTGTGGGCGACTGTTCAATTACTGTGCCTTGGGTGTTGAGGGGAGGCAGCTGATTGGCTATTGTTGTTGGCTGCTTCAACTCAAAGGTAGTTTTTGATAAATCTTTGGACTCCTCAGACCGCAACTCCGCCAGACTTTTTCTTAAACGGTTCGATTTTTCTTGTAGGCGAGTTAGTGCAAATTCTTGCTGTGCTTTTAATTGGGCATTAATTTCACCACTTTCATCTGCACTCTCTGCTGCTTCTGTTTGTGGTTGGGTTTTGATAAATGCAGTTTGTTCAGCATTCGCACTGTTAGCTTGAGCCAGCTGTTCTGGGGTCAATTGCGCTGGCTGTGGTGCTGTTAGTTGCTCTTGCTGGTCTTCTATGGAAGTTTTGTTAGTTGTAACGTTTTGGGAAGGATTTTCTGATGTTGAAGATGGGACAGACATTCCACTGGCCAAAACTTGCCATTTAGCTTCAAGCCCAGGCAACTGTGAAACTGCTGTTGGTTCAACGATGACAGGATTCTCTGGCACACTTGCTGATAAGACTACGGGAGTCCCTAGCTTGGTGGGAGCAAATTTCACTTCTTTATCAGATGCAGCAGAAACAGTAGAGGCCGCTTTTTGACTACCTACAGGTGCTGCTGCTTGGGCTTGATCGCTTTGCCGAGTCACCAAAAGGCTGGTTGCTCCCATTGACAGTGCTAAACCAATCATGGCTGCTTGTCTACGGGCGCGGCGATTAGCATCATTGTTAGGCACGTTTAGTTGCTCCACTGGGGCATCATCGCTGCTAGGGGTATTGTTCAACACAGCCTTCACTCTTTTTTTCAATGCTCGTTTCAAAGACGACCTCCTATGATCAATAGCGCTTAACTGACCTAGATTTTTCAGTTGGAACTAGTCAACGATCTAGATCACATCACACGATAGATCAAGATCACTTCTTACCAGAGATACTTACGCAAGATTAACCTGCTTCTCTGATTTAGACAAGTTCACACCTGTTAGCAAAACTTAAAAAGTTGCTATGCTGACTTGTCCGTTCGACTCCTCACCCCCTCACACAGTTTGCTACTTCCAGATTTGTCCTAGTTTCCTGTTACTGTTGACGGTTTAGCTGGAAAATACATGATATTCTCTCAGAAAAAAGTCGTTGTAAGCAATTCTTACTAAGACTTCTGGAACAGCTATGCCCCCTGCTGTAGATATCTTCAAGGGTTTTCTACCAGATCCGTCTTCTCAACACGAGACTTTACGTTGATTATTCCCTAAAAAACAACCGTACAAACTATCGTCTGCTTTTTTGCTAGACAATAATATTTTTGAGGCAATATTGTTCAAGTTCTTTGCTCAGAACAGGTTTTGAGTGTTTAGTTACGTAGACCCCCATGATTTGAATTCATCAAAATCTATCATTCCAATTCGCAATTTGATGGAATTTGATATACAAATTTCTTATCATAATTATCCCTGATTTTCTAATATTTTCAGTATTATTACCCTTGCTACCATGAAAAATAGTAACAAATAATACAAAAATAAAATATAGCTACTGGATATTAATGAATTCAAATTGTCGAATTGGCGAGAATCTGACTTGTTTTATCTCAGTAAAATTACGATCAGGATCTCAGCAACCAAACTACAGTAAGTAACCCAACTGACGGCGGACTTCAAATAAACCGATCGCCACACTCACAGACAAATTCAAACTGCGGACACCTGGTTGAGCCATTGGTATATGTAAGGTAGCATCGCAAGTTGACAAAACTTCTGGTGGTAATCCTGTGGTTTCACTCCCGAAGAGTAACCAATCATCGTCTTGATATTGATATTTAATATAGTTGGAACTGCCACCTACAGAGAAACCCAGTAATCTGCCTTGGCGTTGTTGGTGGACTGTTTTAAAGGCTTCTATGGATTGGTGATAGTGCAGTTTGACATAAGGCCAATAGTCTAAACCGGCGCGTTTGAGGTAGCGATCGCTAATTTCAAATCCCAAAGGCCCGACCAGATGTAACTCTGTACCTGTAGCGGCGCAAGTGCGGGCGATATTACCTGTGTTGGGCGGAATTTGGGGATGAACTAGAACTACCTGGGGCATGGTCTGCAAAACTTCTATTTGTATAAAAAGATATATTTACCACGAAATATATACCAATAGACAGAGGCTAACCATAGGTTTTGTTAATAAATATCAAGCAATGGCCATAGATTAGATTTTTAAAAGAAAAAATTAAGGTTTTGGGGGGAGTCAAGGGTCATTAGTCATTAGTCATTAGTCATTAGTCATTAGTCATTAGTCATTAGTTTTTCTTCCCTTGTCTCCCTTGTCCCCTTGTCTCCCCTAACCCTTACACCCCTACCCCTAAACCCCTAATTAACGAACTGAAGAGGAACACAATTTATCTTGCAGTTCCAGTTCGCGTTCGTGGGTGGCGGTGATGGCTTGGGTGATGACTTGTTGGGTGTCTAAGCCAACTCCATGCAGTTGTAACCATTGTTGGGCTTCGTTACCGACGCGGAGGATTTTCTGTAATGGTGAGAGGAAACAGCTAAAACCTTGTTGCTTTGCGATCGCCCAAACTTCATCATAGATTTCGGATATCCAATCTCTGGCGATGATGGTGCGGCCATCTTGCCAGTGTTGCAGTTGTGCGTCAAGGCTAAGGGTAGCGGCTGCGATTTCGTTGTTAGTGGCAATTTTAACTAGTTCTTCGGGAGAGAAAATACTTTGGCTGAGGGGATCTAAGTCGGGGTTTTCGATGAGTTGTAACAGTCGCGCTTCTAACAAGGCGGTGATGGCGAGTAAGGCGATGGGATCTGTGACTAAATCGCAAATTCTTAGTTCGAGACGATTGAGATCATAGGGACGGCGATCGCCATTGGGTCTGACTGATACCCACAGATGACGGACGTTTTGCATTGTCCCTGCGGCTAGTTGCTGTTCTACCCACTCTATATGATGGGCGTGACTAGCAAATAATGGTACGTGGGTTGGGGTTTGAGGAAAGACACCCCAACGGGTGGAGTGATAACCTGTGGCTTTACCGTCTAAAAAGGGAGATGCCGCACTTAAGGCTAAAAATAAGGGTGCTTCCATGCGGATTAACCGACAAGCCCGCATTAAGATTTCCGGATCGTCTATACCTACATTGATATGAACGCTGGCGGTAACGACTTTGGTGTGGTATGTGTTTTCGATGTAGTCGTGATAGGGGTTAGTGGGGTCGGAACGAACAAAGCGATCGCTTCCTCCCAAAGATAGGGTACTTCCTGGAATTAAGGTGTAGTCACCCAATTTTTGCAGGTAGTTGCGTAAGATTCGCCGAGGAGTTAGCAAGGCGCACAATAGGCTGTCATAACTCAGCAAGGGACTGGTTATATATTCTACGTTGCGGCTATCTGGTTCTCTGACAAAGCCGTCTAATTCAGCCACGATTTTATCGGAGAGTCCGATGATTTCTCCTTGGGGCGTGCCTGTGTACATTTCAATTTCAAAGCCTTTTAGTAAGCCCACTGCGTTCTCCTCGGCCTTCTATTGCCTATAGATTTTATCGATGTCAACAAGTTTTTTTATCGACTCTGAGAGCGACTTTAAAGTCAAGAATTATGAAATACTCCAAGACCCCAACTATACCTACAGACGGTAATTGAGAGGTTTAAATCTCTCTCGATTCATAATCTATCAACCTAATTAATTTTTTATTAAATTAGGATAAGAAATGCTGATGTTCTGTGTGCATCTAAATACTTAGATTATCTGTTGAGGTCGGTAATAGGTGATGGGTAATCACTATTGATTAATTCTTAATTACCGATTTTCATGAATAGTGGTATCAATCGGTGCGAATTTTCCTGTGTATTTGCCTTGATATGCTTGAAAATCTGCTGATACTGATCATCTCATAAATGCGGCATTTCATAACTAGCTCTTAAAGTTTATATTGATGATAAATTTCGCTAGCGGCGCGATGTATTAGGGAGTGTCGCCAGACTAAGGATTTTAGATCATCGGCGTAACCGCCACCAATGACACAGGCGACGGGATAGCCAGCACCGACGCAGGTACTTAAGACTTGCATTTCTCGACGAAATAAACCAGTATCACTTAAGGCTAGTTTACCTAAGCGATCGCCTATATGGGGGTCAACACCAGCGTCATAGAATACTAAGTCTGGCTTGACTTGAGATAGCAAATCTGGTAAATAATTCGCCAAGGTTTGGAGATAAGCGTCGTCTTCCATTCCCACGGGTAAAGGAACATCTAAATCACTTGCTTGTTTAGTTCCTGGGAAATTCACTTCGCAGTGCATGGAGAAAGTAAATACACTTTCGTCATCCTGGAAAATAAAGGCTGTACCGTCTCCTTGATGCACATCCAAATCAACAATCAAGATTTTTTTGACTAGTCCTTGTTTTTGCAGAACACGGGATGCTATGGCTAAATCGTTAAAAATACAAAAACCAGAACCATAGCTAGGAAAGGCGTGATGTGTTCCCCCAGCAGTATTACAGGCTAAACCTTGATTTAATGCCAACTTTGCTGTCAGGATTGTCCCACCGACTGCGATGCAGGTACGATTGGCTAAGGCTGGACTCCAAGGTAAACCAATTCGACGCTGTGCTTTGGGATCTAATGTCCCCTGACAGTAACTCTGCACATAGTCGGGAGTGTGGACTAACTCAATTAATTCTAAAGGCGGCTGATTTGGCAAATGAAATTGTTCTAAGTGTGCTACGCCGTCAGTTAATAGTAACTCATAGAGTAATTGGAACTTAGCCATCGGGAAGCGATGACCGTCAGGTAATGGTGCAACGTAATCGGAATGATAAATAATCGGTAGATCCATATTATTTATTTTCACCCGAATTCTAGTATTTAACCCATCTGGAGATTTTTGATTGTGTAGTCATGAGGTAAAATCTTGCAGTAATCATCTGCTGACAAGGAATTAAAAATTGATAATGATGGACTGGATTTTACCTCTAGCATTAATCTTAGTGGGCTTGTTGACAGGAATTATTGGTGAAAAAGTTGTTTTCCATCGATTGCAAAAGTTTGCCACTGATAAAAATATTCCAGGAAGTCATATTATTTTTACTTCCCTGCAATCTATGCCTTTTGTTTGGTTCATGCTAGCGGGTTTTTCTGGTGCAGTTGTCAGCGCGCCTATCAAAACAGATATCATTAATTTATTACAAAGACTCACCACCATCGCTTTTCTATTTTCTATTACTTTAGTTGCTGCGAGATTCACGGCTGGGTTTTTGAATCTCTACACTAAATCAGCCGCTAGAGCTACCGCATCATTAATTTCTAATGTTGCGAAAGCTGCTGTTTTGGGGTTAGGCATATTAATTATTTTGCAAACTTTGGGAATTGCTATTACTCCGATTATCACAACTTTAGGGGTCGGTGGTTTAGCAGTGGGTTTAGCACTGCAAGATACTTTGGCGAATTTATTTGCTGGTTTTTATCTGATTCTTTCTAAACAAGCGCGTACGGGTGATTATGTGAAATTGAATGATGGCAATGAGGGCTATGTCATAGATATTTCTTGGCGAAATACCACTATTAGAGAATTATCTAATAATGTGGTGATTGTGCCTAATTCTAAACTTGGCTCGACAATTTTCACGAATTATCATCTACCTGCTAAAGAAATTACTTTAACTATGAATGTAGGAGTAAGTTATAATTCCGATTTGGAACAGGTGGAAAGGGTGACAGTAGAAGTGGCGAAGGAAGTCATGCAAGAAATTGCCCCTGAGTTAATTAAGAATGAACCATATATTAGATTTCACACTTTTGGAGATTTTAGTATAGATTTTACGTTATATATGCGTGTGAGTGAATATTTCGATCAGCGCATCGGCAAACATTTATTTATTAAGAAACTGCACAAGCGTTATCAGGAAGTCGGGATTGCGATTCCTTTCCCTATTCAAGATGTTTATGTTAGGGGAACTGGGGAATAGGAAGGAAAAAGGAAAAAGGCAGAAGGTATAAAGATGGTGGTTAAGTTATTAAGAAAGGGGAAAGGGTAAAAATGTAGAAATATGTTTACCTTTTCCCCTGGTGTTTATCCTACTGTGAACTTATGAAGAAGCAATTATCTGCTTCTGAGAAAACTGAGAAATACTATCTAGGGCGGCCTGGAGTTCTTCCATCTTCATCGTTACTACCACCGTGGGGACGGGAATTACCAGGATCGCAGCCTTCGGAACCATTACCAATACCTTGGTTACAATGGCGACGGACTTTTTTATCATCATTGTCATCATCAGTGCGATTGAATCTATTAACCTCAGCTCGCTGTTGTATGCTGTCTATGGCGTACTGAGAGGAGATATCAAATACATCACCTGTGCTGGCTAGGGTTTTGTAGATTAAAGCTGCAACTTCTGCTCTAGTCGCTACTTTATCAGCATTGAGGGTTTGTACGTTGGGATAATTAACGATGATACCCCGTTCGGTGAGGGCTGCGATCGCATTCCGCACGTCAGAACGAATACTAGCCGCATCTTGATAAACTGCCAAAATGGTTTGAGTAGAACCGCTAAATGTATAATTGAGTCCTTGGGCTAAAGCTAGCAAAACTTCTGAACGAGACAATGTTTGCATGGGTTTGAAGTTATTCCCAGCCACACTTAAAAAGCCCATTGCATAGGTATCACGAATGGCGTTATAAGCCCAATATCTAGTAGAGACATCCCGAAAGCTAATAGCATTTCTGACTTTAGCTTTGGCAAAAGCTTGAGTTAGCATCGCTGCAAATTGGGCGCGTGTCAACTGTTCGTCAGGACGGAAATTACCATCGGGAAAACCTTGGATAATTTGCAGTGCGGCTAATTCCGCGATAAAGTCTTTAGCCCAGTAATTATTAGCCACATCTGCAAATTTTACCTGAATCCCGTTCCCTACCCCAATTTCACGATAGGTCATCATCAACTGACCGATATCATAGATGGAGTTATCATCATTGCTGACTTCATTAAACTCTACTAATCTACCTGGTTCAACTTTTAATGCTTCCGCCAAGTTGTAACTAAAGACGTTCATCGTTTGACGTACCAGTGTATATTCACCCGTGCGGAAGGAAGTTGGATAAACGCTATTTGTGGCGACAGTGGAAAAACCTTCAGCCTGAAATTGACTGATATTAATAGTTTGGGAACTACTCAAAAACGTCACCCGTTCATTACTAACTTGGGTAAAGTAATCGTAAGCGGTGGTATTAGTATCAATTGTGCCATCTTGGTCGGCATCAGCACCGCAAACAGTACGCACAACTTGATATTCTGCGGGGTTGTCCGACAGAATTAAGTTAACTGCTGTGTGAGCTGACAATAGCTCAAATTCGCTGTAACCAATAAAGCGGTTTTGAAGATCATACAGCCGCACGACCACGCGATCGCCTGCTTTTAATCCTTTAGCAAATTTGGCTTTACGATTTAATTTATACTTAAAATCACCTAAAAATCTTTCCGCTAAAAAGCCTTTGTGGCGTTTGGCTTTATAGGAAACACGCGCAATAACATCGGAAAAATTACCCGATGGTTGTAAAATTGCCAAGCTAAAGCCTGTTTTTTTACCTTTAACAGAACTACTAGTTGCAACTACTTGAGTATTGCGCTCAACTCTGGTTGTTTGTTTTTCTACAGTTCTGCTAGTAGTTCTGCGAGATGTCGCTTCCTCACCCCGTATCATGGCATTGACAAACTGAGTAGCATCTTCATCTAGTTTGGCTAATGTTCCAGATTCATCAGTGCGATATACCCAAACTTGTTGATCCTTTAATACTACTACCTGCCAGCCACGGACTTCTGCTTCTGTACAATTAGTATCTGCAATTGTTAAACCCAAGCAACTATTCGACCAACTTTGTTGTTGTGCTTGAATGATTTGGAGTTGAGAAACTTCAATACTCGTGCGTTGAGAAATATCTTGTAGAACAGCTATTTTAATGGGTTCTGGCAGTTGTTCAGCATCACTACTGAGAGATTCATCTGCGAGTAGCTGTGTTTGCGTCACCTTGGGAGAAATTCCAGGATCTGCATAAGAAACTAGAGGAGAAAATACTGCTAAGGATGTAGCCGTTAGAAAAACTGTGCTGAAATGATGCAGGGAACGTGGATGTTTAGATTTCATCTCGAACCGTATTAAGTGGCTAAAAGTGAAGGGAACTTCACAGTTCCTTCATCTATTAATCCCTTTGTGAAGATAAAACTAACACGGTTATGGAAGATGGGGGACTGGGGACTGATCAATTCAAAATTCAAAATTCAAAATTCAAAATTGAAGAGTGATTGGGGATTGTGGATTGAGACAAGGTAGACAAGGGAGTCTTTATTTCTCTTTTAATCCTCACAACTCATTACTCAGCACGGGCTAAACGCCCCGCTTCCGCTAACAGCACTCACCACTCAGCACTCACCACTATTCACTTTCTCCTGAGTTTTGCAGAAATGTTTCAAACTCAGCTAATGTCTGGCTCACACCAATCTCTTTGGCGCGTTCCATAAACTGGGGAATTATCTCTATTACTGCTATTTTGGGAAAATTTTGACTGATTTGGGATTCAACGTACTTACCTTGTTGCAGTAAGTAAATTTTTAAGCTGTTATTTTTGTATATCCACAGTTCTGGAACTTTTAAAGCTTCGTAAGCAGCAAGTTCTGTTTTGGAGGTTAAGTCAGTCTCTAGTGCTAAATCAGGTGGGGGATCTACTGTCAAATCCAAGCGGGTTTTACCGATAACAGCTTGATAGTTTTCAATATAAAAGCATTCATCAGGCTCGATACCTACTGCCATACTCTGACTTTTAAAGGTAGTAGAACCAAGGGGTTCCCATGAGCGTTTTTGAAATTTTAATAGTGCTTTTACTAAGTCAGCGAGTAAAATTTTTGACCTTTCGTGTTCTGGTAACGGGGTCATAATTTCTAAAATTTGATTGGCGTAAGCAATACGAGATGAGCGCGATTCCCCTAAATCTACCAGAATCTTTTCCAACTCTTCCCAAGACGCAGGCTCTAAAGTCACTTTTTGTCCTGGTTCTAACCGCAAACTAATAGCATTCGCCAACATAGGGATTTCCCAAATTTAACAAACACCCCACCCTAAAAATAACATTTTGATGAGAATGCTAAGAGGTGAAACACTTTACTATATATAGCAATAGTATAGGAATCTTAATAATGACGTTAGTACCAGAGCAACAAGTATCTACCGCGCAGTTTGAAAAACTCATTTGGGTTTGGCGCAGTCATAAAATTCAATACACCGTTATGGGTACAGGACAACCTTTGGTGCTAGTGCATGGTTTTGGTGCTTCCATTGGACACTGGCGCAAAAATATTCCCGTGTTAGCGAATGCTGGCTATCAGGTGTTTGCGTTGGATCTTTTGGGCTTTGGTGGTTCGGATAAAGCCCCCATAGATTACAGTACAGAGGTTTGGGCAGAACTATTAAAAGATTTTTGGACGGAGCATATCCAACAACCGGCGGTATTTATTGGTAATTCTATTGGCGCACTCGTCAGTTTGATAGTGATGGCTGAATATCCAGAAATCACGGCTGGTGGTGTGTTGATTAATTCGGCTGGTGGGTTGAGTCATCGTCCCCATGAATTGAACCCACCTTTAAGAGTGGTGATGGCGGCTTTTAATCGCTTTGTGCGATCGCACATTACAGGTAAGTTAATATTTAATCGCATCCGCCAAAGGGAGCAAATTCGCCGCACCCTCTATCAAGTGTACTGCGATCGCACAGCCGTTACTGATGAACTAGTTGATTTAATATACACTCCAGCCTGTGACCCAGGGGCGCAAAAAGTATTCACCTCCATTATCAGCGCACCTCCAGGCCCAGCACCACAGGAACTACTACCAAAAATCAACCGTCCCCTATTAGTGATTTGGGGTGCAGAAGACCCCTGGACACCCATTACCGGGGCGAAAATTTATGAACAAGCACTGACAGACGGTAAAGATATCAAAATCGTACCCATTCCCAATGCTGGCCATTGTCCCCACGATGAAGTCCCGCATATTGTCAATGCTGAGATTATTGATTGGTTAGGACAGAAAAGCGGCGTTTAGGGGTGTAGGGGTGTAGGGGTGTGGGGGTGTAAGGGTTTAAGGGTGTAGAGGTGCAGGGTGCAGGGTGCAGGGGAGAAAAAATCACTCATCACTCCCTACTCAGCACCGGCTAAACGCCGCGCTACCGCTAACATCACGGGCTAAACGCCCCGCTTCCGCTAACAGCACTCATCACTCCCCACTCCCACTGCAAAAGTAGGGCAGAATGGCAAGTAATCATCTAGAGGAGTATTTATAATTTGTTGATTTCGCCTTGACAAAATCAAACTCAGGTGGTGTGTAATGGAGCTTGATGTCAATAATCAAGGGAAAAATCCCTTAATTCAACATCCAGATTTTTCTGCTTTGGGTTATCAAGTTATCCGCGAGTTGGGACGCAACCAGCCAGGGGGACGCATCACTTACCTTGCTCATGTCCGTAACTCCCCACAAAGAGTAGTGATTAAAGAGTTCAGTCTTGCTCATGTTGGTGTAGACTGGCTGGGAATAACAGCTTATGAACGAGAATTACAAATCTTAAAAAGACTTAATCATCCCCGCATTCCGCGTTATATAGATACTTTCACCACCGCTACAGGGTTTTACATAGTACAGGAGTATAAAAACGCTCCTTCTTTAGCTGCAATACCAGATTTGCATCCAGAAGCAATTAAACAAATTGCGATGTCGGTTTTAGAGATTTTGGTATATTTACAGCAGCGTATTGATACGATTATCCATCGCGATATCAAACCAGAAAACATTTTAGTTGATGAGCAATTCAATGCTTACCTGATTGATTTTGATTTGGCACATATACAAGGTGAAAAAATGGCTCTTAGCAGTTTAGCCAGTGGCACGCCTTATTTTATGCCACCGGAAGAACATTTGGGTCAGCCTTTCACCCCAGCGTCAGATTTATATAGTGTAGGTGCAACGTTAATTTACTTACTTGCCAAGACTCGTTCTATCAGCATCAGTCAGTTAGTTAACGGTCAGTATCGCTTCAATTTGCAGGAATTCTCTACACTCAATCCTCGCTTAAGAAACTGGTTAAGCAGAATGGTAGAACCTAGATGGCAATACCGTTATCCAAATGCGGCGGCTGCATTAGCTGCACTAGAACCGATACAGGTAACAGGTAGTGGTAGCTTAATTGAAAGTTTGACGGCATTTCTCAGATTTGGCAAACAAAATACCATCATTGCCATAGCTATCATCAGTATACTAGCAGCCACCGGAATCACTTTGATTATGTCACCACAAGACGGTTTAGCCGAGCAAACACAGAAGATAGAGGATTAGTTAGAATTGTTGACCGTTGACTATTGACTAATTTAAGGGCGGGTTTAACCAAAATATCTGTTTGACAACGTGAGTCTCTCACAGAACCCGCCCCTACTAAGCTGTTAAGCATTTAATTTGCACATTGAGACCGCAGAGGGGCAGGGGGCAGGGAGCAAGGGAGAGGGTTTACAGCGTTTGCCAACATGAAAATGATGCAATTTAAATGACGATTAGCTTAACTATTGACTATTGACTATTGACTATTGACTGAGTTCCAATAAGCCGACGGGGGGAGTGATTTCGATGCGACGAGATGATATATCTACCACAGGTGCGATCGCTCTCACAAAGGGAATCAAAACTTTCTTGGGTTTTTGCTCATGATCATGTGGCGTTAACTGTACTTCTAGCAAATCATGACCGGCTGGAATGACATCAACTACTTTACCCACTAGTTCCCCGGACTCTTGCAAGAAGACTTCTATACCAATTAAGTCAATCACATGATATTCATCTTCTCCCAATTGGGGGCGATCGCTAATAGGGACGAATAATTTACAATCACGTAATTCTTCGGCTTGGTTGCGATGTTCGACACCAGCTAATTGAATGATATATAAATTTTTCCCTTCTACATAACGCCCTGCTAATAACTCAATGGGTTGTGGTTCTGTTTCCCCTGGACGCAATAACCAACGTGTTCCCGACTCCTCAAACCTTTCAGGAAAATCAGTTGTGGGATAAACCCGTACTTCCCCAGCTAAACCCTGTGGTGCGACGATTTTACCGATTTCTATCCAGTCATCGAGGTTGGGGGACTGGGGACTGGGGACTGGGGACTGGGGACTGGGTTTTTCTTTCTTCCCTGCTTTCCGTCTTCCTTTATTCTCTTGTGTTTGTTCGCGGTTCATTCTCAATATTTAATGTATTTAACTAATCACACACAACCTAAAAACACAGAAGCATTAAAGAAAGGGCGATACCGAATTTTACCAACTCTTTCCCCCTGCCCCCTGCCCCCTGCCTTATTAAGCACTAACCGCCGCACTTTGATAAACTTGCTCTGCGACTTTCGCTAACCGTTGCATTCCCAGAACAATTTCATCGTTGCTACCTGTGAGGCTGATACGTAAACATTGGTGTTTGTGTTGCCATTCTTCTTGTAAACCAGGGAAGAATGTACTACCAGGAACGATAATTACACCAACTTTTTTGAGTTCTTGGTAAAATTCCCAGTCTGTAATCGGTAAATCTTTTAGCCATAGCCAAGCAAATATTGCACCTTCTCCACGGTGTAAGAACCAAGGTAAATCTTTGGGCATGGAGCTATTTAAGGTGTCTTCTAGAACTGTAAATTTGTTTTGGTAGAAGGGACGAATTACAGTTTCGGAGATATGTGCCAGACTACCGGAGTTAATAGCACGAGCTGCGATCGCCTGTCCATAGCGTGAGGGATGAATACATAAGTTTGTCTGGAAGCATTCTAAAACTTGTATCCATTTTTCGTCCCCAATGGCAATGCCTATGCGTTCCCCTGGCAATCCAGCTTTAGATAAACTCATACAATGGATAATATTGTCGCCAAATACTGGCTGCATATCTGTAAAGTTTAAGGCTGGGAATGGTGGTGCATAAGCGGAGTCAATCAATACTGGTACGTCATAGGAAGCAGCAAGGGCAGCGATTTTCTGCACCTCATCTTTTGTCATGACGTTACCTGTGGGGTTACAGGGACGAGAAAAGATGATACAGCCTGTGTTTTCTGTAACTGATAACTGGTTAAAGTCAGGCCGATATTTAAATTTGTGATTAGCTGCGTCAATGTCGAGAGTGGGTTTGTAAGCTACTAAAGCCTCTGGAAACAAACAAACACCACCATAACCTGTATAATCTGGACTTAAAGGTAAAACTATTTGCTTGAGCTGACCATTATTAGTGTAGCCACCGAAAGAATTAGCAGCGTAGAAATAGAGACTTTGACTACCAGGGGTGAGCAGAATATTGCGCTCAGTTAAGTTTAAACCATAGCGTTTGTTAAAGTCGTTAGCGATCGCCTCAACTAATGGCGCGTAGCCTTGACTCGAACCGTAGCGACAAACTACTTCCCCATATTCTGAACTAGCCAACAATTCTGCTGTGTAGTCCCGCCACAACTGTTCTACCTCTGGTAAAATCAACGGGTTGCCTGCACTCAAATTAATTAATTCCTGCCCCCGATTAGCTTTTAGCGTTTCGTTAATGTCCTTCATAATTGCTCGGACACCTGTGAGGTTAGACATTTGAGAGCCAATTTTAGTTAGGGCAGGGTTCATAAGCTGTGCAAAAGTAAAGGTAAGTGAAGGGTTGACGACAATCTGATCAATTTATCGCGGCAGATAGATATCATTTTTCCAGTTTACCGCCTGTAACTAATGTACCAATCTCTTCCAAAAATGCAATTTTCTAGTTTACTGACACACGGACTATGAAAAAACTCGTAACCATCCTAAGATAGATATCCATAAATTTCCGACGATTACTTTCAGTGATCTGTGTTTCCCATTAGCACACTGACTAGAAGCAGCTGGTTGAATTCTGAATCTTGAATCTTGAATTTTGAATTTTGAATTTTGAATTTTGAATTATTTACGGGAGGGCTAACTCGTGGAAGTTAAAGCAGCAGTAGCCTATGGTGCGGGTAAGCCATTAACTATTGAAACT
Source organism: Nostoc sp. CENA543 (assembly GCF_002896875.1). Classification (GTDB taxonomy): domain Bacteria; phylum Cyanobacteriota; class Cyanobacteriia; order Cyanobacteriales; family Nostocaceae; genus Trichormus. The sequence continues at coordinate 665,886 of NZ_CP023278.1, forward strand.
GTGCAACTAGAAGGGCCGCAAGCAGGAGAAGTTTTAGTAGAAATTAAAGCCAGTGGAGTTTGTCACACTGATGCTTTTACCCTGTCTGGTGCTGATCCTGAAGGGTTATTTCCCGCAATTTTAGGACATGAGGGGGCGGGTGTAGTTGTGGAAGTCGGCCCTGGTGTCACCAGTGTTAAGCCAGGAGATCATGTCATTCCCCTATATACACCTGAATGCCGCCAATGTGCCTATTGTCTCAGCTTTAAAACCAATCTCTGTCAAGCTATTCGTGCTACCCAAGGGCGCGGTGTCATGCCTGATGGTACTAGCCGCTTCAGAATTGGTGGAGAAATGATACATCACTACATGGGTACTTCTACGTTCGCTAACTATACAGTGCTGCCCGAAATCGCCGTTGCCAAAATTCGGGAAGATGCCCCTTTTGATAAGGTTTGTTACATCGGTTGTGGCGTAACTACAGGTATAGGCGCAGTGATTTATACAGCCAAGGTAGAACCAGGGGCGAATGTAGTAGTTTTTGGTTTGGGGGGTATTGGCTTAAATGTCATCCAAGGGGCGCGGATGGTAGGAGCAAATATGATTGTGGGGGTAGATATTAATCCTAGCAAGCGTGCTTTGGCAGAAAAATTTGGCATGACACATTTTGTCAACCCCAATGAAGTAGAGGGAGATTTAGTTAGTTACTTAGTTGATTTAACTAAAGGCGGTGCTGACTACAGCTTTGAATGTATCGGTAATGTCAAAGTCATGCGTCAAGCTTTAGAATGCTGTCACAAAGGTTGGGGTGTGAGTGTGATTATTGGCGTAGCAGGCGCAGGACAAGAAATTAGCACTCGTCCGTTTCAATTAGTAACTGGACGCGTGTGGAAGGGTTCAGCATTTGGTGGTGCGAGGGGACGCACAGATGTACCGAAAATTGTTGATTGGTATATGGATGGAAAAATTAATATTGATGATTTAATTACCCATGTAATGCCTATTGAGCAAATTAATGATGCTTTTGATTTGATGCACAAAGGCGAATCAATTCGCAGTGTGGTGACTTTTTAACAAAAGGGAAAACAAGAAAATATATTCTCTCCCTTTTTCAACTACGGTGTACAAGCAAATCTTATAACCTTGTTAAAGTTATCATTTTGCTCTCCCCTAATACAAATTCACAAAAAATGTGATTCAAATGCAAACACCACAAGCTATGCTGAGTCTCATTTTCTTAATTTTGTAGGCGCAAGCCTGCTCTCCGAGACACTACGCGAACCTATAGGGTATTTTGAATTTTGAATTTGTATAACCCCCTTGAAAAAATGGGGGGAACTGGAGGAAGACACATTCTGCACTAGTCCCTGTTTCTTGTTAATATCTCTTTCTTACCCACTAAATTTAAAGGCAACTGTACTGTAAAAGTTGTTAAATTATTACCGCTTATTACCTCAATTGTACCTTGGAGATACTCTACTAACTTTTTTACTAATGCTAACCCCAAGCCTGTGCTGCGATTTTGCCAAGCATCAAATTCATTGATAGGTGAAGTTTTATCAAAAATTGATAGCTTATCTGGTGTTTTATTCTGTGTAATTTGGTAAAAGGGTTCAAAAATACGAGATTGTTCTTTCAGGGGAATCTCTACCCCTGAATTATGCACACTAATTTGTAAAGATGGTAATAAGTGAAATCTAATGCCGTCATCTGTAACAACTGGATTTTCCTGATGGCTGGGTTTATTGGTAAAATGAGCAGTCACCGTGATTCTTTCTAGTGGAGGAGTATACTTACAAGCATTGGTAAGTAACTCTGAAATAATCCGATTCAGAAGACTTAAATCAGAAACTAAAGTTGGTAAATCTGGTGCAATACTAACTTCCAAAATTTGCTGTTGAGTTTGAGAAATCTTTTGAAATCCCTGAATTAACTGTGGTAGCCATTCTTGAACTTGAATTTTAGTTAATTCTAAAGGATAAACTTCCGCATCAATGATTCGCATACTGAGCAAATCGTCAACTAAGTTTAATTCCTGTTCACATTCATGATTGAGGATATTCAAGTAATGCAATGTAGTTTCAAAAGCTTCAGTGGCAAAGGCTTTGAAAATATTCTGTTGTTCGATAATATTTTTGAGTGTACTTATAGCCATTTTCATATTCGATAATGGCGTTCGCATTTCATGGGAGGTAGCTGCTAAAAAATCTTCTTTCAATTGATTAATTTTTTGCATTTCTGCAATTCGCAGTTCTAGTTGACGAGAACGTTCAGCTGCTAGATTACGTTCTTCTGTAATTCGTCTTTGGGTGTCATCTCGAAACACCATGACGGCTCCTGTCACCTCACCATAATAGTCTTTTAGACAAGCTGCACTATCTGCAACTGGTATGAGTAAACCATCTTTCGTTTCTAGTAGGGTGTTGCCACTAAAATAGACGGTGCTTTTTTGTTGGATAGCAAAGATGAGAGGATTTTGTACGGGTTGTTGAGATTTTTCGTCAATCAATTTTAAAATTTCTGTAACTATTCGATTTTTGACTTCATTGAGTTGCCATCCTGTGATTGCTTCGGCAACTTGATTCATGTATTTGATTTTTAATTGCGTATCTATCACAATTACTCCATCCCCCATTCCCCGCAATACGGAACACAAAAACTGTTCGCGTTCGTAGCGATTGAGTGCTGTTTGAATGGCTACATAAAGTTCTTGCTCTCTAATAGGTTTGAGGATGTAACCAAAGGGAAAGGTGAGTGTAGCTCTTTCTACGGTGCTTTGGTCAGAATGCCCTGTGACATAAATGATAGGAATTTGCAGAATATCCCAGATGATTTCTGCGGCTTGGATACCATCTGTTTGCCCTCTTAATCGAATATCCATGAGGATTAAATTAGGGCGTAATTCGCTGGCTTTAGTAATTGCTAACTCGGCTGTATCGGCAATATCGACAACAGTGTAGCCCAAGGATTCTAATGTCTCTTGGAGATTGATGGCCAAGATATATTCATCTTCGACAACTAACACCTTAATAGTTGCCATATTCTGTTTATTTGAGGAAAGAGTGACCATACTTATACCCTACCTGCTGTAAAGGAAATTTTAAATTCCGTTCCCTGGTGACTGTGAATTTCTAGCTGACCTCTCAACTGTTTGACTAGACCTAGAATCAGTGTCATACCGAGAGTTTTGCTTTTTTTCTGCTCAAATTCTGCAGGTAATCCGATGCCGTTATCACGGACAGTAAGTGTTAAATCATGATTGGTGATTTGGGATAAAGTTACTTGAATTTCGCCCCTATAATTCGCAGGAAAGGCATATTTTAGAGCATTAGAAACTAATTCGTTAATAATTAAACCGCAAGGGATAGCAGTCTCTATGTCGAGACTGATGTTTTCAACCTTGGTCTTTAATTGTATCTGATTAGAATTAACATTATAAGAGTCAAATAGATGGGTTGTTAAGTCAGGAATATATTGAGCAAAATCGATGTTTGCTAGGTCATCAGAACGGTAGAGTTTTTCATGTACTAGTGCAATAGAAGCAATACGATTTTGACTATCTTGAAGAATAGCTGTAGCTTGAGGATCTTGAGTACGTCTACATTGCATTTGCAGGAGACTACTGACAATTCCCAAGTTATTTTTGACGCGATGGTGAATTTCTTTGAGTAATACTTCTTTTTCCTTTAATGAAGCTTGGATTTTTTCACCTGCTTGCTTTTGTTCTGTAATATCTTGCTGCACAGCTACAAAGACTGCACCATATTCAGGATGCTCAAAGACGCAGATAGTAGCACTACACCAAAAAGGTGTACCATTTTTTTTAACATTATGGACTTCACAGGTAATTTCTACTTTTTGGGTGAGGCTAGTAGCGATCGCTTCGTGAACTGCTGTTGCTGCTTCTGGACTATCGGCATAATTCACAATGGAGATATGCTGACCGATTAATTCTCCAGAGTCATACCCAAACATTTGATCAAATTTGGGGTTAGTGTAAACAATCACACCGTCAGAGGCTCTAACTAAAAGAATTCCCTCTGCCATGTTGCGAGCAATTACTGCCTGCAATTCTAACATTTGCTCAGTACGTTTGCGATCGCTAATATTGATACCATTGCCGACAATTCGATAAATGCGTGAGTTTTCATCCCTTAGAGGAGTCAGATTAGTAATCCACCAAGTTAATTGTCCTTGGAATGGCAAACACTCTTCATAGGTGATAGTTACTCCAGCATTTACACAATCTTGATAGTGTTGCCGTACCATTGCTGCTGCATCTGCTGGCAGAATCTGTTCTGGAGTTTTGCCATAAATATGCTGTAACGAGAGGCCTGTAAGTAACTCGTGAGTGCGGTTTAAACCAACATAGCGAAAATCACTATTAATCACATCAACGACAAAAATTGCTTGTCCTACGCTGTCGTAAATACTACGTAAAAATTGTTCTTGCTCTAGCAATGCTTGTTTGGTTTGCTGGAGATCGCGCATTGCCGCTTGCTGTTGTGTAATGTCTGTCACCCTGACCAGATTAATATCTTCACCAGCAACCAAAATGCGTTTTACCGCCAGGTTTCCCCAAAAGAAATTCCCCTGTTTAGTGACGCATTCGATTTCTTTACTAGAAAACCCTTGACGATTAATTTGGTCAAGACAATCAGCCATTTCCTCTGGGGTCAATCGTTGTTTGCGTAAAGTTTGTCCATCAATCCCGATGAGTTCTGCTTTACTGGATGCGCCAAACATTTTGACGGCTTGCTGATTACAATCAATGATCAGTAAAGTTTCTGTGTCCACCAAAAACAGCGCGTCGGCAGATTCATTAAAAATAGCTTCTCGCAGGTCGCGACTGAGCATAATTTCTAATTCAGCTTGTTTACGCTCTGTAATATCTAGAATTGCTCCGATGAGCTTGATGGCTTTCCCTTGTCTATCCTGGACTACTTCAGCTCTAGATTCCAGGTAACGAATTGAGCCATCAGGGCGAATAATGCGATATTCACAAGAGAACAGGCTACAGTATGCAAGGGCTGCGGTTAAATGACTTTGGATCACGACGCGATCGTCTGGATGAACCATCTCTAAAAATTCGGCTGGGGTTGGTTCTGGTTGCTGGGGATCTAAGCCAAAAATTTCAAAACTTTCCGTTGACCAACTGCGCTGGGATGTATTGATATCTAACTCCCAGCTGCCAACATGGGCTATTTTTTGGGTAGTAGCTAGTCGTGCTTCACTATGGCGAATTTTTTCTTCTGATTCGATGCGTTCAGTGATATCCTGGGCAGTACCATACAGACGAATAGCTTGACCTTGATTGTTAAACTCTGCATGACCAATGCCTTCAATGTAAGTGACAGCATCATCTGTGGTCAGCTTACGCAGGAGCAATTTATAAGATTCACCCGTGAGCATAGACCGCTTCACCGCTTGGTCTAATTTTTCCCTATCTTCTGGATGATACAGTTCGAGATTTGCTTGATATGTTGGTTCTGGTTGAGTGGGATCTAAGTCGAAGAGATGAAATAACTGTTGTGTCCAAGTAATTTTTTCTGTAAGTAGATCAAACTCCCAACTACCCAAACGGTCAACTTGTTGCGATTCTGCTAATAATGCTTGATTTTTGCGGAGTATGTCTTCATTGTTCTTTGTTTCAGTGATATCTACTATTAGTCCATCCCAAATCACGCAACTGTTTGGATCTCGATGGGGTGTAGAACGTACTTGCAACCACTTTTTTTGACCACTAGGGGTGCAAATTTGGACTTGGATATTCAACACACAAAGATGCTGGTAAGATTCCTCAATTGCGGTTGCTAGTCGCTTAACATCTTCTGCTATCACTTGATGGTAAAGCAAACTGCAATCTTGGAGTGCATCTTCGGCGGTGACTTCCATTAAGGTTTCAATTCCGGCACTCAGATATGTGAAGCGATCGCTACTATTTAGTTCACGAACAACTTGATATATCACCCCATTAGGGAGGTTATCACCAATGGTTCGCAGCATAGCTTCCCTCTCTTGTAGAGCCATTGCTGTGGCTTTGCTTTCGCTGATATCTCCCAGGGAACCAACTAAGCGGACAGGATTTCCTGACTCGTCCCAAACAGCTTTAGCACGGGAGCGAAACCATCCATAGCTACCATCTTGCCGCCGTAGACGATACTCAACACTGTAGCTGTCTGTTTCTCGCTGTAAATAAGCTGCTTGTTCCGCTAAAACTCGTTCGTAATCATCAGGGTGAAGGCGTTTCATCCATTCCCCGTCTCTGGTGGTGAGTTCGTGGCGTGCATAACCTAGTAACTCATACCAACGGTCGGAACGGAAGGTTTGATCAGTAGTAATATCCCAGTCCCAAATTGCTTCCTCTGTACCGGCGATCGCTAATTCCCATCGTTCTTCACTGGCTTTAAAAGCTGCTTCTGTTTGTTTTTGGTGAGTGATATCACCACTAATACCTGTCACAACCCAGTAGTTGTTTTCTACATCCTGACGGGAAGTGTAAGTTGCAGAAATCCACCGGAGAGAACCGTCTTGATGATAAAATCTATACTCTACGGTGCTGGTATGACCCGCAAAGATATCTGCAAACAAGGGCATAATTACTGTTTCTACATCTTCTGGGTGAACCCTTGACATCCACAGATGCTTATTTTGGATAATTTCCTGGGATGTATAACCAAATATGGCTTCACAACCCAAAGATTGATATTCATATTCCCAATCGTAATTGGCAAATACCCGAAAACTGACAATGGAAGTGGTAACTGCGCTATTGAGAATATCATTCAAGCGAGATTCAAAGGTACAATAACGGGTTTCTTTTTGGGAGAGCAATTCAGTTATTTGCAGTAATTGGAAGGAATTACAGGTTTGTAAGGTATCTAGGATGGTGGCCGATGTCACCAAGCCTAACAACTCTCCTTGATGGTTAGTGACGGGTAAGTGGTTGATCTGATGTTGTTGTAATCTTTTTAAAACTGTTGGTAGATCCTGGGCTTCTGTTTCACTTACAGTAACTACAGGTTGGCTCATGAACTCAGCAATAGTTATATCTGCTAACTCCCTGTGAGCAGTCAGCGATCGCACGAGGTCGGTTTTTGTAAAAATACCCAGAAGTTTTTCCTGTTCTAGAATCAGTACGCAACTGGCTTGTGTTTGATTCATCAGATAGATAACTTCCAGGACTGGTGTGCAGGGTGCAACTTTTACCAATGCTTGTTGTTTGGTATTCAAGAGACTCGACTGATAGATATCCATCTGAGTGAGAATTTAATGAGTTGCAGCAAATAATTATTTACTGTTTAACTAAGCATTAGTATTGATGTATACCGCATTTTTTTACAAAATTATATTTTTTCTCACGAAATGTCTGAATTTTAGTAATGAAAATATAAAAAGCCTCTGCTATGTACATAGTCAGAGGCGGTTTGTATGGTGTGAGGAGCAAACATAAAGTTTACTTATAGACGATTCTAAGAGGCTATTGTGACAAGATGGTTACAAAACCTTGTCCAAAGTATTACGACTTTTCCAAAAAATCACATTGATACAATTGGTAGGGAATACCGATGCGGTAGTGATGTTGCGGATCAATTTGACAGGTAGTCTGTGCAGATAAATTTAACTGTTGAGGATAATCCCTGCGTCTGAGTCCTGGGGCGACTATCCATAAGTTTAAAGGTGATGTGACGTTAACTGAGAGTTGTGATAGTTTTCTCCAGACATTGGATACATCAGGCGACTTACTTACAGCTATAAAACTATCAGGATGGGATGTGTGATTTCTGATCTGCTCTAAAGCAAGTGCAAAACTCAGTCCTAAAGCAATATCTTGGTAACTATCATAGGTGACTACCAACATCACAGGTAAAGATGGTGCAGAATTCATATTGCGCGCCACCTGTTCTGGTTGAAACGGTTTTTGAAAGACAAAATTAGTCACCACAAAAATACTGCTTAATAACCCAATTATGAGCAAAATTGCTATTGCTTGAATTTTTTTGCCTTTTAAGGTTTGTATTTCAGTCAAACTAGCAGCCAGCAAGGCACAACAACTGGGATAATAGACAAAACTATAACGGGGAATAGCCGTAATATCCTTACCGGATAAATAAGCGATCGCCAAACACTGCAACATCACACCAGCTGTAAACATCAGTAGTGTGAATGTAGCCCCATGTGTTTGATCTTGGTTCCATAATTGTCGGCATCTAGGAAATAACTTTACTCCTAACCACACAGCGAAAACTAACATCAATAATCCACAGACAATGGTGATGATTAATGGTTGATTTTCCACTGGTAAAGCGATTACCATTAACACCAAATTGAGCAGGGTTTGATAAAAAGGTGCGAAAATACCAGGAGAATTGAGCCAACTAGTTTCGGAACGTTGAGCATGATTCCAGGTCACTAATAGCCAAGGTAAGAAGCAAATAATAATAGTAATAATAGATAAACCGAAATATAATATAATCTTGCGTTTAAACCTAATATTTTGATATTTAGACCGATAAATCAATAGTGATAAAGTGAAAATTTCGGCGATGAAATCTAAAATGAAAAAATAGTGAGTATAAAACCCAATAATATTAATTAAAGTCCAAAAAAACCATACTCTAAATCTCACTCGTTCCTGATGTATATCCTGTTGGATTTGCATCAGTCCCAATAAGGATAAAGTGATGATGAACATAGGTAAAGTATAATGCCGTGCTTCTTGAGAAAGATAGACAGCAAAGGGAGACACTGCCATGAACAAGGCAGCTACTATGCCAGATAGTGGTGAAAAAGCAAGATAATTTACGGCATATATCGCCAAAATTGCCCCGACACCAAATAAAGCAGGTAGCGATCGCAATTTCATCACCCAGTCATCACTAGATATTCCTATCCACCCCAGCCAGCGATACATCCCACAAAAAAATAGGGGAGGATGGGTAGATTGATTAGTCAGATTTTGGGCGATTTCGCTACAGCTAACCCCAGGCTGAAAAGTAAAAATCTTGGGGATATCTTGAAGATTTACCAGTACATCTAAAGGTAAATCATGGTAATTTTTACCTAAACTAAAGATAGCAGTAATAACTTCATCCATCCACAAAGGTTTGAGTTCTAAATAGCAAAAACGTAAAATCAAACCAATGGCGATCGCTCCTATGAATCCAAATCGACGAATTTTGATAATTGCCATATTCCTTAATGTGCAACTTCAAGGTAAAACAGCTTAGTACCATAACTGCATTAGCACATATGCTAAAACTGCACTACCTAAAGGTACAGTCAAGTTATCAACGCCCAGAAACGAAAAGGCTTCTAAACTAGTAGCAGTAAATGCCACTGCTAGGGATACTGCCCAAATTTGCCAAATATTGCCAAAAACACCTAATAAAATGAGGCTACAGACTAAAAAGCTGACCACTAACATGGCTAAAGAACCTTCCCAGCTTTTCTGTGTTCCCAACACTTTGTACTTATGTTGACCAAAACGTTGACCTACTAAGGCAGCGAGTCCGTCACCCCAGCACATGACCATCATCCCAATAGCTGCATACTGCTGTTGTTGTAGAGACCAAAAGCTAGCGACTAACACCCCGACGCTAACAGCGTAGAAAAATGTCCCTAAACTTTGTCTGCCGACACTATTAATACCAGGGAGAATCGGCAAAATGTAAGATAGTAAGGTGACGATACTCGCTAAGACAGAAGCACCGATGCCGATGCTGGCGGGAATATTTAGCCACCAAGCAATTAAAATAACGTGGCCAGCACCAATATGCACTATTTTGCGGAGGATTTCCGGATCACTAGTTGCAAAACGATTGACAAATCCGGCGATCGCTAGAATTAAAAACACCCAAGCTGCAACAATGGTAATTTGCAGCCATAGTGGTGGGGTGAGGATGAAATCAGGAAATTGAGTTAACAAAGGTGCTACAAGATAGAAAACATTTTACCCTTGTTATCAATGTATAAGATTTGGGCGACGATGATGAAGCAATTATTTATTTGGTTGATTAAAGGCTACAGAATATTTATCTCACCGCTATTTCCTCCCACCTGTCGTTTTCAACCGACTTGTTCAATGTATGCGATGGAAGCTATTGAGAGGTTTGGCGTATTTCGCGGTAGCTGGATGGCGACAAAGCGCATATTACGTTGTCACCCCTTCCATCCTGGTGGTTATGATCCTGTTCCCGAATTAGAAAATCAGGGAAAGAATGAAGGTAAATAGTCATCTAGATTGTCTTACTTTAGGTAAGATTTGATTTTCTGCTCTATGGATTCGCTAATAATTTCCGTTCCCATCTTGGGTTGTTCAAGACTAACTCGAACAAAATTTGTCTTGTCTGCTGATGTAAATTTATTGTCCCCATTAGAGTCTTTAATAATTCTGATAAAAACTGCATTTTGACTGGGGAGAACAACCCAATTCAGGACTTTGGTGTTTTGGGGTGTAACTTGCTGAAGGTTTTTCCCTGATACATCTGAAATGTAGCCAATTACCGCATCTTGTGAATCGAGCTTTTTGTCTTTGTTAGTATCTTGATCAATAATTCGATATAACCAAACTCTTGTCGGGGGTTTACCAGCAGATTTTGTTTCTATCCATTCGTAGGTATTGATAATTGCTTTTTTATCTAACAGTAGATGAGTTTCGCCGTCTTGTTTACGATAAAAGATTAAGTTGTACAAAGGAGAATAATTTTCTTTATAGGAACGCGAAGAATCTAAAATACTAGCTTTTTCTCTGTTACTTTCTTGAACATTAACAGGTATCATCACATAATCTGACTGTTCTTTGATAATCAGATCACCATAGCTAATTGTCGGTTCTTTTTGCTGCTCTTGAGCAATGGCTTGACTTTGTTCTGTTGACCTATCAACTTTGGCACGACAAGAGAATAAAAAACCAACTAAGAATAGCACAAATGTGATTTTCCCTAACCAATGATATTGATGTTTCATTTTGTTTACTGAGTAAGATTTATTGCTATTCTATTTTATTCTCCATGACAAACTGCACAAGTGTCACCAAAAATCAAGGCTCGCATTAATAGAGTCAAAAAAGACAAAGTTTGATGTAGAACTAGCAATTCCCCAAAGGAAATATCTGCAAAATTGAAAAGCCTGGTACGGGTTGACCAGGCTTTTCAATATGTATTGATTTCAAATTTTTAAGTTTAATCAACAAAAAGCAATTGAGTAGTTTATAACTAGGGTTGACATTGGAACTAACAAACTCAGCATTCTTTGTTTTTCCGCTTTGGGATTTGGCTTGGCCTGTTAGGGCTTTGTGCCACATGACATAAATTCTGCTGAAATTTGCTTGGGCTGTTGACAGGAGACACCTTGTCTTTTGCCCTGGGGTTTGGTTTGTTTTCTCTTGGTGTCTTGCTATCTAAGTTAGCACTCAGTTTGATGATGATCAACTAGTAGTTTACGAAAGTTGATATTTTGTAGATTTTTGCAATAACGACTTAAAACTTTGATCCCTGATTATATTTTGTAGATATCAGGTAGTAAATAGGGCATAGGGCATAGGGAATGGGGAATAAGAGATAGAAAAAACCATCCAATTTATTTTCTCCAAAACAACTGTTTCCCCCCTGCTCCCTGCTCCCTGCCCCCTTGCCATCAAAGTGATAGTATATTTTTTGAATTGGAAGTCCCTTACCAGTTCCACATAACAGAACTGTTATCAAGATGATCGGTAACAATACGACCGATCGCATCAATTTCTGAGAGTTCTTCAGGGGAAAGTTTCACATCAGCAGCGAGGGCGTTGTCTTTGGCTTGTTCAGGATAACGCGCGCCGGCGATCGCTTGAGTTTGGGGTTGAGCAATTAGCCAAGCTAATGCTAACTGTGCCAATGTGCAGTTATGGCTTTCTGCTATGGGGCGTAGTTTCTCTAAGGCTTGGTGGGCGCGTTCAAAGTTTTCGCCCTGAAATAGCTTATTGCCTGTACGATTATCTTCGGGATGAAACTTATATCCAGGGGCAAATCTGCCTGTTAATAGTCCTTGGGCTAAGGGTGAATAGGCCAAGATAGAAATATTATTTTCTCTGCAATAAGGCATAGCATCTTTTTCTACCTGCCGCCAAAACAATGAATATGGCGGTTGTAAGCTATCGATGCGGCCATATTGGGAGGCTTGAGCTAATTGATCGCGAGAAAAGTTAGAAACGCCAATGGCGCGAATTTTACCCTGTGCTTGCAAGTCATTGAGGGCGCGCATGGTTTCTGCAATGGGAACGATTTCAGTATTGAAAGAACCACTCGGCCAGTGAATTTGGTAGAGGTCGATATAATCAGTTTTGAGGTTTTTGAGGGAGCGATCGCAAGCTTCAATAACTTGATCATACTGGAGATGGTTTGCAAACACCTTGGTTGCATACTCGACTTGTTCACGCACATCAGATAAAGCTTCAGCCACAATCCTCTCAGAATGTCCTTCCCCATAAACTTCGGCTGTATCTATAGTGGTGATTCCAGCTTCAAAGGCGGCGCGGATAGTTTTAATGGAGTCTGCATCTTCAATTCCTACCCACCATTTCTTCCCGGCTTGCCAAGTTCCCATGAGGATGGGGGTAATTTCTACGTCAGATTTACCTAGTCTGCGTTTTTCCATAAAGGTTCTCTCAATTCATCTCCCTGGATAGTTCTATACTTTAACGGTCTGCGCTCAAAATAAAATCAGAGTTACAGTAGATGCTGATGGAATTAGGTCAAACGGTACATACCCTCAAAGAGTGGGCGATCGCCATTCAAGCTTTAGAAGCGGGTAAAACTATCATGTTGTTGCGAAAAGGCGGGATTCGGGAACAACAAGGACGGTTTCAAGTGACGCATCCACGGGTTTTACTTTATCCTACATTTGAACATCAGCAACCTTTACTACTTAAGGCAGAATATACCCATCTTGTCCAGCCAGTAGCTTCAGGATGGCATCCAGAAACAGTAAGAATCGGTAGTTGGGCAGAAATTACGGATATTTTTCCTGTGATGGATGAGTTAATCGTCAGTCGGTTATTACCTTTCCATATCTGGAATGAACATTTTATTAGCGATCGCCTTAAGTGGAAATCCCAGCAGCCATTATTTATCCTCTTGCTACGCACTTTCAAACTTGCTCAAGTGTGGGAAATTCCCTATCGTCCCGAATATGGTGGTTGCAAGTCTTGGATTGATATCACACAACCTATTGATTTACAAGGGTCTGAACCTGCTTTATCTGACTCAAATTACCAACATCTGAGGACAGAAATTAGGACAATAATTAGCAACAAGACTGATTAAATCTCGCGTCTATACAGGAATCAATTCTGCAATTAATCATCTGTATTTCGTAACAAAAATTAAAATGTTGCTGAAATAGTAACCCTCGATACATACACCTTTGGTAGTGGCGGATAACATTAAAAAAATCTTAGTCTTACATAAGATTGAGGCACAAACATTTGAACAATCTGTCTATCTACATATCTTCTGATGAATCAGCTCAAGGTCGAATAATTATTTAGGTAATTGTACGATTTTGAATTGTAGGTAAGTTGACTACCCTGGGAAGATTCTAAATTATCCCGCAAGGGTGAAGAAGCATTGACAAGAAAACGCGAATATGCAATAAAGGCAAAAAGCAAAGGAGTTTCCTATGTCTCAACAAATGTGTTGGATATCGAAAAGTAGCGGTGACGATGACAAAATTTTATATTTGCAAGAAGCACCTGGAAAACCTTGGCGACCCTACACAGCTTTTCCAAAATATTCAGTCCCAGATTATCCCATTCCTCGCGGCTCTAAAGGCTGGGCAACATATCAAAAACTCCGCAAAGCGGGGTGGACATTAGTACCTAGCGCGCGCGCCAATGAGTTTGGTGATAGTGTTTATGCAGAGTCTTCCTATACTCAACAGTAAATAGTCAATATTTGTTAGTTAGACAGTAGTTGTTCTATTTTTCTTGTCTTTTTGAAGACTGAGATTTAAAAACCTCTAGGAGAGCCTTCACCGCGAGGATCGGCTGCGCCTTCTAGATTATTGTCAACAGTAACAGCGATCGCGTTAACATTTCCCCAAGGCTGACTTTCTTTTATATTGTGTCCTCGACGACGTAACTCTTGCAGAGTCATTGCATCTAAACCCCAAGTTTCTACTCGCAATTCATCAGGAAACCACTGGTGATGTATGCGTGGCACGGATATTGCTGCACCAACGTCCATATTGTATTCCAGCACATTCAGCACTACTTGCAAGACCTGAGTGATAATTGTGCTACCACCAGGCGCACCTACTACCATCCGCAGATGGCCATTTTCGCTGATAATTGTCGGTGTCATGCTAGAGAGGGGAGTTTTGCGCGGTGCGATGGCGTTGGCTTCGTTACCCAATAATCCAAAAGCGTTTGGTATTCCTGGTGCAGCGACAAAATCATCCATTTCATTATTCAAGACAATACCCGTTCCCGATGCCACTACTCCCGCACCATAACCGTGGTTGACGGTGAATGTCAGACTAACAGCATTGCGTTCTGTGTCCACAACATTTAGATGACTCGTTTCAGGAGACTCATAACGAGTTGCTAGTTGCAGTTTGCGATTGAGGGGAATCTGAACTTGGGGAAGATTTTTCAGGAGAATTGGTTTGATTTGGGTTGCAGGGGTAGCTTGATCGGGATTAATTTCACTGCGGCGTTGTCTTGCGTAGTTGTCACTCAGTAATGCTTGCACAGGAACTTTGACAAAATCAGGATCACCTAAATATTGTGCGCGATCGCTATAGGTAATTTTCATTGTTTCTGTCATCAGGTGTAAAGCGTTGGGATGATGCCAACCCCAAGATTTTAAATCTGCATCACCGATGATGTTTAACATCTGCAATAACAATACACCACCGGAAGAAGGTGGCGGCATAGAACAGACTTGAAACTGGCGGAATTTTCCACATACAGGAGTCCGCCAGATTGGTTTATAGGCTTTGAGGTCGGCTAAAGTAATTAAACCGCCATTTTTCGCCATATCATTAGCGATCACACGGGCGATATCACCAGTATAAAAACTTTGGGGATTTTTAGCGATCGCTGTTAAAGTGCGTGCTAAGTCCCGTTGGACTAATTTTTCCCCTGGTTGATAAAATTCACCGTTGCGGGTGAAAATCGTCCTGGCGGCTGGGTTATTTAAAACTACTTGCAGACGATTAGTATAGACAGAAGCGGAACGCCAAGTAGCCTGATGACTGAGAGTAAAACCATCTCCAGCCAGAGCGATCGCAGGTTTTAAAACTTCCTTCCAGGGCAGCTTACCATAACGACGGTGAACTTCATACATTCCTGCCACTGTGCCTGGTGTAGCCACAGCTAAATAACCATTCACACTGGCATAGGGACGCACCTTTCCAGCTGCATCTAAGTACATATTTTTTGTAGCTTTGAGGGGTGCGCGTTCCCGAAAATCTAAAGCTTTGATTTCGCCAGTTTTCTCGTTACGCAACAATAAAAAACCACCACCACCAATCCCGGCGGAAAATGGCTCGACTACAGATATAGCAAAAGTCGTGGCGACTGCTGCATCCACTGCATTACCACCTTGACGTAATATCAAAAGTCCCGCCTCACTCGCCAAGGGATGGGCAGATACTACCATTGCTTTTTTGCTGCGTAAAGGTAAGGTGATGCTGGCTGATGCTACTTCGGTGTAGCAAAGCAGGCTGAGGGAAAGTATGGTAAATGCAAGGTGCTTGGTTTGAGCAAGAATAGGCATTTTTTTATTTTGATTACTATTGTTTAGACTACAACCTGGGATTGCATTTAACATTTCTGGATCGGAATTTAGTATAATTGTTAGGACAATTGCCGTACAAAATCTAAATTATGAGTAAAAGCTATCATGGCAGACACAAAGGCTAGAAGTCGTCAAAAAAATTCAACCAGCTCTAAAGTTGAACGTCTCGAAGCACGTATCAGTAAAGAGCAAAAAGAATTATTCCAGCGTGCGGCTGATATTCAGGGTCGAACACTCACAGATTTTGTGATTAGCAGCGTTCTCAAGGCTGCTAATGAGGTTATTCAAGAACATGAAATAATGGTTTTAAGCAGACAAGACCAAGAGGTTTTTGTAGAAGCACTACTAAATCCACCAGCACCAAGCGAAAAACTGCGTGCTGCTGCTCAACGCTATAAACAAAACATGGGTGTGTAAGTGGCTTTATCTGATGATGATTATTTCATAGAGCCGCTAGGAAAGCATGACCGGGCGGCTTTTTGTTGTGGTGTTGAAGAACTAGACCGTTATTTAAAACAACAAGCCGGACAAGATGCTCGTAAGCGAGTGGCTGCTCCTTTTGTGTTAGTTGAAAAAAGTTCTGGTAGTATCGCTTGTTATTACACACTTTCAGCCACAAGTATTAAATTGGGAGAATTACCATTAGCAATAAGTAAAAAATTGCCAAAATATCCTATAGTTCCTGCAACCCTTCTTGGTCGATTAGCTGTAAATCAAAACCATCGCCAAAAAGGATTAGGAGAAATGCTATTAATGGATGCACTTTATCGCAGCCTCAACAGCGAAATTGCCACAACTGCTGTAATAGTTGAGGCCAAAGATGATGATGCTCGTTCTTTTTATGAGCATTATAATTTTATGAGGTTTCCTGATTTTTCTCACAGACTTTTTCTAATGATGGAAACTATCGCCAAAATGTTTGCGTAAATAGGAAAACTTTTTCACCCATCTTGTAAGCATCTTCTTCCATGTAAATGATGCGATTGTTATTTTCTCTTCTTAAATTACCTATTATTCAGATTTACTAATAAATACAAATCCTCGCGTTTTACCGGAAACTGAATCAACTGTATTCATTGCTTTCCACAAATCCGTTGTCTTCACCCAAACGGGCGGATATTTATAACGGGAGACATCCATAATTAAAAATCTATCTGTCTGCTCGTTATATGCGGCTAAAGGCGATATGTGTCCCCCACGTTCCTGATTAATTTCTTTACGTAAATAATTAACGATGACAAAATTTCCTGGCTGTTGTAAATTGGCTGCCGCCATTTTTCTAAAGTCATCTATATTAGAATCAGCAGCATGATAGACTTTAACGCTGACATCATAACTAGCAATTAATCCTCCCAGTTCTACCAAAGTTATACCTTGACGTGAGACTTTTTCTGGAGTAATGACTGCTTGAGTTTTGGGATTACTAAAAAAGTTCTCTTGTGTAAAAATTCTATAGGGAGAATATTGTGGTGCTACTGGTGCAGAAATTTCCAGGCTATTGAAAACCATTACAATACTAGCGACACCACAATAAGCTTGATTATTTTGAGTAATAAACTGGCTACTTAAAGGAAAGAAGTCTTCCCGATGACGACTAGTAATTAATAAATTTTCTCCAGCGTCAGAGTTGAAATTAACTAGATTAGGAGCTAGTTTGAGAGTTTGAGATAGTGCTTGATTGCTAGCAGTAGATAACCCGATAATGGTAGCGGAAATAAAAGTTTTAATACTTGTTTGCAGCTTCAAAATCATCTCTATACTTTTTCTATAAACAAAATTTCAATGGATGTTAAACCTGAATCGTGTTAGCGATGCGTTAGCACGGTTCAGGAATCACCGCACTTTTAGGGTAGTGAGGATGTCAAGAAATACCCAATAAGATACAATTCCTAATTGGGATGGAAAACTGTAATTCCCAATTCACTACGCCATTGAGTTAAGGGTTTTTCCCAATTATCTTCCCATTTTTGTGCCATCAAGGGTTTGGCGTTGAGTCCCATTTCCCAACCGCGATAAATATACTGCATAATGGCTGCTAATTCTGGGGTATTATTCAAGAAGTTAATAATACCAGCAGTCATAATAGCGATCGCAATGGGCGATTTCATCTGTGCTAGCTGAAAAGCTTGTAACCCCAGTTCCCCTGGTGCGTCAGTCTTAAACCCAGTTACAATATGATGGATATCATGGGTTTGACTGCGGCGCAAACTGACATAACTAATATCGTCTTTGACTTCTCTGGGACGATAAAATGTAGGATCAAAGTTGTTTGCAGTTAGATACGCTGCAAACTGATAACCCAAGGAATCTGGCGAATAGGTGAGTAATTTGGCTACATCTGGTACGGGGGCTAAATAACGTTCCTGAATAATTGCTGCTACTTCCAGTTGTGATTTGAGATATTCTACAGAGATGGTGCTGAGTTCTGTTTTAGCAAGAATCGCATCTAAATCATAAATTGCTGAGAACGTTGCAGGGTCTTGAGTCATTATACAAAAACTCTGGAGTGCCTGAATTTGTTCAGCTAGGGGAATTTCTTGTTGGGTAGATAAAATCATGTTTAGTTCCCTTTTTTAGTAAAAAACATAAATCTATAAATACTGCTAAACCAGAAAAATTCTACTAGACCAGGGAATGATTACCCAGATAAATTTTGATGAAACTTAATTTTCTACCTTTAATTTTTTTTCTAGCCAACCAATTAATGAATCTGCCAATAAAGCGATCGCGGCGGCAGGAACTGCACCTGCTAAAATTAACTGGTTATTCACAATAGCAATTCCTCGAAAGATAAATACCCCCAAACCCCCAGCCCCAATTGCAGCCGCAATAGTCGCAACCCCAATTGCAATCACTGTTGCCACTCTCACCCCTGCTAAAATTACCGCCATTGCTAAGGGAATTTCTACCTGAAATAACAATTGTCTATCAGTCATTCCCATCCCCCGCCCAGCTTCGCGAATTGCAGGATCTACGCTGGTAATTCCTGTATAAGTATTACGAATTATCGGCAATAAGGAATATAAAGTTAAAGCCACAATTGCCGGAACAGCACCAACTCCGCCAATTACAGGTACAGGAATTAGTAACCCAAATAAAGCTAAACTCGGAATAGTTTGCAGGATATTAACAACACCTAAAATTGGTTGTCGGAGTTGCTTTTGCCGGGTGATAAAAATTCCTAAAGGAATCCCCACAATAATGGCAATACTAATAGCAACACCCACCAAAAATAAATGCTCTAGCGTGTGTTGTAAAATTTCTGGGGCATACTTCACTAAAAAGAAATCTTTCATAGGTTGTCTTGCTGGGAACGCAGACATTGGAGAAAAGCCAGAGTTTCTGGATGTTGGGATTGCATGAATTCATCCTTGGTACCTAACACTACCAATTCTCCCCCATACATTAACCCAATGCGTGATGCTAAAACAAAGGCTTCTTGAATATCGTGGGTGACAAACACCACTGTTTTACCTAATTCCCGTTGCAACCGCCGAAATTCTTGTTGTAATTCTAAGCGTGTAATCGGATCAAGTGCGCCAAAAGGTTCATCCATTAATAATACAGGAGGATCGGCGGCTAAAGCTCTAGCTACGCCTACCCTTTGTCTTTGTCCCCCCGATAATTCATGGGGATAACGCCTAGCAAATTGCGCTGGATCTAGTCCTACTAAATGTAATAATTCGTAGACTCTGGTTTTAATTTGTTTGGGTTTCCAACCTTCTAGAGAAGGAACTAAACCCACATTCCGTTCGACTGTGAAATGGGGAAATAGACCAGTTTCTTGAATAACATAGCCAATTTTCCGCCGCAGTTTAATTTCATCCCATTGGGTAGTCGCTACACCATTAAATAACACCTCTCCTTGGCTGGGTGTCAATAAGCGGTTAATTAATTTCATAGTGGTAGTTTTACCGCTACCACTACGTCCCAGTAATACTAATGCTTCTCCATGATGAATCGCAAAATTGAGATTTGACACCAAAGAACGATGGTTACGACTCAAGGTAACATCACAAAATTGAATGGCAATTGAGTTAGCTTGTGGCATGACAGTGAAAAATTATGCTGCCTGTTAGCCTCAGATTCTACTCTTTGGCATACCTTAGCGTAAACCTTTTCGCTCCTTGGCGTTAATTAACTACTAGCTACAATGCCTTTGTTGCTGACTCACCAGCTTTCTTTAATTGGCGCGTTATTTGCAACAACATGAAACTCAAAAGGATTGTGTGTCCGATAATTCCCATAATGGAAGTAATTATTGTTACTTCACCTGATGGATATAAAACAACTACGGGTGCAGCTACGGAAAATAGCCAAAGGAAAGTATAGTTTTGAGGAGAGGAAAACAGCATACCCAAAGCTACGACTGGTAAGATCATCACACCGATCATCACACCATTAGTCAAAAATAGCCTTTGTCCGTGTTTCATCAGTAAAAGTAGCTGTGTTAAGGCTGCATAGATGAGGGTGAGACTACCAGCAAAGATGAGGGCGACTAAGGAAACAACTTTATCCTCTCGATCAGCTAAAGAAACAAGGGCAAATAAACTCAAGCCTGTAATGGCAATCATGACATTAATCGCGATCGCCAAGATCGCCGGACTTTTTTCACCCCAAATTAAGTCTTGAACTAAATTCAGCTTTTTACCCTGTTGAGTGCCGAAATGACGATAACGCGCCCAATCTTGTAATGTGTGACGATGGGGAGTTAAGGCTGCAATTAAATACAAGCAAAAACACAAGTCCAGAAACATCAAACAAGCGATGTTTTCTCGCATGGCGTAAGTATAACTACCATCACCAAAGACTAATTGTGACCAGTTAGCAAAGCCCACAGTAATAATTGTGAAAGCTGATGTGAGCCAGTAACTCTGTTGTTTACTGAGCATGGTAGCATTGCGATCGCGGAAGCATCTTTGTAATGATTGCCAAAGAAAATAAGCTCCCACTAAATGAATCACTACCGTAAAACCAATAATTTCTACCCAACTGTTTCCTATTAGAAAATTAAACCAACGCACATTAGCTACATCCATCCTATTTGTGTCGTTTCCCAAACTGGAAATGACATAATAAGGATTCAGGAAATTCAAAATTTTAAATGGATGATTACTGGTAGTGCCGCTTGTAATTACTTGTTGAGTGATTGACAAAAATCCTAAAACTGCGCCACTTCCTAACCACGCTTGAAAGCTACCTAACCAAGAACCGACCAAACCAAATAACAGTGCGCCACTAAAGTAAAGTAAACTAGAAGTAAGAACCAGAATATAAAAACCGCAAATCAAACCTAAAGGAATTTGAGCGTTTAAACCTAACCATAAATGAAACGGAATCGCTAGGCACACTCCCAAATAGACTAAGATGGGAACTCCTAACATTTTACCGAAAAGAATACTTTGGGGTGATTGCGGACTCAAGCGAATAAAGTTGAGTGTATCGCGTCTTTCTTCTGTAGATAAATCGTTAATGAGTAGGTAAATACCCGCCACAATAATTACAAAAATCCCCAGAATACTCAGCCAGCTAAATGTATCTTGAAACCACACTTGCCAATTTATATCCAGATTCCCGGAATTATCTAAAAAGCATTCATTGTAAATCTCTAAATTCTGACCTCGACAATATCTATTTGAACCGATTGGATTACTGGGTAAAAGACCTTGAAAATAAAGGAACACCACCAACTGCGTCAGGAAGGAAGCAACCATGATGATTAACACATTGCGTTTATGCAATCGTCCTTTAATCTCACGTAATAATTGCGGATTCCAGTCTCCGATTTGATTTATCCAGTTAGTTTGCATAGTGAAAACTCATGTGGTGTTAGGTGGAATTGACTTACACAACTGGTAGATGTTTTAAGTTTATAGTCAGGAATATGTTCCTAACTATAAACATCGGATAATTGATATATTTAGCGTCCTGCTAATAAAGCTTTACTAGCAGATTCCCCCGCCAGTTTGATTTGTTTGTTGAGGTGAAAATTCAACAATCCTAAAACCATCAACTCAGCTAAAAGTGACATAAAAACAGTAATAGTTGCAGAGTCTTTTACACCCGCCCAAGGAAAAGTCGAAAATAGCCACACTGAAGGATAATTTTCTGGATAAATGCTACATAATCCTAGAATCGCCGGTGGGAGAAACATGACTAAAGCCATAGTGCCAACTCCCCAGATACCCCGTTGAGGATTTTTTAGCATCAGCATAGTTTGCAATATGGCAGCATAAATCATTGCCATGCTGACAAATAAGGCTACACTTAAAACCGCTTTCATTCTCCCAATTTCGTTCATCCAACCAAGAGCGTTGCTATTTCTGAAATTTAATGCAGGTGCAATAATTATCCAAATAACTACAGGTGTCACAATAATTAAAAGGTTGATAGCAATTGCTATCAAAGATGGGCTTTTTTCTCCCCAAATGCCATCTTTTAACCAAGAACTACGCCAAAATTTTTGCTGATTAGACACTTCATAGTAACTATAGCGTGACCAGTCTTGAATTTGCTGGCGATGGGGAGATAAAACAATCATCAGCGCAAACACCAACGCCACGTTAAACAATATAAGCAAAACCAAGTTTTCGCCGATTTGATGATTTACATCATAGTAGCAATTCCTCCCATAATAAGGATAACAGGAGTTATTTGCGTACTGGAGAGTAAATCCCCAAAAGATGAACTGACAACAACCGACAAAAAAATAGCTTTGACCTTTACTTAAAACGGCTGTTTCAGGATTGCGAAATCGACGCTGTAATGCTTGCCAAGCCCAGTAGATACCAACACTGTAGTTAAATAAATGTAAGGCTAATAAACCTACAAGACTTTTACCTAAAGGTAAGTAGAAAAATTGTAATTCATCTAGGGATCGATCCCCATATTTGCGGAATACATTACTAAATAGATAACCCATCATGTCAAATGGGCTTAATATTCTTAACCATGTGGCTGTATTGATACTATCAGAGCTATAAGAAGCTAAGTTAAAAGTTGTAAACAAGAATAATAAAACTGCACCACTAGCTAACCAAGGTTGAAATCCACTAAACCAACGACTAATTAAGCCAAATAAAAGTGCGTAACTATAAAAGAAAGCGCAACAACCAACAAGCAAAATATCAAATATGAGGATGTGGCTCAAGGCGATTTTGGCAGATAAGCCAGAAAGCAAATGTAAAGGTAAAGCTGCAAATACTATCAGATAAATGACAATCGGTACTCCTAACATTTTGCCTATTAAAATGCTCATTTCTGATTGGGGAGTCAGACGCAAAAAATTCAGCGTTCCGCGTCGTTCTTCTTGCGCCAAATTATTAATGAGCAGATATGTACCAGCTACTAACAAAATAAACACAAACACCACAGTTAAGGTGAGAAAAATATATTCCCAGTGATCCCGCCACCAAAGAGTGAAATTGATTTGAGCAGTAGGACAGTATGTCTCATAGAGATTTCTATTAATATTGGTCTGTTCTGTTTGGAAACTGGCTAACTGGGTTTTTAGTGCTTGTAACTTGACTTTATCAAAGTTGGGTTGACCACTATATGTATTAATCTTTTGCTGGACTTGAGTAATTAATTGAGACAGTATATTGAGGCGTTCACGATAACCTGGAGCTAAATTGCAATATGTCCCGGACATAGAATATTTTGCCCCAGGATAATCAGCAAATTGATAGATAAAAGTTCCTAGTTGCCCTAGTAGCGATAAGCCAACGGCAATCACTATATTAAAAACCTTGAGCCGACCTTTAAGTTCCCGGAATAACTGTGGATTCCAGTTGCCTATTTTATCTATTAAATTCAGCATCATTGGTGGTATCTCCCAAGTTAATGATTAAGATGCTTGTTTGTGTCCTAGTTTTAAAAATATGGTTTCTAAATCTTCTTGAACACAGTGAAAATCAGTAAGAGGAATCCCCGATGTAATTAGCGATCGCAATAATTCGGCGCATTCTTCCTGTGTACCGTTAAAATTAACTTTTAAGCCATTTTTACCTGGTAATTTCTCCCACTCTTCTACATGGGGATGATGTTTGACTGCGCTTAACAGTGCCTCGACATCACCTAAAGTTGATAAAACTATTTGTTGGCGAGATAACCGTTGATAAAGATGTTGGAGGGAGGCACTTTCTACCAGAAACCCTAATTCCATAATGCCTACAGAAGTACACAACTCTGCTAAGTCACTCAGCACATGGGAAGAGATTAAAATTGTCATTCCCGCTTCTTGTAGTGCCTTAATAATTTCTCGGAATTGCATTCTAGCTATGGGGTCGAGTCCCGAAACAGGCTCATCCAATAACAGTACAATTGGCTCATGGATAATAGTCCGTGCTAAACTCAAACGCTGCTTCATCCCCCGTGACAGGGTAGAAATCAGACTGTTGCGTTTATTACCCAGTTGGATGAGTTCTAAAACTTCGTGTAGGCGTTGGGTGCGGCGTGGTTCTCGCAACCGATACAAACGCGCAAAATAATCTAAGTAATCCCAAACCGTTAAGTCTTCATACAGGGGATAATCATCGGGAAGGTAGCCAAGACGACGTTTGAGGGTGGGGTTACTCTTGTCACGACGCAGGCGATCGCCGTTAATATAAATCTCACCCGTAGTTGGTTCTTCTGCTGCTGCCAACATTCGGATGAGAGTGGTTTTACCTGCGCCATTGGGGCCTATCAGTCCGTATACTTCACCTGCTTGGATTTCTAACTCAACATCATTAACGGCTACGTGCCGTTCAAATTGCTTAGTTAAGCCATTGGTGCGAATTGCTAATTCTTTTGTCATAGCTGCTGGGGGTGCGGCTGTTGTTTAAACACTAACCTAACTTCTTTCTACAGCTTTCGGTAGTCTCGTTTCGGAAACTGTAACCAAAATCACGTATGTCTTGAGTTTGAGGTTGTGGTTTTGCCACATTCCATAGATAGAAAAACTCTACTAAATGCGTTATCGTCTCGGAGAGAAGTCCATTGCAAATTGCGAATTGCGAATTGCGAATTGGTATTAGATGGTTTTGAAACTTTGTTATAAAATCCAGGTACATAAGTGATTTTTTAGATACCACTGTCATGCACAAAAATACTAATAAATCTTTAGATGAGTATATAGTTAATAATCATGATGCTAATCATTATCTTTATGAATGAGCCATAGTTGCTTTTATATTATTAATAGTTTATGGCTTATCCGTAGCTGAATTGATTCCAAATTGGATTGTATTTATCATCATTTCTGTGACTCTACCCCGTTGGGTTATTAATGTACATGAACTTCTGCATATTAAAAGTAGTAAAGAGATAAATCAGATTATCAGATGCTTGGGTATCAGCCCTATACCACTCTCTATTTTTACTCTCAGTTATCAACAAATTCATGAAATTCACCTAGCTCATCACCGTCATTCAGCAACAGAGTCTGACCCTGATGCTTACCATATTAGAGGAAATTTATTTTTGGTTATTTTGAATGCTTTTATTACACCAGAGCAAAGTTCTATTCGTTGGATAAAAGTCAATGGAATTAATTTTCAACTAGGAATAGATTTACTCATAAAACTATTAATTTTAATAGTTTTAGCTTTTTTAGGCGGACAAAGATTTCTATGGTTTTGGTTGTTTCTACGAATTGTTTATGGACTAGGAGATATAGTATTTTTCCGTCTTGTTCATCACCAAAAAGGAGAATACGGAACGTTTGCCATGAAAATTCCTAATATTATCGAAACCTGGGGAGGAATAATTTTTGGCTCAACTGTCATTCAAGCAACAATTCATCACGATGTCCATCATAAACATCCTCGCATTGCAGCACATAATCTAGCTAAAGCCAGGTCATACGTAATTAGTAGTCCAAACAATTAATTTTTTCATAAGTCGAACAAGGTGAATAATTAAAGGTTTGTAGTGAGAACTTTAGTTCTCAAAAAAGGACTAAAGTCTTTACTACGAACCTAAAGCGTCTATGAGTGCTGCCTTTAGTCCCCTTGCGGGGAAATGGTTAATGGAAACTCAGTGGGTGCGGGACAAGCAAATTCACTCAGTTTCTAGTAGTTTTGTTTCAGTCCCCTTGCGGGGAAATGGTTAATGGAAACCCAAACACCCACTGATAAAATCCCACGCCGAAAGTGTTTCAGTCCCCTTGCGGGGAAATGGTTAATGGAAACGAAGTTTTACAAGAAGTAAAAGAATTAAAAGTAACGTTTCAGTCCCCTTGCGGGGAAATGGTTAATGGAAACTCAAAAAGACTTTGAATTATCTAGCAATAGTGGATTTAGGTTTCAGTCCCCTTGCGGGGAAATGGTTAATGGAAACTGACAAATACATAGAACAAGCTATGACAAGAAATGTTTCAGTCCCCTTGCGGGGAAATGGTTAATGGAAACACGCGTTTTATTTTGTTGTTTTTTCTTCTTACAAAAATAACCAGTTTCAGTCCCCTTGCGGGGAAATGGTTAATGGAAACCTGACATTAAAAAAGCTCTAGCGAATAACTAGAGCATGTTTCAGTCCCCTTGCGGGGAAATGGTTAATGGAAACTCCTCCGGCTGCCATTTCAAGTCTTGTTGAGCAAAAGGGTTTCAGTCCCCTTGCGGGGAAATGGTTAATGGAAACCGCGCCTATTGGCTGGACTACCCAGGTAAACGCTAAGTTTCAGTCCCCTTGCGGGGAAATGGTTAATGGAAACTTTCTTAGAAGCCAATGAAAAGGATATTATCAGAATTGTTTCAGTCCCCTTGCGGGGAAATGGTTAATGGAAACCGGTCGCCAAGCGATTGATGATGCTGTGGGAAACGTGTTTCAGTCCCCTTGCGGGGAAATGGTTAATGGAAACCCATCTGTCAACTATGCAATGCAGGTGACAAACTTGTTTCAGTCCCCTTGCGGGGAAATGGTTAATGGAAACGTGTGAATGGAAATTCAAAAACAATGGCATCTTTACCGTTTCAGTCCCCTTGCGGGGAAATGGTTAATGGAAACGCTCTAGCTGTTGATGAAAAAGTTGAGTCTATTGACAAGTTTCAGTCCCCTTGCGGGGAAATGGTTAATGGAAACCTTAACAGAGTTTGGCGTAATTGATACCAGATTCGAGACTTGTTTCAGTCCCCTTGCGGGGAAATGGTTAATGGAAACTTGGGTTTGTTGTTGATTGGTTTGGAAATCAGTTGTTTCAGTCCCCTTGCGGGGAAATGGTTAATGGAAACCACGCTGGCAGGTCTTTACTTGATGCACAACGGGCTACAGTTTCAGTCCCCTTGCGGGGAAATGGTTAATGGAAACTTTAGTCTCGGCAGAGCATATATCTATTTGTCCTGGCCAGTTTCAGTCCCCTTGCGGGGAAATGGTTAATGGAAACCATCATTGGGACAGAAACCCTGCAAATAACCGTCGTGAGGTTTCAGTCCCCTTGCGGGGAAATGGTTAATGGAAACTTAGAAAAGGAGGGAGTTAAGTTTTCAAATTTTGTTTCAGTCCCCTTGCGGGGAAATGGTTAATGGAAACTCGCGCTTTCTTCACGGGGGGCTGCTCGTTGTATGGTTTCAGTCCCCTTGCGGGGAAATGGTTAATGGAAACCCCATGATCTATATGTTTGAGCTTTAGTTGTATCTAGTTTCAGTCCCCTTGCGGGGAAATGGTTAATGGAAACCTTAATTTTGCCTGCATCTTCAAGCATCCCTAAATGTTTCAGTCCCCTTGCGGGGAAATGGTTAATGGAAACTGTTTCTCCGTTATCCAATGATGATACAACTCGCTAGTTTCAGTCCCCTTGCGGGGAAATGGTTAATGGAAACATCGTGGAGGCTAATTTGGCGGATGCCCTCCAAGCGTTTCAGTCCCCTTGCGGGGAAATGGTTAATGGAAACCTAACGGTAACTTCTAGTGCCTCAGTAACTCTTGGGTTTCAGTCCCCTTGCGGGGAAATGGTTAATGGAAACAGTTTTACTAGCCTCAGCGATCGCACTTACCTACAAGCGTTTCAGTCCCCTTGCGGGGAAATGGTTAATGGAAACCCATAGCGGACTCTAAGACTCCCAAGACTCCTTTGTGTTTCAGTCCCCTTGCGGGGAAATGGTTAATGGAAACCTCTCGCCGTTATTTTTGCCAATTGTTGGCGAATGAACGTTTCAGTCCCCTTGCGGGGAAATGGTTAATGGAAACCCTTCCACTCTTCATATTTGTATTCGGAAGGGATAAGAGTTTCAGTCCCCTTGCGGGGAAATGGTTAATGGAAACCCTCTGGGAATCCTGGTGGCATTTCTACGGCTGCCACAGGAAAGTTTCAGTCCCCTTGCGGGGAAATGGTTAATGGAAACCATCCGGTTAGTTATAAGTTAATTTGTATTACTTGTTTCAGTCCCCTTGCGGGGAAATGGTT
Source organism: Nostoc sp. CENA543 (assembly GCF_002896875.1). Taxonomy (GTDB): domain Bacteria; phylum Cyanobacteriota; class Cyanobacteriia; order Cyanobacteriales; family Nostocaceae; genus Trichormus. The sequence continues at coordinate 694,026 of NZ_CP023278.1, forward strand.
AATGGAAACATAGTGACACAGAAACACTCAAAGGATTACAGCAAGTTTCAGTCCCCTTGCGGGGAAATGGTTAATGGAAACCACACTAGGTTTTTGCAATTAATTAGTTTTGTTGCTCGTTTCAGTCCCCTTGCGGGGAAATGGTTAATGGAAACAGCTCGGTACTGAAACTGATATAGAGCAAGCTTCCTGGGGAGCATTTTGACGAGTCGCAAAATTAGGTCGATTTCAGCCCACCTTATTGCGAGTAATTTGCAACTTCCCGAATAATAGAAACGCTGTAGTTATTATGTTGTCAAGGTTCTGGCGATTTTGACGAATCCCCCAGGGTTTTCGCCCTCGATTCGACTCGTCAATCATCAAGCTTATTACATCATCATAGGATGAGTATTTGCTATTGTCGAGTGTTTTCTTTAATCCAGTCTACAACACCACTCCTGTAGATCAAAAACCTCTGATAGCAGAGTACCAGAGGTTTTTATGGCATACTATTTTGCTGATTTAAATATTAACCAGCATTTGCTAATAGTAATTCGCGTTTTTCTGAGTCGCGTACCTTAACTTGTCCATCATCATCGACATCCACGACGGCGGTACAACCTTCGCTGATTTCACCAGCTAGCATGGCTTCAGCAAGGGAATCTTCCAACAGGCGCATGATGGCGCGACGTAATGGTCTAGCACCGTAGCTGGGGTCATAACCTTCCCTGACTACTAAGTCTTTGAACCTTTCGGTAACTTCTAAGGTGATACCTTTTTCTGTCAGGCGGCTAGCGACATCACGCAGCATAATTTCGGCAATTTGCTTGACTTCATCCTTAGATAGTTGAGTGAAGACGATAATTTCATCCACCCGGTTGAGAAATTCAGGACGGAAGTAATTTTTCAGTTCTTCGTTGACTAGGTTACGGATGCGGTGGTAACTAGCATCTGGTTGGTTGTCGAATTCAAAGCCTAAACCGCCGCCACCTTTTTCAATTACCTTAGAACCAATGTTAGAGGTCAAGATAATTAAGGTGTTCTTGAAGTCTACCTTACGACCTTTTGCGTCAGTTAGGTGTCCGTCATCGAGAATTTGCAGCAGCATATTGAACACATCGGGGTGCGCTTTTTCGATTTCGTCGAATAGCAGCACGGTGTAAGGTCTGCGGCGTACAGCTTCGGTGAGTTGTCCGCCTTCGTCGTAACCGACGTAACCAGGAGGTGAACCGATGAGTTTAGATACTGTGTGGCTTTCCATGTATTCGGACATATCTAACCGAATCATGGCATCTTCTGCACCGAAGAAGTAAGTTGCTAAGGCTTTGGCTAGTTCGGTTTTACCAACGCCGGTGGGGCCGGAGAAGATAAAGCTAGCGATGGGACGGTTGGGATTTTTTAACCCGACTCTGGCGCGACGGATGGCGCGAGACACGGCTGTCACTGCTTGTTCTTGACCGATAAGCCGCTTGTGTAGGGTGTCTTCTAAGTGCAGGAGTAATTCTGACTCAGACTCGGTGAGTTTGTTGACGGGGACACCAGTCCAAGAAGCGACGATTTGGGCGATGTCTTCTTCGTCTACGACGATGGGGTGAGTGGCTGTTTCAGTGGAAGCGGCTTGCAGTTCTGCTTCTAGGGCGATTTCTTGGTCGCGCAGTTCCCCGGCTTTATCGAAGTTTTGCAGTCTGACGGCTTCGTTTTTCGCTTTGGCGACTTCCCGCAGTTTCCGCTTGAGTTCTTTATCGGTGGAAATTTGAGAGTTTCTCAGACGTACCCGTGAACCTGCTTCATCAATTAAGTCTATAGCTTTGTCGGGTAAAAAGCGATCGCTAATATAACGATCTGATAACTCAGCCGCCGCAATCAAGGCTTCATCAGCAATTTGCACTCGGTGGTGTTGTTCGTAAACTCCGCGCAAACCGTAGAGGATTTCAATGGTTTCAGATACAGAGGGTTCACCGACTAAAATCGGTTGAAAACGTCGTTCTAAGGCGGCATCGCGTTCAATATGTTGGCGATACTCATCTAAGGTGGTAGCACCAATACATTGCAGTTCACCCCGTGCTAAGGCTGGTTTGAGGATGTTGGCTGCATCTAAGCCGCCTTCAGTCCCCCCCGCACCGACTAGGGTATGAATTTCATCAATGACTAAGATGACATTTCCGGCTGTGCGGACTTCATCGACAATTTTTTTGATGCGTTCTTCAAAGTCTCCCCGGAAGCGAGTCCCCGCCACCAATAACCCCATGTCGAGGCTGATGACTTGCTTACCTTCCAAGACTTCGGGGACATCTTGGTTAATGATACGCTGTGCCAAACCTTCGGCGATCGCTGTTTTACCTACCCCTGGTTCACCAATTAACACAGGGTTATTCTTCGTGCGGCGACCGAGAATTTGAATAGCGCGTTCAATTTCTTTTTGACGACCCACTACAGGGTCAAGCTTACCTTCTTGAGCGAGTTTGGTGAGGTTTCTGCCAAATTCCTCTGTGGTGAGGGTTTGGTTGCGTCTGGGACTACCAGCACCACTACCTACCGTCACTGGATCTTCACCTAAACGCCGAATCACAGCAGTCCGAACATTTCTGAGGTCAACACCCAGATTTTGCAACACTTTGGCGGCGACACCTTCACCTGATTCTGTTAAACCTAGTAGTAAGTGTTCTGTGTTGATGTAATTATGACCTAGACTGTGAGCTTCTCTAAATGATTGCTCAAATAGACTTTTGACTTTAGGAGTAAAGGGAATTTCTGGTGGAACGAAACCAGTACCCCTACCAATAATTTTTTCGACTTCCCGACGTGCGTCTTTGAGAGTCACACCCAACTCATTCAGCACTTTGGCAGCAACCCCAGTTCCTTCTCCCATCAAACCCAGGAGAATTTGTTCAGTTCCTACGAAGTTGTGTCCCAGGCGACGTGCTTCCTCCTGAGCGAGCATAATCACTTTGATGGCTTCGGAAGTGAAGTGTTCAAACATAGCGGGTTCTTGCTCCCTTGCTGCTTGGACTTTGGGCGATCTAATAATTTCACCCTTATCTAAACTTTTTTGTATTTTCTTAAAGATAATGTATCTTTATCTCTGATGGGGTGACAGTGGTGAGAGCCGTATGCACTCAGGGGTGGTAGCCGTCATCTTTAATTATCGTGCTACGGGCAGGTTTTAGTTTTAGACTCGGTAATGAGATTCCAATTTTACCACAGTATCAACTATGACCGAACAGCACGGAAGTAAAGACCAACAGCACCCACTTTACAACCGCGATCGCCCTCTTATTGATATTCTACTAAGTCAAACCGCCACAGACTACAATTTAGCCGAATTAGCCCGTCTCAGAATCCGTTATCAAGGCTTCCCAGGCGCGAGGGACATACAAAGCGACCTAGATAAAGTTTTGCAACAATGGGGCTTAACTGAGGCGGAATTATTCGAGAAAACCCGACAATTGCATGATATTGGCGGTATTTATAAAAGTCGCGGCAAACGAGAGGAGCAGGATTGGAATTAGGCAGGGGGCGTATCAATTCAAAATTCAAGAGTTTTTCTGTCTCTGCTCCCCTGCTCCCCTGCCCCCTGCCCCCCTGCCTCATTCCCCACTCCGATATTGCCGTAATTTCTGCAAAAGCTTCTCCTGAGATGATGTAGGACTAGTGGGGTTAACCGTACTTTCAATTTTGCTGGATGTGGGATTGTTGGTGGGTTTTTCTGGTTGGTTGGAGGTTAACACTAATTGGGATTTGCTGGCGGCGGCTTGCATGGACTCTAAAGTTACAGCAACATTGACTTGCTCTTGCATTTGGTCTGTGGAAGAGACTAGGGTACTCAAACCGTTGACTAGTTGCCGTAAGTTATCGCGAAATTTGGGATCTCCAGTTAATTCGTCTAAATCAGAGGTGATTTTTTGGGTGTTTTCAAATGTTACTCTGGCTGAGTCTAGGGTTTGTTGCAGCAGCAGAGCGTTTTTAGGATCATTTAATGCCTGAGTGGCATCTTTTAAGTTAGCGGATGCTTGGGCGGCGTTGGCTGAGAGGGTTTCTAAATTTTTCAGTAATTCCCCGTCGGATAACCGCGTAATGGCGGGGGAAAGACTACTGACTGTTAACCGCAGTTGGTTGCTAGTTTCAGTGATGTTATTCAATGCACTCACTAATGTAGAACGATTAGAGGTAACTAGTTCATCTAATTGAGTGAGTAACTTATTAGCTTGAGCTGCGGTAGTGCTGAATTGACTAGCAGTGTTACCTAATTGGTCTACAGTCTTGGTGGTGGAAACGGTGAGTTTATTGGTGGCTTGTTGGATAGAATTGGCAGTGGCGGCAAATGTCCCGATTTGTCCTTGAAAGCTTCTGCTTAATCTCCCGACATCTCGACTCAATGAGGAGACGCTAGTAGCGGCTTCTGCTGAGGTTTCTAGTAATCTATTTACTCGTTGATAAAATTCAGGATTATTATAAGTGGTTGCTAATTGCGTGCTACTACGGATGAGTTCATCTAGACTGATACCAATTTGACCCTTGAGCCGAGAACCATTGCAAACAATCAGAGTGCGATCGCAATTTTTATCCAGAGGTTTAGCGATTTTATCTTGAGTTGGTAGTGAAGATTTGGGCGTGATATCAACAATACTTTCACTAATTAAGCCGCTTTGGTTAGCTTCAACCAAAACATCACGGGGAATAATTAAATCAGCTTGGGCAATTTCAATTTCTACTTCTACAGCATTTGGCTTGGGTTCAATGCGAGCAATATTCCCGACTTTTACACCCCGATAACGCACAGGCGCGCCTTTTTGCATACCGCCAGCATTGGCAAATTCTACAATAGCTTTGTAGGAACTACGAGAGGCTGTGACTCGATTGAGCCAGAGAACGATCACAAAAAATGCTCCTAGTCCCAGTAAAACCAATAATCCGACTGAGCCTTCCCTTAACGTCCGTCGAGATGCAAAACGAGTGGTGATAGAATCGCGCATATTATTCTTTGCCCAACTAACCAACAACCTGAATTGGCCCTTGTACACTTCCACTCATAAATTGATGAATTAATGGATGGTCTGTGTTATTTAGTTCACTAACTGAACCTTGCCACTGCACTTTACCTTGATAAAGGAATACTAGTTTATCAGCAGTACGCCGTATTGTACTATCTTGATGTGTCACGATCGCATAGGTACTGCAAACACCTTGAGTAGTTTGTAATCCCCGAATTAAATCTTCTATTACCGTAGAAGCAATGGGATCAAGTCCGGCTGTCGGTTCATCGTAAAGTAAAACCTCTGCGCCTTCTTCGGGATTATCAGGGTTAGCCATAATCGCACGCGCAAAACTCACCCGTTTTCGCATCCCTCCAGATAACTCCGACGGGTAGAGATGACCAATACCTGGTAAACCCACCATTTCCAGTTTTTCCCTGACTAATTCTTGAATGCGCGATCGCGATAACTTAGAGTTTTGATACAGTAAAAACCCCACATTCTCTTCCACAGTCAACGAATCAAATAAAGCTGCCTGCTGAAATACCATACCAATACCCACAGGGTCATGACCATCTTCAATTAACCCCTCTCTTTTTACTCCTTGCACGTAAACTTCCCCCTCATCAGGAGTAATTAAACCAGCAATTACCCGTAAGATCGTCGATTTACCGGTTCCCGAAGGGCCGATAATTCCTAAAGCCTCCCCCCGATAAATCGTTAAGTCCACATTATCTAAAACCCGATTGTTCCCAAAGGATTTAGAAACGCCTTTTAGTTCAATTAGTGGTTCAGTCATTAGTCATTAGTCATTAGTCATTAGTCATTAGTCATTAGTCATTAGTCATTGGGCATGGGGCATGGGGCATGGGGCATGGGGCATTGAGAATTTAGATATATAATCTCTCTTGTCTCCCCTACACCCTTACACCCTTACACCCCTACACCCCTCTCATGTCTCCCCAATCCCCCATCATCATTATCGGTAGCGGTATCGGCGGTTTATGCGCTGCGGGTTTGTTGGCGCGTTATGGTAAACAGGTGATTGTATGTGAAAGTCATACAATGGCGGGTGGTGCTGCTCATAGTTTTAAACGGCGCGGTTTTGAATTTGATTCTGGCCCCTCCTTTTATTGCGGTTTAACTGGTAAAGACAGTTTAAATCCCGTCAAACAGGTGCTTGATGCTTTAGGTGAATCCATCCAAGTTATACCCTATGATCCTTTAGGTCACTACCACTTTCCCGAAGCCAGTCTTGCAGTCTACAGCAATCTTGCACAATATCATCAAGAGCTACATAAAATTACACCCCAAGGTGCAAAGGAATTCCAACAATTTGAGCAACGCCTTTTAGGACTCTATGAGGCGATGAAAGGTATACCTACTTTGGCATTGCGCTCAGATTGGCAGGTGATTTTAGTATTATTACAACGTTATTTGCCATCCTTGGCGAAAATGTTACCTTACTTATCCCTGGTGCAGTCTTCTGTAGGCAATGTTATGGATGCTACAGTCAAAGACCCCTGGGTACGGCGACTGATTGATTTAGAGTGTTTCTTACTTTCTGGCTTAAAAGCCCACGGCACAATTGCACCTGAAGTAGCATTTATGTTGGGTGAACGTTCCCGTGGGGTGGAGTATCCTGTGGGGGGGAGTGCTGCAATTGTTGATGCTTTGGTGCGGGGGTTGGAAAAATGGGGTGGGAAGTTGCGTTTAGGCTGTCACGTTGAGCAAATTTTGGTAGAGTCTGGCAAAGTTACGGGTGTGCGGTTACGCAATGGTGAAGTTTTGCCAGCAGCAATTGTGATTTCTAATGCCACCCTTTGGGATACCTATAACAATTTACTGCGTCCTGAAGATTTGCCTGCGGCTTATCGTGAAAGTGCTTTAAAGACTCCAGCCGTTGAGAGTTTTATGCACTTGCACTTAGGTATCCGCGCCGATGGGTTAGATAATTTAACTGGACATCATGTGGTAGTCCATGATTCTAGTCAAGATATCACCACACCAGGTAATACTTGCATGATTTCGATTCCCAGTGTGTGGGATAAAAATTTAGCCCCAGAGGGACATCATGTGGTTCATGCTTACACCCTCGAACCCTACGCTGGCTGGGAACGCAATGATGAGTATGAAGCGAAGAAACGAGAAAAAGCCCAAAATTTATACCGTTCCTTAGAGCGTATTATCCCTGATATTCGTGAACGTGTGGTATTAGAACTCATCGGTACACCGTTAACCCATGCTCATTATCTCCGAAGATATCAGGGAACTTATGGCCCGGCGATCGCAGCAGGTAAAGGGTTATTTCCTAGCACACACACGCCTATCCAGGGTTTATATCGTGTGGGTGATAGCACCCTACCAGGAATCGGCGTGCCGGCTGTCGCTGCTTCTGGGATTTTGTGCGCCAATAGTTTAGTAAATTTGGGGCAAATGACGGAGTTATTGTAATTGGTAATTAACTTGTCCTTGCTACCACACAACTTAGTTTTGTGACCAAACAATTCGTATTCGCAACAATTCTATATCTTTGACTTGCTCACTCACTTACTCTACAACAAAGTTAGAGTCTCAGGGAAATCAGGCAAAAATACTATAATTTATCCTAAGCGTGATTTATCCTACTCCTAAGCGCGAAAATGACAGAAGTATCTTTAAAGCTTTTCTTTTCTTACTCACACAAAGATGAATCTCTACGGGATGAATTAGCCGACCACCTTGCTACATTGAAAAGAGAGGGTGTAATATCAAGGTGGCATGACCGCAAGATACTACCTGGACAAGAGCGGGATCACCAGATTAACGATAATTTAAATACAGCTGATATCATTCTGTTGCTAGTCAGTTCAAACTTTCTGGCTTCCGATTATTGTTGGGATGTGGAAGTTAAAAGGGCAATAGAACGCCATAATGCAGGAGAAGCTTGTGTAATTCCGGTGATTTTACGTCCTGTTGACTGGAAAGGCACGCCATTTGCTAAACTGCAAGCTTTACCAAAGAATGCTGAACCCATTGTATCCAGAAATTGGCATACTACAGATGAAGCTTTTATGGATGTAGCAAAAGGTATTCGTGCGGCTGTTGAAAAACTCAAACAGGAAAGAGAAGAACGCCAACAAAAATTGCAACGCCAACGAGAACAAGAAGCTGAAAGACTGCGACAGCAGGAAACCGCAAGGTTACAAAAACAACACGAACAAGAAAAAGTTGAAAGACTGCAACGAGAACAAGAAGCCGAGAGACTAAGACAGCAAAGGGAAGCAGAACAACAAGAGGCTTACGCAAATAATTTAAGACTTTACGAGCAGGAATTTTCTAAAGCAGTTTATTTGAGTAACCCAATCAGTGAATATGTTCGCAATGGGCTAAAACAATTTCAGCAGTCTTTAAATCTCAGAGATGAAGATGTAAGACGAGTTGAAAAAACAATTTTAGCTCCACTAGAAGAAGTTGAGAGAATAAGGAAACAACAAGAAGCAGAAAAGCTGCAACGCGGACAAGAAGAAGCAGAGAGAATAAGGAAACAACAGGAAGCTGAGAGGCTAAAACGGCAACAAGAAGAAGCTGAAAGGCGGTTACAGGAAACTGATGATCTGAGTTCTGATAAAGGTGTAGACTATAGACGGTTGCGTGATTTACTTAAAGCTGGAGACTGGAAAAAAGCAGATCGAGAAACTCTGCAAGTGATGCTAAAAGTTGCAGGTAGAGAAAAAGAAGGCTGGCTTGATATCGATTCAATTACAAAATTTCCCTGCACTGACTTACGCACTATTGACCAACTGTGGGCAAAATACAGCAATGGACGCTTTGGATTTAGTGTACAAAAACGTATCTGGGACAGTGTTGGAGGCCATCTTCAAACTGATTATGAGACTTGGTGCAAGTTCGGCGATCACGTGGGCTGGTATAAGAAGGAGTTTATGATTTTTGGGGATTCTATTTTGAAAAGTTATGATGATCTGACATTCAATGTCAAAGCTCCCGAAGGGCATCTACCCGCCAGGTGTGGGATGGAGGGGGTTTGGCAATTTGGGTGGCGTTTTTGGGTCTCTCTTCTCTCGCGTCGAGACTTGTAAAGTCTAACACATAAAGCTTACACAAAATGGTAACGATTTATAAATAGGTCATTTCCCACGAAGTCTTGCTGGTTCTACGTTGCCGTTACCTGGTACTGTTCCTTCTGCCCTTTTTCCCGTTCCTCTGGTTTTTCTTGTAGTGTGCTGCCAGCAACCTGTGGGTGATAACAATTAGCTAGGATAATGCTCAAGAAAATCTAAAATATAAGGAATGAGCATTATTATTAAAAACTAATTAAATGACGCGATTTATTCATGATCAATTTTCCAAAGATTATTTAGAAGAATTACTAAAACCATTCGGAAAAGTTCAAGCACCAAGTCGAGTAGCAGCAGAAGTCAGAGAAATAGATGTATTATTTTCTCCCTTCACTACACAAACAGCCAACATAGAAACATTAGGATTATTAGGAAAAATGGCAACCACCGCCGCCATTTTTGAACCATTTCGTAACCCAGCAACCAAAGAAGAAATCACAGATTGTCTATTGAAGCTATTAGAAGTCAGAAACGCCATTCAAAGAGAAGCCAACCGCAATAAAACCTCAATCCCAACCGCAGAAATTCCCCAATTATGGGTTCTGACTCCCACCGCATCAGAGGCGATAATTTCCGGCTTTGGTGCAACCTTTAAATCAGACTGGGTAGAGGGAGTTTACTTTTTACCTGAATATTTGCGGACAGCTATAGTGGTCATTCATCAGCTACCATCCACTCAAGAAACACTATGGCTGAGAATACTAGGGCGTGGTAGAGTACAGCAACAAGCGGTTGATGAATTGACAGCACTTCCAGCCAATCACCCCTTTGTGGAAGTGACGTTAGAATTACTCTATAGCCTGCAACAAAATTTGCGAATCAATCAGAATATAGAAATAGATGATCGGGAGTTAGTGATGAGATTAGCACCACTGTATCAAGAAGATAGGGCGCGAGCTATCCAGGAAGGAGAACAAAAAGGAGAACAAAAGGTAATTCTGCGCCAGTTAAATCGTCGGTTTGGAGACATTGACTTGTCTTTAATTGAGCAAATTAAAGGATTATCTACTGAAAAATTAGAAGCTTTGGCAGAACAATTGTTAGATTTTAATGAGGTTGCAGATTTAGCGACTTGGTTACAGCAACAACAGGAAAGTCAAAATCAGTAAATTAGTTACATAGTATAGGACGCTAAAATAGCATCAGTTTGATTACCTCTACCCAACCCCTCTCTCTTGAAAAGTTCTGATCGGAGGAAACCTCCGCTCAGACTTTTCGCTCCGACGCGGAGAGGGGCTTAAATATCCTTAAAGGTGAATGAAAAATTAAGTAAGTCATGCAGAATTTAACTTTATACTTCCAGTTGACAAATTGCTTTAAAAACTTGCAGCAACTCAACTGCACGGGGTGATTCCATTAAATTTAATAATGGCATCATTTGATAAATAGGCGGATTACCTTGTTGAATATAAACAAACTGATAAAGTCTACCGTTAGTTATTAATCCCCAAACTGATTGTTGATTATCTAGACCTCTATAAGCATAGGTTAATAATTGCGATAAACCTGTTGATACATCAATTTGACTATTTTTTGATTCAACAATTAATACCCAAAAATATGCTTGAGGTTTTGTGTGTTTAACTTTGTTAATAGCTAAAATATCAAATCTGCCTTTAATTGTGATATCTTCGTCTTCTACTTCAATATCAGCAATATTTTCTTCTAAACGAATCTCAATAGGATATTGATAAAAGCCAGCTAACCTGAGTAATGGAGCAACTACAAGCAATTTGACTTGTCCTTCAGACAATTTTCCTGATATTAGATAGCGTCGAAAGTCATCTCTAATTTGAAAAAGTTCTTGCTGTTCTGCTTCTGTGATAGGCTTTAAAGATAGTAAGTTAGAAAACGCATCATTATATTGTTCTTGAAATCCAAATAGACGCTGAACTTCTTCTAGGGATAAATTACGAGCATTCAGAATCGTCATAGGTTTTTGTATAATTGTAGCGATTTTTTCCACGCAGAAGCGCAGAGACGCAGAGAGTGTGAGGAGTTTGAGGTTTTGAAGTCTCAAACTCTTCTTAATGCCTAAGTAAGTCGGTGAGAAAAAACCTAACTACCTTAAGAAATGTAAACTAGGCTCAAATCCTCTTTCCCCCTGCTCCCTGCCCCCTTGCCCCCTGCCTAATCAGAACTACAAATATTTACCCTGTTCTACTTATGTGTTTTTAGCTTTCTACTACTTCACGCACTAAGGAAGCTAGTTTATCTGCACTATCAGGAACTGCGATCGCTTTCGCATTCTCTGCCATTTTCCTTAACTCGTCTGGTGATTGCAATAAATTTAAAACTTGAGTTTGCAATAGTTCTGCTGTTAACTCTGATTGTTGAAAATTTAAGGCTGCACCAGCTTGAGTAAATACTGCGGAATTACATGATTGATGGTCTTCGGCGGCAAAGGGATAGGGTATTAATATCGCTGGTGTTCCACATACAGCTAATTCTGTTAAACTACCCGCACCGGAACGGCTAATGGCTAAACTTGCACGTTGCAATAGTGCTGCCATGTTGTCATAAAAAGGTAATTCTATATACTGGGGATGTTTTAATGTTCCCACATCGGGATCGCGATCGCCTGTTAAATGTACGACATACGCACCAGCATTAAACCAGGCTGGCGCAGATTCGCGCACTAGTTTATTGACTGCGACTGCACCTTGGCTACCACCAAAAACGACGATTACAGGAACATTTTCAGGGATAGCTAAATCTAGTTGGACACTGCTAGTATCGAGGAATTGGGAACGAACGGGAGTACCAACAGTGACATTTTTGGCACGGGGTAAATACTTAGTAGCTACGTCAAATCCTAAAGCTACCACACTACACCAAGGGCCGAAAAACCGTGTTACCTTACCGGGTAAAGCGTTAGATTCATGAAAAACTACAGGTAAACCCAAAGAACGCGCCGCAATTACTGCTGGCCCAGCAATGTATCCGCCAGTGGTAAAAACTCCTTGAAATCTCCCTTGTTTGAGGAGTCGCCTGACTTGGAAAATTGCACTAATCAGTTTACCCAAGGTGAGTAAAGAAGCAATGCTTAACCCTTGCTGAAACCCTTCAACTGCAATAGTATGCAAAAGATACTTTTGCGGGACAAGCTGGGTTTCTAACCGGTTGGGGACACCTAGCCATTCAATCTCATATTCTGGTAATTTATCAGCCAATGCGATCGCCGGAAACAAGTGTCCACCAGTCCCACTGGCAGCTATTAGTAATTTTATGGGTGCGTTTGTCATTCAAACTCTACCATTTAGTGCCTAGCTTAACTAAGATAAAACAATTTCCTCACCTTCTCTACTACAATCAGTAAACTCTTACCCATGAACAAGACAATTTTATTTTTACTAAAACGCCAAAACCGCCTCTCTACGGCTATTGCATTGATTTTGTCTATCTGCTCGTTTGGTATAGTTAATCATTGGCAATACGCACGAGCCGTAGAAGTTGCCCAAAGTAATAATACTCAAAACGCACCCGCAGCCGTTACAAATCTTTTGGCGCAAATTGATGCTGCTGCTAGTAAAGGTGATGCTAAAGCCGTACTGCAATATTACAGTCCCAGTTTTGTGCATAGTGATGGTTTAACCCGCCAAACAATGGAAAAAGCTTTGGTGACATTCTGGAAACGCCATCCCAATGTCCGCTACAGCACACAAGTACAGTCTTGGAAATCTGAAGGTAATGCCATCGTTGCCGAAACTGTTACTAATATCTCAGCTTCACCCTCAGCCAGCAACAGTAATTTGGCATTGAACTCTACCATCAGATCCCGTCAGCGCATCGTAGGTGGTGCAATTACACGCCAAGATATTGTCTCAGAACGAACTGTACTTACATCCGGTAACAAACCGCCCCAAGTAGATGTGAAATTACCCCAGCAAGTCAAAGTCGGGCAGCAGTATAATTTTGATGCGATCGTCGAAGAACCTTTGGGAGATGATTTACTCTTAGGTGCAGCATTAGAAGAACCCATTCAAGCCTCAAAGTATCTCAACCCCACAAATGTAGATTTACAACTACTCAATTCTGGTGGTTTATTTAAAATTGGACGCGCCCCCGCTACCCCCGGTAGTCGCTGGATTTCTGCCGTAATCATGCGTGGTAACGGCATGACGGTAGTTACTCAGCGTTTGCAGGTGGTGAGGAAGTAAGGCAGAAGGCAGGGGGGCAGGGGGCAGGGGGCAGGGGGCAGGGGGCAGGGGGCAGGGGGAGACAAGGAAGAAAAACTATTGACTAATGACTATTGACTAATGACTATTGACTAATGACCATTGACTAATGACTCTCACCAATCAAATTGTTTTAATTACTGGCGCAAGTAGTGGTATCGGTGCGGCTTGCGCTAGGGTTTTTGCGGCGGCGGGTTCAAGGTTGATTTTGGCGGCGCGGCGGTTGGATAAGTTACGGCAGCTTGGGGAGGGGTTAAATCTTGCGCCTGAGCGAGTTCACTTTATACAACTGGATGTGCGCGATCGCTTGGCTGTAGAATCGGCTATATCAACCTTACCGCCAGCATGGTCAGATATTGATATCCTGGTTAATAATGCGGGTTTAAGTCGCGGTTTGGATAAGCTGCATGAGGGCGATTTCCAAGACTGGGAAGAAATGATTGATACCAATATTAAGGGTTTATTGTACCTTACTCGTTATGTTGTACCAGGAATGGTGACGCGCGATCGCGGTCATGTGATTAATATTGGTTCTATTGCTGGACATCAGACTTATCCTGGTGGTAATGTCTACTGTTCTACTAAGGCGGCGGTGAAGGCGATTTCTGAAGGTTTAAAACAAGACCTTTTAGGGACGCGTATTCGTGTGACTTCTGTTGATCCTGGGATGGTGGAAACAGATTTTAGTAATGTGCGGTTTCACGGGGATGAGGAACGCGCTAATAAGGTTTACCAAGGCGTAACACCACTCACAGCCGATGATGTGGCGGATGTGGTCTTTTTTTGTGCGACGCGATCGCCTCATGTCAATATTAATGAAGTGATTATGATGCCCGTAGACCAAGCTAGTGCTACTTTAGTTCACCGTAGAACATAATCACCACCAGAACCAAATTTCCACCCATCTATTAACCGATGCCAGTAATATTGTTGTGGAGTTGGTAAATTTTTCACCGCAGGTTCTATGATGGGAGTGATGGCATTTAAGGCAGAGTAAATACCTAAATTGCTGTAATGTAACATCCAATCTAATAGGTTAATTAAACCTACCTGCGGCATAATTTTTGCTACTAATACCGGATGATGAATTGCTGTTCTGGCTAAGGTTTGTGTCAGGGCAGAAAACTGGACTATATCTTGTAAAAATGGTTTGAGAATCGGCATCCCTAATTGTTGCATTTCTTGGAATACTGCCGATAGTAACTGGTTAATTTGTGTGGGTGGAATTGTTTGATTTACACCCACACTCATGGCTTTTTGGAATAACCAAGTCACACTCAAACTCGGTTGATATGGTTGCAATTGAGACAAGGCTTTAGCTGAAAGTTGCTCAGTTTGTAGTGCTTCTGCAATACCAATTGTTAATCGCTGCAAATGTCGTACCATTGCACCAAAACCACCAAAACTTAAGGGTGATTGACTACCGCTACTATCTCCCACAGGTAAAATTCGCTGCCAAGGAGTATGTAAGGGACTTTGGCGATAACTGGGAAAAAAACCAAACAAGGCGCGTTGAAATTGGAGTTGCTGCAATTCTCTGCCTTGATATTCTGGTAATAATCGCAGATATTCTTCAAACAACACCTCTAAAGTTAACCGTTGGGGATGAGCATCCAAGTAGGTAAATAGATAAGTTGTTCTCCCATCTCTAGCGGGGAAAGCTTCCCAAAAATATTGACATTGATTCTGTAAAGAAGTGAAGGAGAGGATTAAATCTCCTGAGTTGTTTTCTGGGAAACCTTGAGCGCAACTTCCCACTACTAAACATAAAGCATCGGGTTTTTTTCCTTGGCGCGCTTGTTTTGTTATGGGAGAAAAATGTCCCATTGCATCGAGTAATAATTTACCTTTGTATTGACTGTTAACTATTACCCCGTCTGGATGCACTGCGACTGTGTTAAATGGTGTATTTTCTAACAGTTCTCCGCCGGCTGCCAGAAATTTACTTTTGAGTGTGGCTAATAAATAAACGGGATCTATGCCAATATTTAAAACATTTTCTACCCAGATTTCTCCACCATCTTGAAATTTTACCCTAGCGGGATTGTATTCTGTAGCGATCGCCTCTGCTAATTCTTCGGCTGTGAGTAAATTCAACTCTACAAATACTTCCAACTCTTGGCGGGAAATATTCCACTCCTGTTCCCTTCCCCGCAAAATCCCTCGTTCGAGCAACGCCACTTTCAGTCCCCGCACCGCTAAAGCGCAACCAATTAAAATCCCTAAAGTCCCACCACAAATAATCACATCCCAGTCTACAGCACCTAATAACTGTTGACTTTCTGTCACTACTGTGGGTGTCGGTGTAGTGTTTTCTCTAATCGATTTGAGGATTTGATCAGCACGACGTAAACCGCCTAAAACATCCCCCGGTAGATGCGAGAGAATTTCTTCAGTGAGGGACATAAAGATTCACCCTAGTTAATCAAGATTTGTAGTTAGAACTTCACTCATCTCTACGAGACAGCTACAGGTTTACGTCAGCGTTTCGCAGGGAATAAATGAGGATGTATGGCAACTATTTTACATTAGTTAATCTATTCCAGAAGGAAGAGAAATAGGAAAACTAGGAATTATAGCGATTCCCAGTTAAGTGAGATACAGATAATATTTTGAAACGCAGAGGAGCGCGGAGTAAAGCGCAGAGTTACGCAGAGATTTGTATCTCAGCAGATTAGGAAACGCTATATCATGTTTTGAGTGACGTATTAATGTTGACCATCAGAAATAATATTATCAGTGTCTACATCATTGAGAATGATTAGTTAGCTAATGGATAGAATTTTGTGTTTATGAGATTACATAATTAGCTTTTTGTCCATCATAAACAGAAATATTTTTTCTGTTTCTCAATATCTATTATGTAAAAAAATGGTTATCAAAATATTGTTTATCATGATGAATAATTTCTCTAAATCCGGAAATTAATTACAAAATCTGTCTCAAGAAAGATTATTGATTTTTAAATTGCTGAATGCAAATATTTACTATATGATGATCGGTGTCGTTCAATCCATCAATAAAATAATAGATTCGATTTCAGAGAATTAGACAGCATCACCGTTTCAAGAATCCTCTGAATAGTGAGAATTTTTCATGAAAATTGCTTTTATAGTCGGTAGTTTTCCTGTAATTTCAGAAACTTTTATTATCAATCAAATCGTTGGATTGATGGAAAGGGGAAATACAGTAGATATTTATGGTGTAGAGAATGGCAGTGTAAATGATACAGCTAAAGTACATCCAGATGTAGAAAAATATCAACTGCGTCAGTTCACTCACAATCAACCAAGCATACCTGAAAACTACTTATGGCGGTTGCTCAAAGCCATCTGGTTAATCATAATCAATTTTCACAAATCTCCATTAGTGATTCTGCGATCGCTCAATTTTTTGCAATATGGAAAATTAGCTGCTTCCCTACGATTACTATATTTAACAGTACGCCTTTTAGAGTCTCCCAGCTACGATATTATTCACTGTCAATTCGGCACATTTGCTTTAATAGCGATGATGTTGCGTGATATCGGCGCAATCAAAGGCAAATTAATTACTTCATTTCGAGGCTACGATATTAGCTTATTTGTTCAGCAAAATGGAGAAGATGTTTATAATTCTCTCTTTGCTCAAGGTGATTTTTTTCTGACTAATTGTGAATTTTTTCGCCAAAGAGCCATCAAACTTGGTTGTGACCCCCAAAAAATCGTCGTGCATGGTTCAGGAATAGATTGTAGTCGCTTTCCCTTAAAATTGAGATATCCTCATGCAGACGGAAAAATCCGTATCGCGACAACCGGCCGCCTCATTGAAAAAAAAGGTGTAGAATACGGGATTTTGGCGATTGCTCAAGTTAGTAAAATTTATCCCAACATTGAATATAACATCATCGGTGATGGCGAATTAAAAGCCAATTTACAGCAACTCATAGATTCATTGCAAATTGCTGACCAAGTGAAAATATTAGGATGGAAAACCCAACCAGAAATTATTGAAATTTTAAATCACACTGATATTTTTATCGCTCCCAGTGTGACTGCAAAAGATGGAAATCAAGATGCACCGGTTAATACTTTAAAAGAAGCAATGTTAATGGGTTTACCTGTCATTGCTACCACTCACGGCGGGATTCCTGAATTAGTCAAAGATGGGATTTCTGGTTTTTTAGTTCCAGAAAGAGATGCTCAAGCTATTGCTGAAAAATTAATTTACCTAATTGAGTATCCAGAAATTTGGACAGCAATGGGACAGGCCGGTCGTGCTGATGTGGAAAAAAACTACGATATCCACAAGCTAAATGATGAACTAGTAAGAATTTATCGCCAAGTTATCAGCAATGATTTGTCAACGCAACAGTTGGGTTTAGTGGTGAGTGCTGAGTCAATACAGTGCAGTTAGAAAATAGTTTGTAGTGAGGACTTTAGTCCTCATCTAAGGACTGAAGTCCTTACTACGAACTTTTCCTTACTTCACAGACCCCAAATTTTAGCCTTCACTGAACCGTACTGAGTGCTGAGTTGTAAGTGCTAAAAAATTCTACCCTGTCCTCCTTGTCTACCTTCTAATTCCCAGTCCCCAGTCCCCAATCAATATGATCAAATCATCAAAAAATCCCGATATCACTATTATCGTCTCCCCTAGAGAACGTTTTAGCTGCACCATTGAATCTTTAGAAAGCATTTACGAACATACCGATTATCCCTTTGAATTAATCTATATAGATGGCGGTTCTCCACGGCACATCAAAGAATATCTAGCCACACAAGCACAACAAAAGCAATTCCAACTGATTCGCACAGATCATTATCTTTCCCCCAACCATGCGCGCAACCTGGGTTTGCGTCATGTTACTAGTAAGTATGTTGTATTCATCGATAATGATGTTGTAGTTACCCCTGGCTGGCTTAAGCCTTTGATTGAATGTGCAGAATCAACTGGTGCAACTATAGTTAGTCCTCTGATTTGTCAGGGTACACCTCTGCATACAGAAGTACATTGTGCAGGCGGAGAAACCGGAATTAAGGTGGAGGCTAAAGGCGAAACCACCAGACGGCGTATGATTGAAAAGATTTATAAACAAGGTCGTCAAGTTGCAGATGTGCGTCCTCAATTACAACGCCAACAAACTGGACTCGCAGAATTTCACTGCATGATGGTACGCACAGAGATATTCCAAAAAATTGGCTTGCTAGATGAAGGACTACTCAACACCAAAGAACACGTAGACTTGTGTATTTTGGTAACTGAAACTGGCGGGACAATTTACCTCGAACCAGAATCACTGATGACTTATGTTACAGGTAAACCCTTAGAAGCGTCAGACATCCATTACTATATGCTGCGCTGGAGTGATGCTTGGGAACTAGCCAGCCTCCAACGCCTACGGGAAAAGTGGAATCTCACCGAAGACGAATACTTCCAAAACAAATACAAACGCTTGGGATGGCGGCGAAACATGGCTATTATCAATCCCCTAGTGGGTAAGTTGCCTGTTGGTCAATTTGGTTCAAGAGTAGTCAGGAAAATTTTACGCATCTTAGATAAAGTTGCTAACCGCTACATCACCAAACGTTACGCAGCATTACAAAACAGTAGTTTGAGTTAGTAAACACAATTTTTATTACCTTATCACGCATCTTTTTGATCCCCCCTAATGGCAGGGCTGTTTCACTCCCTAAAATGCGTAAAATTGCAAGATTCAAAGAGATAAAAATTAAGCATAAGCCCACAACTTTAATCAAAAATCTTTGCGCCTTCAACTCAAAATATGTAATTTTCCTTTGCGTCTACCCTTCGGGAACGGCTTCGCCGAATGCGCCTTTGCGTGAGATTATCCTCTCGACAAATCTCCAACACAAGCGAATGAAACAGCCCTGCTTTTTAAGGGGGATTTAGGGGAGCAAACCACATTCTGCACCCAGATATGTTGACACCTTAACCCCATTCCTCAATGTAGGTGAAAAACTTTGAAACGACAAAACAAACAAAGTTCTCAGCTACCACAGAGTATCTATACACCTGAAAGTCTGCTGAGACATCCTCTAATATTACTGCGACAAATGTGGCGAGACTTGTTAGCGTCTCGTGAATTAGCTTGGCGGTTGATGGTGCGGGATATTAGCGCGCAATATCGACAATCGTTTTTAGGTATTGCTTGGGCTTTTTTACCGCCAATTGTCTTAGCTGCTAGCTTTACTTTAGCTAATACAGCCAAAGTTATTAATGTAGGCGCGACTGATTTACCCTATCCCGCTTATGTCATGTTCAGCACTGCATTATGGCAAACTTTTGTGGAAGCTTTAAATGCTCCAGTGCAGGCGGTGACAGTTGCAAAACCCATGTTAGCCAGGGTAAATTTCCCACGGGAAGCGTTAATTTTAGCAAAAATTGGGGAAGTATTTTTTAATTTCGCCATCAAGTTAATTTTAATTATTGGATTGTTTATTTGGTTTCACATTCCTGTCAGTTGGACGGTAATTTTAACGCCAGTCCCGTTAATTCATTTAGTTTTACTAGGAACATTTATTGGGATTTTATTAGCTCCCTTGGGAGTGTTATATCAAGATGTTTCTAAAGGTTTAACTTTGGTGACGGGGTTTTGGTTATTCCTCACACCTGTAATTTATCCTGTCCCAACAGAAGGAACATTTGGTTTATTAGTTAGGCTAAATCCTGTCACACCTTTATTAGTCACAGTGCGAGAATTAGCTACTACAGGTGTGGTTTCAGAACCGTTAGGTTTTTGGTTAGTAAGTACCGTAACTTTTATCGGTTTACTACTAACTTGGGTAGTGTTCCGCTTGGCTATGCCATTTGTGGTTGAGAGAGTAAGTTCTTAATAATGACTAATTTAATAGAACAAAAAATTCCTGTGCAGCATCAAGATGCTGATGTGTTGATTTCAGTTGATCAAGTTTCTAAAAAGTTCTGTCGCAATTTAAAGCGATCGCTCTTTTATGGTGTACAAGATATTGCCACTGAATTATTAGGCGGCAATCGTAAAAGCGACACTTTACGCCCGCAAGAATTTTGGGCAATTAAAGATGTGAGTTTTCAACTCAAACGCGGCGAAGCTTTAGGTTTAGTCGGTTCAAATGGTGCTGGTAAAAGTACATTACTCCGCATGATTAGCGGTTTAATTAAACCTGATACTGGCTGTATAAAAGTCAAAGGCAGAGTAGCACCTTTAATTGCTTTAGGTGCAGGGTTTAATCCTATCCTCACCGGTAGAGAAAATATTTATGCTAATATGGCAATTCTTGGTTTATCTACTCAACAAATTGCCGAAAGATTTCAAGATGTCATCGATTTTTCGGAAATTGGCAATGCTATTGACGCGCCCGTCCAAAGCTATAGTTCGGGGATGGCGGCGCGATTGGGTTTTGCTTGTGCAGTTCATGTAGAACCAGATATTTTACTAATTGATGAAGTGCTAGCGGTGGGTGATATTAAATTTAAAATGAAGTGTCACCGCAAGTTGGCACAACTGCGCGAAAAAGGCACAGCTTTTATTTTAGTTTCCCATAATTCCCATAGCATTCTCAATGTTTGTGATGCTTCGATTTATTTATCTAAGGGTCAATTAATTGCGTCTGGGGAGACGGAAGCGGTAATTCGGAAATATGAAGAAGATTTATGTTTAAGTGGTACAGAAATAGCATTAGGAAAATTAGTTTTACCTGAAAAGCCAGCAACAGCAAGTTTAGGCTTAGATATTACCTCTGTGTTTTTTAGAGATGAGCAAGGTAATTTACTAGATGCACCGCTTTCTGGTGAACCTGCTTATTTATGTGTGGAATGTAAATCTTATCAAAAAATCGACCAAGCTAATTTAGGTGTTTTAGTCACAGCTTTATCTGGAGAAAATGGGCTGGTTCAGTATATTACATCTAACTGCGATCGCGAAGATTTAACTATTCTCCCTGGACAATCAGAAATTCAAATGTATATGCCATACTGCTCCTTTGTTCCTGGTGTATACAGTGCCAAAATTTATATTAGAAGAGGCGTACAATCTTTCGATATTGTGGAATCTTTTAGATTTACAGTTAAGAGCAACAAAACTATTAGTAGATGTTTATTTTATCAACCCCGCACATGGCAAGTTATTCATCAATAAATATAGGTATTACAGATGAATAAACCTCTACTAAGCATAATTATTCCTACTCACAACCGACCCCATTTAGTAACTCAGGCTGTGCAGAGTGCGCTTGAGCAAACTATGGATGATTTTGAGGTCATTGTGGTAGATGATGCTTCCACACAGCCAATAGATTTACCTTCCCACCCCAAGTTGCGAGTAATTCGCCTATCACAACCGCATGGTGGTGCGGGAACGCGTAATGTTGGACTAGCAGCAGCTATTGGTCGTTGGGTAACATTTCTTGATGATGACGATCGCCTGCTGCCCCACATGGCAGAATTATCATTAAAGGCGTTATCTTCAACTACTCTCAGCGCACCTGTGGCGGTAATTTCCGGCTTAGAAGAAGTCAACCCCCAAGGTGAGGTTTTAGGAATGCGTTTACCCCCGCTACTGCGTCCACGCGGCGCGCATTTTTTCCTTGAAGAACTCGAAGCAGGTAAATCATATAATACCAAGCAAACCCTCGTAGTTGAGCGTGAAGTGCTGCAAAAAATTGGGGGTTGGGATAATCATATGCGATCGCGCGTTCACTCAGAACTATTTCTTAGACTCAACCCAGTTTGCTCAATTATTGGTCTTCCCATCATTACCTACCAGTTATACAACCATCAAGGGCAAAGAGTTTCACGTAATCCCCAACTGCGTCAAGAAAGCTTTATTCGCCTAGTTGAGAAACATCAAAAACTGTTCCAAGCCCATCCCCAAACCTTTGCGAAATTCGTCTATGAACACGCTCGTAAATGTTACGAAATTGGACTAAAACGCGAAGCATTTTCTAATTTATGCTGGGCAATGCAAATAGACCCACCACAAATATTTCCCCGTATTGCCGCAAAATTCTATCAATCGCGAATGAAATTATACAATTTTAGATTTTAGATTTTGTAATGCTTTGATAGAGAGCTTTTAACAAACGAAATTTCCCTATTCCCCATTCCCCATTCCCTATTCCCTATTAAGGTTCAATATGCCCAAAAAAGCCTCTGTAATCATACCTTGTTTTAATGCTGAGAAGTGGTTGAAAGAAGCAATTGATAGCTGTTTACAACAAACTCATTCTAATTTAGAAATTATCGTCATTGATGATGGTTCTACAGATAATTCATTAGAAATAATTAAAAGCTATGA
Organism: Nostoc sp. CENA543; assembly: GCF_002896875.1. GTDB lineage: Bacteria > Cyanobacteriota > Cyanobacteriia > Cyanobacteriales > Nostocaceae > Trichormus. The sequence continues at coordinate 716,548 of NZ_CP023278.1, forward strand.
TAAACAAATTATTTGGCGGAGTTATCCCCATCAAGGCGGAAATTATGCACGCAATCGTGGCTTTGATTTAGCTCAAGGCGAATACATTCAATATTTAGATGCAGATGATTATATTTTGCCTGAGAAAATAGCAAGGCAGATAAACTTTTTAGAAACTACAGGCGCGGATGTTGTGTATGGTGATTGGAGACATCAGCGTCATTTACCTGATGGCAATGTTGTTTTAGAGAAGATAGAGATTTCGGGCAATCAACCAGATATTTTAGCTGCTTTGTTGGCTAATTGGTGGGTGGCGTTAGCAGCTTTAATGTACACCAGAAAAGCAGTAGAAAATAGTGCTAGATGGGATGAAAACCTTCCTGCTGCCCAAGATAGAGATTTTTTCCTCTCTGTTGTTATGAATGGAGCTAAAGTTGTTTATCAACCTGGTTGTCATGCTATTTACAGAAGGTATGGTGCGGTAACTGTTTCTACTGCTTCTAAAGAACGTTGGTTAAAAAGTCATCATTTAGTATTGCAAAAAGTAGAACAGCAACTCTCACAAAAAAATCAGCTTTATCCTACTTATCGTCAGGCTTTAGCCACATCATATTTTGAGTTGGCGAGAGAAGCTTTATTTTTCGATTATTCCCAATATTTAATGTTTTTGGAAGCAGCATTAGTGATGTTTCCAGAATTTCAGGCTAATAGTAAAAGAAAATTCTACAGAATATTGCAAAATATTTTCGGCTTTCGGCAAGCGGAAAGAATTGCATGTGGTATCTTGTTTGCTCAAAAGTTTGTTAGTTCCCGCTTTGCTTAGATGATGATGATTTAGCTTTTAAACTGGGTGGAAAAACTCTTTCCTTAGTTGTTTCTTCTGGTTATGGTCATGTGACGTTATTTTATTTGAAAGATGTATTTTGGCATCAGTTGTGGCAATGTGGATATAGATACAGACTCATAACCCACAATGTAGGAAATACTGATGAATCGTTCAAAAATAGTGGCAATTATTACGGGCGCGGTTTCTATTTTGTTAGCCCTTGCATACCTGATTGTCGTGCAAATCTTAGACTATCGTGATATGCAGCCCGCACCCATTGGTCAAATTAACCAACTATCAACAGTTGTCGGGTTACTCATGACATCTGCTTTTCATTAATGCGCTGCTTCTTATTTCCTAGAGATGATGTTGTTCAGATCCCCGACTTTTTGAAAAAGTCGGGGATCTATTAAGCCAAAATCTTTATATTGGTAGTTGTTTATTTATTCATAGATTTAAGTCAATGATTAATATTGACTTAAACTGATGTCAATAGGTGTCAATCCATAGACTAAACTCTATGGATATACCCAAGAAATTGATTATATAAGAATTAATTAGAGTAGTTATCGTAGATTTATTTTGATGGGTAATTCCTTTTTGATAGATATAACGGTAAGCTGATAAGAATATTAAGCAAACATAAACTACCTTTATCTACAAATACTTGGTTTGACTGGGAGCAAAGTTAAGTTTGCCCCCATTGTTGTTAATCTGTGCTACAAATCCAGAGGTTAATTTCATGGCTCAGTTTCTACTAGAGACTGTTTGGCTAGTTCCGTGCTATGCCTTAATAGGTGGACTATTGGCTATTCCTTGGTCGCCGGGAATCATCCGCAGAACCGGGCCAAGACCAGCAGGTTATGTCAATTTAATCATGACATTTTTGGCGTTGGTTCATAGTGCTTTGGCACTACAAGCAACCTGGAATCAACCAGCCCAAGAAGTATTAATTCCCTGGCTATCAACCGCAGGATTAAATTTGACTATTACTCTAGACATTTCCTCCGTAAGTGTCGGTGCAATGGTAGTAGTAACCTGCTTAAACTTTTTAGCCCAAATTTTTGCAATTGGCTACATGGAAATGGACTGGGGCTGGGGACGCTTCTATTCCTTATTGGGATTATTTGAAGCGGGCTTGTGTGCCTTAGCTCTATGTAATAACCTGTTTTTCAGCTATGTAGTTTTGGAAGTGCTGACCCTGGGAACATACCTATTAGTAGGTTTATGGTTTAGCCAACCCTTGGTAGTGACTGGTGCAAGAGACGCTTTCCTTACCAAACGGGTAGGAGACTTATTCTTGCTGATGGGGGTCTTGGGACTGTGGAATCTCGCCGGAACTTGGAATTATGCGGATTTAGCCGAATGGGCTGCTACAGCTAAGGTTGACCCAACTGTAATGACATTGGTGGGTTTAGCTTTAGTAGCCGGGCCGATGGGTAAATGCGCCCAGTTTCCTCTGCATTTGTGGTTAGATGAGGCAATGGAAGGCCCTGTCCCTAGCACAATTTTGCGTAACTCGGTGGTAGTTGCTAGTGGTGCATGGGTACTAATTAAACTACAGCCCGTGTTAACTTTATCACCTGTAGTTTCAGCGTTTATTGTCGCCATTGGCGCGGTGACAGCAATTGGTGCTTCCTTAATTGCGATCGCTCAAGTTGACATCAAACGTTGCTTATCTTACTCTGTCAGTGCTTACATGGGCTTAGTGTTCATTGCTGTAGGCACACAACAAGACGAGGCTGCATTATTATTGGTACTCACTCATGCTGTATCAGCCGCCTTGCTAGTGATGAGTACCGGCGGAATTGTTTGGAACAGCATCACTCAAGATGTTACTCAACTGGGTGGCTTATGGTCACGCCGTCCCATTTCCGGTTTAGCCTTCATTGTCGGAACCTTGGGCTTAATTGGATTTCCCCCCTTGGGTAGCTTTTGGGCTTTATTAAAATTAGCTGATGGTTTGTGGGGAAATTACCCTTGGTTAGTGGGAATTATCATTGCAGTTAACGCTTTAACAGCCGTCAGTTTAACAAGAGAATTCGGCTTAATTTTCGGTGGTAAAGCTAAACAAATGAGTGAGCGATCGCCTGAAGTGCATTGGCCAATGGTACTGCCAATGGTGATTTTATTCGGCTTCGTTTTACATTTACCTTTGGTGTTACAAAGCTTTTCACTTTTACCTAGTTGGGCAACCTTAAATAAAGACGTGGCACTATTACTAATTTGGTCAAGTATTTTCGGATGCAGTATTAGCGCAGTCATTTATTTAGGCAACATTCCCAAACCCGTCCGCCTACCTTGGAAGCCTCTACAAGACCTATTTGCTTACGACTTTTACACACCCAAACTCTATCGCATGACCATCATTTTCAGCGTTGCTCAACTTTCCAAATTCGCTGATATGGTTGACCGCTTTGTAGTAGATGGCATTGTTAACTTTGTTGGTTTATTTTCCCTGTTAGGTGGCGAAGGTTTGAAATACAGTACCAACGGACAAACCCAGTTTTATGCCTTCACCGTGTTACTAGGCGTAGGTGTCTTAGGCGCGTGGGTAACTTGGCCATACTGGGGAGTACAGTTCTTAAGCCTCATTTTTTAATAGTGCTGAGTTATGAGTGCTGTTAGCGGTAGTGCAGTGTTTAGATGTTAAGAAAACTCTACCTTGTCTACCTTGTCTACCTCGTTCTCAGTCCCAAATCCCCAATCCCCAGTCCCTAACTACCAATCATCAAATTAATATGCTCAGTGTTTTAATTTGGATACCAATTATCAGTGCGATAATTATCGGGTTTCTCCCTGGTAAAGTCGTTCCAGCAAGTCGGGTAAGACTAGTTTCTTTAACTGTTGCCGGTGTAGTTTTACTGTGGAATTTGTTTATTCTGCTGAAATTTGATATCAGCAACCCTGGGATGCAATTTCAAGAGTATTTACCTTGGAATGAAACCTTGGGTTTGAGTTATCAACTAGGTGTAGATGGCTTATCAATTTTAATGTTGATTCTTAATAGCCTGCTTACCTGGGTTGCGATTTACAGCAGCAGTAAAGATACCGAACGCCCCAGACTTTTTTACTCGATGATTCTATTAGTCAGTGGTGGTGTTGCTGGTGCATTTTTAGCTGAGAACTTATTACTTTTCTTCCTGTTTTACGAATTAGAATTAATCCCCTTTTATCTGTTAATTTCCATTTGGGGAGGCGAAAAACGGGCTTATGCGGGTATCAAGTTTTTAATTTACACTGCTGTTTCCGGTGCTTTAATTCTCGCTACCTTCTTAGGTATGGTCTTCCTGACTGGTTCTACCAGTTTCTCGTTTGATGCCGTATCTACACAAACTCTCTCCGCAGGTTTACAATTCATCCTCCTAGCAGGAATCATCTTAGGTTTTGGGATCAAAATTCCCCTTGTTCCCTTCCACACTTGGCTACCTGATGCTTATGTAGAAGCTTCCGCACCCATTGCTATTTTGTTGGGTGGTGTGTTGGCGAAGTTGGGAACTTATGGACTGTTGCGGTTTGGTATGGGAATGTTTCCCGAAGCTTGGAGTGTTGTTGCACCAACTCTAGCTATTTGGGGTGCAGTTAGTGCCATCTATGGGGCAGTAATTGCGATCGCGCAAAAAGATATCAAGCGCATGGTAGCATACAGCTCTATCGGTCACATGGGCTATGTGTTGCTAGCTAGTGCCTCCAGCACAGCCTTAGCACTAGTGGGCGCAGTTTCTCAGATGTTCAGCCACGGTTTAATTCTGGCAATTCTTTTCCACCTAGTCGGCGTTGTGGAAGCAAAAGTTGGTACTAGAGAATTAGATAAACTCAACGGTTTGATGAGTCCCATTCGTGGTTTGCCCTTAATTAGCGCGCTACTAGTTCTCAGTGGGATGGCAAGTGCCGGGATTCCTGGTTTAATCGGGTTTATCTCAGAATTTATCGTCTTTCAAGGTAGTTTCTCAGTTTTCCCCATCTCAACACTTTTGTGCGTCGCCTCTAGCGGCTTAACAGCAGTGTACTTTGTCATTCTTCTCAACCGTACCTGCTTTGGCAAATTGGATAATAACCAAGCTTACTATCCCAAAGTTTTATGGTCTGAGAAAATGCCCGCCTTAATTTTGGCATCCCTCATCATCTTCTTAGGCATCCAACCCACTTGGTTAGTCCGTTGGAGTGAACCCACGACTACAGCAATGGTTGCCACAATTCCATCAATAGAAAAAACCATCAACTCTCAAGTAGCTTTAAAACCAGGGGTGTGAGGGAAAGAATTTTAGATTTTAGATTTTGGATTTTAGATTGAAATCCAATCCAAAATTTAAAATCCAAAATCCAAAATTGAATTGCCCAATCCCTAATCCCCAATCCCCAGTCCCCAATCCCCAATCCCCAACTATGGTACAAACCCCAGAAAAACCCGTTACCAAAATTCCCCCTTCCCGCCACGAATTTGCTGATATCATCTATCGCTTAGAAGCTGGCGGTTCGATGTTACCTGATACGCCAGAGAATTTAATGCAAATTATCGGTATCTACAAAGCCTATGCTGTACCGATGGATTTTTACTGGCGCGACTTACTCTATATCGCCGAACAAGTCTTTTTAGATCCCTTTCCCTTTTTTAAATACTTTATTTCCCAAGAATATTTAGATAGACATAATCATTACGCTGGGGACGACGCTGATTTAAGAATTTGGCGTGGTGAAGCCACAGCACACCCAGAACTTTTGGCATTTATGGACAGGGGCGAAACCTTCAAGATGCCAAAAATATTGCATCATTTACTGCACGATCGCGTCAATATGGAATTTGCCGAAGCCTGTATGCGGGCTATGTTGTGGCATCGTCATATGTACGCGCCCGTCAACCAATTTGATGCTTACCTCGACTCAGAAGAATACAAAGCTAACGCCGATAGGGCAATTAAAGCTTACTTTAAAGGCAACCCCGTAATGTTGGGACTCTACAAACTGTTCCCCGATATGTTCTTGGAACAGTGCCGTCAAATGTCCTATTACGCCAACCTGGGTTTATTCTGGGAAGTCATGGCACCGGTATTTTTTGAAATGTCGGATATCTATGATGAAGGTGGCTTTAAAGGCGTTCCCGATGCAATGAACTTTTTAGTCAATGGGATATTTGCGATCGCCGGTCGTCCGATTTACCATCATGTGTATATCCGTGGTGAATGTTACGAAATCATCCCCAAATCTAAAGGTTTCACTTGGCTGTACGAAGCCGCATTACCCTATGTAGAGGCTGTATTCTACCGCACAGCCCCCTTTAGAGGCACAAAATCCTATAACGCCCAAGCTGGTCAAGTCCCCGATGACCAAAAAGATTTCCACTACGGCATTCTTTACGCTGACGTATTCCCCGTTGGTACAGCCGGAATTCCACCGACATTGTTAATGCAAGATATGTTGCATTTCTTACCCCAATATCTGGTTGATTATTACCAACAACATTGTCGGGGTGAGGAAGATATGCTGATTCAGTTGGGGATTAGTTTCCAGCGTTCCATGTACAATGTTACCTCTGCGGTAATTCAGGCATTGCGGACTGCTTTGTTATATCCCTTAGACGACCCCAACCCCAAGCATTTGCAAGCTAACCGCGAGTTTTTTGAAGCGCAACTCGGCCGCTTTACCCGTCCTGAATATGGTATGCGTGATGCGGCGCGTCTGCGAGACATCCAGCGTCAAGATTATCGCTAATTTACTGGGAGACGCGAGTCATCGCGTCTCTACCCAAAAGACCTATATCTCCCAATCCTCAATCAACAAGTTATTAATGCGTTGAAATTCTCTCGTGTTATGGGTGATGAGAGTTAAGTTTTTGGAGAGTGCGATCGCCGCAATTTGTAAATCATACGCTCCAATCGGAGTACCTAATGCTTCTAGTTGAGAGCGAATTTTACCAAATGTTGTGGCTGCTAAATCGTCAAAAGGTAGTGATATAAATTGAGCTAAAAATTGCAGTTGTAAGGTAAGGTTACGTTGTGGATTGGCACTTTTCATTGCTCCATAAAATAGTTCGGCTTTGACGATTGAGCAAACTGCAATATCTTTAGTAGAAGTAGATTCTAATTTCTGTTTTAAAGTGGAATTTTTACCCCGCATATAAATAATGCAGGTGTTAGTATCGAGGAGGAATTTCACAGTATTGGTTCGCGTTCTGTTTGTTGTCCTTGGGGATGGCGGAAGAATGTTTCATCTTGGATACATCCATAGAATTGAGGTTGGGGATATTCGCTGATCTCAAATTCTCCGCGTAATTCAGCCGCGAGTGATTGACGGAATAATTCTGAGATTTTGCTTAGTTGATGGATGTTGTTATTTTGTGTAGTCAGACTTTGTGCCAGGATTTGAATAATATAGAGTTTATCGTCAGGTGAAAGGTGAAGGAGTTGTTGTTCAAGTTCTGGAGCAACCATAATGAGGCTTAAGAGGAGGATAATTTCATTTTAATCCTTGTTTGAGCCAAAACGATTTGGAAGCGATGTCTGCGACGGGCTTTCCTGCGGAACGCTGCGCGAACGCCTACGCATCTGTAGTAAAAGTAGATGCAGACAGGTTAGCTCAAATGCTGCCGTCTCTGGGAGTAAGAATGCAGTATGAGCCAATTCGCTTTTGTGGTGCTTGCTCTAGGTGAGGATAACTGAATCTTAACGCCACTTACGTTTAGTAAACCACCACGCTATCCACCAAAAACAGGCTGTAGCTAGAAAACTCCACAACAAGGATGATACTAAAGGGTGAATTGGGTACTTGAAATTAATTGGTGCGAATGGTTTATCTATGTGTCCGGTAACAACACCAGAAACTATTGCACCGCCACCAAAGGCTATACCTAATACTTGGATGGTGCGTTCTAAAGAGCGATCGCTCTCTGCTTGTTGTGTTTCTACTACACCCCGAATTGTATCAACTAATTGTCCAAATATTTCTTTACCTGGAGCGAGATAGTTAATATCTGTTTGGATTTGTTGTTGCAATTTTTGACATTCTTTGTTGAAAAAATCTTCCCAAGATTGGGGAGTATTGCCGTTATTAGTGGCTTTAATGTTATCTGAGCAGATTTTATAATTAGTAATGTTAGTAGTAATTTCTGTGTGGTGTGTTTCTAAATCTTGACAGCATCTGGTGTAGTCTAAGTTTGTTTGCGGAACTTGAGATATTAAACTTTTTAATGCGGATAAATTTGGTTGATTTGCAGTTATCAAGCTGTTAAATTGTTGGATTTTATTTTCTAAATCGCCGTAAATTTTTCTTCCTTCTCCATAGCGTTGACGTGCCAGTTGATAAATGTAAAGGATTTTGTGGTAGCTACAAAATAAATCTCGCACCCAGTTATAAGCTGATTCTGCAAGCATTCCTGTTGCTGCTTGACTATTATTGATAACTATTAAAATCTGACACTGTTTAGCAGGGTTATCTGGTGCATTGGTGTCAAGTGCTTGGTATTCAAATAATAAACTCTCAAACAGTTCTCCCTTATGTATTAATGTGGGAGAATTTAAACTAGTTCCTGCTACTAAGGCTATGGCAATTTTTTGTGCTAAAGTGTCACAATCTTCACTGGGTTCTACTTCCCCATAAACCGATAATGTTTGTCCTAATGATGCTTGAATAGTCGCGGGTAATAAAGATTGGGGTTGAAAATGTTGCAGTTGGGGGATGTCTATTTCGGTGTTTGGTAATTCGGGAAATAAGGTTAAATCAACGGCGTAGGTGTCGTTAAGTAAGAATGGCTGAAGATTAGCGTTAATATTAAATCCGGCTGGTGTGGGTAGACTACCTAAGTCTAAATCTTTTCCTGAAATGCTTAACCATTCACTTTTGATGGCTATTTCTTGCTGGGGTGTGTATACACCATGATGATAAGAAACTAGTTTTGAGCGCAAATCTTTTAAGTCAGGAAAGGGAAGGGTACTCTCTCCCAGTTTCACCAAATTTTCCCATAATAAATGAGCATCTGCCACAACTTCATCAGGAAGATGGGTGAGGGTGTGGCGGAGATGAAAGGCGTAGAGACTGAGGCTAAAATTCTTCACTGTGTTGGTTGAAATTTTTGCTTGTCTGATAAAGGCGAGTTAAGTTTAATAGCATTGTCTAACAATTCCTTTGATGATGGGCTGGGTTTATCTGGTGGTGTCTGTGATTTACTCTTAGCTATCCCTAAGTTTTTACCTACATCAATAGAAGATTTGTCACTGATTATTCCGAGGTTTTGGGTGTAAGCTGCTAACAGTTGACTGCGAGATGCTGTTTGTAACCATTCTTCTAATATTTCGGCAATTTCCTCATCGTCATCTTCTGGTAAACTGCTACGTATTTGTTCTAATTCTTCCCAGTCTATTAGAGAAATTAACTGTGATTGTGAATTGAGTATTTGAATAAAGGCTTGGATGCTAGTTTGAGATGACATTTGTTAAACTCCTTTACCTGTGTGATAAAAAGCAGCCCAATAAAAAGGTGACTCAAATGGTAGTGTAGATTCTCCTTTGTCTTTGACGATTTCAGTCAAGTATTTATATATTTCTATCTGACAATCTAGACGTAATGATGATTTAGGTAGCCAATATTGAAAGCCTTTAATTGTTGTATTTCTTAACCAGCGTTGTGCTGCGTTTAGAGCTAATACAATATTGGTTTGCTGCTGTAGTTCTTCGTAAAATTTAATCATGAATAAGGCTGTAGCTGTAGCACTGACAGTCCAAAGGCTGCTGACTACATTGGTGCTACCTGCTAATAAAAAGCCACTGGGTAAACCTATGTATTCGTCACTGGTGTTTCTGGAATCTATCATCCCAGTTTCGCAAGCTGAGAGGGTGACTAGGCGACAGTTCATTAATTTGAAGTGAGCGATAATCTCTGTTAAAGTTAGGTTTGCGTCAGCTAACTGTAAACCGGAATCTTGAGGAGAGTTAGGATTGAAGTAGCCGTGACAAAAGAAAAATATGCTGCTAGCTTGGCGGAATTCTGGGTTGAGGGTGGTGTGCTGATTTTCATCAACATGGAGAATTGCTGATTTGTTGGCTTTGGCTTGTTTGATAATATGAGATTGAGTAAATTTCTTTTTAATGACGTTGACTGCACCTAAGTCTTGTTCATAATCTTCATATAAATCTTTTGTGGGGTTCTGCACAGCAAATAAAGATTTTAATAATGATTGAGATTCATGATGTTGACGCAGTTGCAGTTGTTGTAAGATTTGACAACTAGGTGCATAGCTTACGCCCTTGGGGAATAAGTCAATTAAGTATGATGATTTGACGGGTAAAGCATGGAGAGGGAATAGATGCAAAAAGCGATGAGGAATGAGAATCAATCTTTGGCATTGTTCGGGGATGTGGGCTAATATTTCTTCAATGTGCAGAATTCCTGCTAACTTGTTTAGGCGTGTTTCTAGTTGGTTCTGCCATTGAATTTCATTTTTGTCTTTTGGGTTGTAGTAATCATTTACATATTCATTAATCCAATTAAATAGTGCGTCTAATTCTGCTGCTGGTGATTGCCAAAATGCTAATTGTTGTCCGTGAGGTTTGATAATAAATGTGAGAATTGTATCTGTGGCAATGTACCATTCTATAATTGCAGTGTTGTCATCTAAAGTTTCTGGGAATTTATCAAACTTGAAACTAGAACCAATAGGCAAATATTTATCTTGTAAGTTGTTGCGTTGCTGTCGTAATTGTTGAAGATGTTTTGCTAAGTCTTGGAGATTTTCCGCTTTACCATTTTGGATTTGATATTGTCCTACTAATATTTCATCTCTGTAAGTTTCTAGTTGAGTGAAAACATCTGGAGGGAAGATGCTTTGAGAGTCACGTTTCAGGATTTGCTCAACTAAACTGCGAGTTTTGCTACATTCAACATATTCAATTGCTTCTGTTAGACTACCTAATTTCAAGCAAACTTCTACCATACGGCTATAAACTTTGTTAAACTGTTCCGCTTGTTTGCGTTTGCTTTCTTCACCAGATACTATTTCTTCTCGTAAAGATTCTACTGTGTCAATGGCAAATTTAAAAGTATTGTATGCTAAATTAAACTGGTTTGCGTCTTGGTAAGTAATTCCAAGTGCAAACAAAGTTTTTGCATGATTTTCAGGCAAAGCTTCTTTGGTGTAGACAGTTAAAGCAGCAGTATAAGCTGTGATCGCATTTTCGATGTTCTCTGCTCTGTCGCCTTTGATTCTATCGTTGTAGACAATTCCAAGATTATTTTGCGTTGCTGCCCAATCAATAGGCAAAGCTTCCCTGGTTCTGACAGTTAAAGCAGCAGTATAAGCAGCGATCGCATTTTCGATGTTCTCTGCTCTGTCGCCTTTGATTCTCTTGCTGTAGACAGCAGCGAGATTATTTTGCGTCATTGCCCAATAAACAGGCAATGCCTCAGGAGTGTAGACAGTTAAAGTCGCAGTATAAGCAGTGATTGCCTGTTCGATGTTCTCTGCTCTGTTGCCTTTGATTCTATCGTTGTACGCAAAAGCGAGATTATTTTGCGTTGCTGCCCAATCAACAGGCAATGCCTCTGGAGTTCTGACAGTTAAAGCCGCAGTACAAGCCGCGATCGCATTTTCGATGTTCTCTGCTCTGTCGCCTTTGATTCTATCGTTGTAGGCAGCAGCAAGATTATTTTGCGTCGCTGCCCATTGTTGAGGCAATGCTTCTGGAGTGTAGACAGTTAAAGCCGCAGTACAAGCCGCGATCGCATTTTCGATGTTCTCTGCTCTGTCGCCTTTGATTCTATCGTTGTAGGCAGCAGCGAGATTATTTTGCGTCGCTGCCCATTGTTGAGGCAATGCTTCTGGAGTGTAGACAGTTAAAGCCGCAGTACAAGCCGCGATCGCATTTTCGATGTTCTCTGCTCTGTCGCCTTTGATTCTCTCTCTGTAGGCAAGAGCAAGATTATTTTGCGTCATTGCCCAATCAACAGGCAATGCCTCAGGAGTGTAGACAGTTAAAGCCGCAGTACAAACCGCGATCGCATTTTCGATGTTCTCTGCTATGTCGCCTTTGATTCTCTCCCTGTAGGCAGCAGCGAGATTATTTTGCGTTGCTGCCCAATCAACAGGCAATGCTTCCTTAGTTCTGACAGTTAAAGCCACAGTAAAAGCCGCGATCGCATTTTCGATGTTCTCTGCTCTGTCACCTTTGATTCTATCGTTGTAGGCAACAGCGAGATTATTTTGCGTCATTGCCCAATCAACAGGCAATGCTTCCTTAGTTCTGACAGTTAAAGCCGCAGTATAAGCCACAATCGCATTTTCGATGTTTTCTGCTCTGTCGCCTTTGATTCTCTCCCAGTAGGCAACAGCGAGATTATTTTGTGTCCCTGCCCATTGTTGAGGCAATGCTTCAGGAGTGTAGACTATCAGTGCGACTTTATAGCCAGTAATGGCAATTTCCATATTGCTGGCTTTGTTACCTAAGGGAAATTGTTGAATTAGATTGCTAAATTCAACAATAACTGCTGCTAAATATTCCGCTTTATCTGCTTTCGCTTCTCCTAGTCTATTTGTCCCCCAACGACGTAGTATTTCTGCAAACACTCCTTCAAGTTTGTCTGTATTTTGTGCCAACAAGGGGTAAACTACCTGGGGATTAGCTTTGCTGTCTGCGGTTGCTTGTAACGTTTGGTATAAAAAATTAAAATATTCTTTTTCTGTGGCAGTCAATGATAATTCAAATTCACTATAAACCCCAAGTTGCTGTCCCACTATATTCATTAAACGGTTAGCTTGGTCTAATTCGCCTCGGCTTAATAGATTACTTGCTATTTCTAGCATCTTCTGCACCAAGCCAGCATCAAGTAAATCTTGGTGTGCGGCTAAAATCTCCAGTTCTTCACCACTAGGAGCATCTAACAGACTGCGAATGACGTTGAGATAGGCTTGCTGACGCTGTTCGTTCATGAGAGAGGGCGTGAGGCGCAACATAATCAAGAGAATAATTCAACGCTAACGCCCTCAATTACAGAAAAGTGTAGAATTTCATCACAGGTGATGTGTTTCTGACGATGCAAGAATCTCATGAAAGAAAAAGTCATAGAAAGGTAAAAGTTATGTGGGAAGATCCAATTATTGAAGAAGTTTATCAAGCTAGACAAGCTCATTCAAACCAATTTAACAATGACTTACAAGCAATTTATCAAGATTTAAAAGTACAAGAAAGAAAAAGCAAGAGAAAATTTGTTTCTTATCTTCCAAAGTTATTGAAAGATGTTTCTTTATTGCATAAGACTTAATAGACATAGGAGTGAAAATCAATGTAGAGACGTAGCAATGCTACCTCTCTACAAAGGTTTCGGGTAACGCAGAATTAATTTCTACCAGATGTCTAACGACTAACTCACAGTCTCAACTAACTTTTTGCGGCTAGGACGTTTACGCTCTGATTTTTTCTTGAATCCTACAGCTTGAGCCTGATTACTATCTGAGCCATACTGTCCCCGTACAACTTCCTTCATCGCTAACACCGCATTGTGAAATTCCCACTCCGCTAATCGAGCCGCATCAGACGCAGCACGGTATAAAGTTAGTTTCTCCACCTCGGCTTTTTGAGCATTTAACATCGCTTCGTAAGTTGCCGCTAACTTGCTTGTGGAAGCATCATCTCGACTGGTTTGATAATCAGTAATAGTTTGCAAACCGTGAAATGAATTAATATCTTGATCAATGTTAGAAGGCGTAAGACGGCGGTTTGTGTTTTGCATGGCTGTTAATATATCCGTAGTGGACTATATATTTAGCGTGTCAATTTAAACCTGAAATCGCTTGAGAAAATACACGGAATTAACGCGATGTGCAACTTAATTTTTGCCACATCTTTCCCAAGACGCAAAACAGCCACTCTCCGAGTACCTCTTATACCATTGCACTAAAAATCTGATGCAGATGTAGATTAAGTTGACGCAAGGAAACCCAACACCAATATCTATGTTGAGTTCACGGCATCTGGAAAACCCCTCTCCAAACCTCTCCCCTACAAGGAGAGAGGCTTTAATTTTCCCCCTTCCCTACTAGGGAAGGGGGTTAGGTTTTACGTTAACTTTTCCACATAACGTGAAAAGTCAGACACCAATATCTATGTTGAGTTCACGAGATTGATGTCAGGCAATACATTGAGAATGCAAGACAATACATCGTGAATGTAAAGCAATACATTGCGAATGTAAGACAATACATCGTAAATGCAAGACGATACATTACTAATATAGGCAATCACATTTTAGGTAGAGCTATGGCAGTTAAAAATTGCAACTGTAACAAAGCAATACCTACTGCTGGCTACACTTACGCATTTTTTATTTTAGCGATCGCCAAAATTATAATTGAATTTTGGATAATTATATTGCTGTCTGTTCGTCGCAGTTTTCAATGTAACGACGTAAAACAGAGTTGATTAAGGCTTTATATTCTCCACTTTGAGCTTGAAACCACTTGAGTATATCTGGTTCAATCTGTACCAATTGTAGTGCTTGAGGTGCGGGAATTCTGAGGGTAGCCTGCTCAAAAAATTCTTCTGTCAATGGTGGAATGTCAGAGTAGTCAATTTCTTCATCGTTCATTGACTCTAGTGCTGTCCAGTTAGTACGAGAGGTATTGCTCAAGTCTTTGTCGCTCATACCGATTTGCCCTTCGTGCTGAAATGATCCGAATCACATTATTTTTGCGTTCTGTCCAAACTACAACCGCTACACCGTTACCAAGGAAACCTATACCAAACCAACGGTCTTCACCGCAATGAAAAAGCAGGGGAGCAGGGAGCAAGGGAGCAGGGGGAAAAATCACTCCACTTGCGGGTGTTAGCGTACCACTTTGCTACGCAACGCTACCGCGAACGTGGAAGCAAGCTACGCGCAGCTTCTCATAGAGAAGGGGAAGGTAGTTCGGTTTGTACCTTTAGTTCCACCTGCATCTTATCAAATCGCATTTGCTATTTCGGAGATCGCCATATCTTCCAAATCTCAATCAACAAGCGATCGCTCTCGTGTTATTGTGAATTTTGCTGCCAAAATTCGCCTAAAATTGAAAAAGCCGCTTTAGTAGCGGCTTTGGGTGTATGGGCAGTACCAGACTCGAACTGATGACATCCTGCTTGTAAGGCAGGCGCTCTACCAACTGAGCTAACCGCCCGTTTGCGCTTTTTGTTTTGCGCTCACAATTAAATAATATAGCAAAATATTTTTGATTGCGCTAGTATTTTGAAGAAATTTTTTAAAATATTTTTTGAGAACCTGTAAATGCCTTCTGGTGGAACGCACGATCGCATTACTTTATGGGCGTTGCCAGTGGTGGCGGGTGTGACTTTCTGGCAGACTCGTAGTGGCAATGTCACTTTGTTGGTGGCTGGTGGGTTTATGTTTGGTGGTTTGATGTTCGGCCCCGACTTAGATATATACTCCCGTCAATACCAACGCTGGGGTTTTCTGCGTTGGATTTGGCTACCTTACCAAAAGAGTCTCCGCCACCGTTCTTTTTTATCCCACGGGCCAATTATTGGCACAACTCTCAGGGTAGTTTATCTCAGCAGCATCATGGCAATCTTGGCGATGGTGATGGTGGCTATCGCTGAGAAGTTATGGAATATCACTGTTTCTTGGCAAGATATAGAAGGGACTGTGGGGCGATCGCTATCTAGTTACGCGACAGAGTGTCTGGCTTTATTTTTGGGTTTAGAACTCGGTGCAATGAGTCATTCCCTCAGCGATTGGGGCGGTTCGGCTTACAAACGGTTTCGCAAGCAAGGACTCCAGGGAATACTTCCTAGTGGCAAAATTAAGAAACGTAAAGTTACGCGTCGCAGAGTCAGCAAGGGAGTAAAAGTCAATGACAAAGGACAAAGAACAAAATAATGCAGAAACTTTGGCGGCGTTGCAAGAGTTAATTGATGTGGTAGCGAAATTGCGATCGCCTGATGGGGGTTGTCCTTGGGATTTGGCGCAAACTCCTGAAACTCTCACACCCTACGTAATTGAGGAAGCCTACGAGGTTGTAGATGCCATTAAAAACGGCACACAAGCAGAAATCACCGAAGAATTAGGGGATTTACTTTTACAGGTAGTCTTACAGGCGCAAATTGCTAGGGAATCTAGCCAATTTTCCCTACAAGATGTTGCCCAAGGTATTGCTCAAAAGTTGATTCGTCGTCATCCTCATGTATTCGGTGATGTGTCGGTGCAGAATGCAGAGGAAGTGCGACAAAATTGGGAACAAATTAAGGCAGAGGAGAAAGGAGAAGCTTCACCAGACAGCCAAAAGTTGAGTACCAAACTCAGTCGTTACAACCGGACTCTTCCTCCACTGACAGCAGCCATGAAGATTTCCCAAAAAGCGGCGGCGGTTGGTTTTGAGTGGGAAAATATTGATGGAGTGTGGGCAAAGTTCCATGAAGAGTTACAGGAGTTTCAACAAGCCTTAGCCGCAGAAACACCAGAACGCCAACAAGCCGAATTAGGTGATTTACTCTTTGCAGTCATTCAGTTAGCCCGTTGGTATAATCTCGATCCCAGTGCAGCTTTACAAGGCACAAATCAAAGATTTGTCCAACGTTTGCAAAAAATGGAAGCAGTTGTTAGCCGTCCCTTATCTGATTACAGTTTGGATGAGTTAGAAGCTTTATGGCAACAAGCTAAAGCCCAAATAGCCAAAGAGAGTAATCAAGAGTAAATTGCACCACAGACGTGATAATCATCATGCTCATTTTTCGTCCTGGCTGAGAGTTTTTGCAAAAAACCTCTCATCTTGGCTGATGACGAATTTTTTTAGTTATGTATTAGATAATAATTTTTCCTTGGCTACTAACTCATCTTTGAAACCTACCAGCACAGCTTTACTATCTTTGACAAAAAGCGGACGCTTGAGTAACATTGCATCTTGAGTAAATGCTGTAATCCATTGTTCGTCAGTCCAGGTTTTCTTTTCTTCACCTAAAGCGCGGTAAGATTGACCAGAGGTATTACGCATGGGTGCTGCACCTAGAGACTTTACCCAATTTGTAATTTGATCAGCAGTTGGTGGATGTTCTTTGGTATTAATAAACTCGTATGCAATATTGTGATTTTGTAGCCAAGTCAGAGCTTTTTTGCAGGTACCACAGTTAGGAATTCCGTAAACTTGCAGTGACATAATAATTTTAAATATTGAGCTTACCTGAAATCATCATCTTACTATTTTCTGGTAACAACTGGACTGTAAAAACAGACCCCTCATCAACTTTACTTTTGACACTAATTGAACCCCCACAATTCCATAACAATCGCTGCACAATTGTTAGTCCTAAACCTGCACCGTTGATTTCGTCGCTGACTCCTGAACGTACACGATAAAAGCAGTCAAAGATTTTGGGGATTTCACTTTCAGCAATACCGACTCCTGTATCACGCACTTCTAACTGCACATATTCACCTTGAACTCTGGCTTTCACCCAAACTTGACCACCATTATTAGTGAAATTAATGCTGTTGTTGAGTAAATGAATGACTATTTGCTTGAGTCCACCACTGACGCACCAAACAGAAGGTAAATCGGTGGGTACGGTGTAGGCCAGCATGATACCTTTTTCTTGAGCTACGGGTTGATAGGTGCTAACTACTCCAGGAACAATATCTGCAAGTTTGACTAACTCTAAGGTGGTATTTTCTAATGTATGTTCTAGTTCGACAAGATCCAGTAGACTGGTGATTAAAATACTCTGGCGATCGCACTGGTTATTGAGCATCTGTAAATAACGTTGTCGTTGGTTGGGTTTAATATTTGGTGAATTCAACAACGACAAGGCTGTTTTGATTTGAGTTAATGGTGTCCGCAACTCTTGACAGACATTACTCAAATATTCATCTTTTAGTCGCTCTTTTTTATGTAACGTCTGATTTTTTTCCTTTAATTTAGCAATGCGTTCAGTTCTAATCTGCCGATTAATTTCATCCTGTCGCTGAATTTGCTTGGCTAACAGTTTACTAACTAATGTTGGTTCTAATACAGATGGCACAACAAAATCTGTGTGTGGAATTGTCTCTGCTTCTGACAAAATCTCTTGTTTTAATCCATCCAGCACTTTTTGAATAACTTGAGTATCAACACTAACTATAGTTGATAAAGGTTGACTTTTAGTTGTATTTGCGTGACTAATAATGTTACTTGTATCTCTTTTTGTCGGCTGATAGGCTGCAATTAAACTAGCAAAATTTTGAGATATAACTATAATAAAATATTCGCAACTAATATGACTATTTGGTATTGCTGACAAATTTATTGAGCGACAAAACAAAGAAGATGAAGAAGTTAAATCTATTTCATCCTCTGATGCGGTTTTCTTCTCTCTAATTTGACAATCGTAAATAGAATTAGCCGTTTTCACTGATGACTGATACCTGATCAATTCGGCATACCAAATTTTGCCAGGAGGAAGTTTAAACCATATCGTTGCATTAATCTGCCCTTCAATCAGTAAATCAATTGTGGCTCTCACCAGTGATAGCAGCGTCGCAGGATTAAGAGCAAATGCTTGGGAAGGGGATTCTACTCCTAAAGCTAGCTGATAAACTGAAAAATCCTTGTGCAGAGAGTCATTCATGGGCTAAACACGACAAATAAAAAGTCAAAGGGATAGAGGAATTCATCATCTCATTGATTTTCACTTATTTATATACTTTTTGACACCTAAAATACTTAAAAAGTATTAATTGGGGACTGGGAGGTAGAAGGCAAGGGGGCAGGGTGCAGGGAGAAGTGGGGAAATTCTTCTCCCTCCTGCACCCTGCTCCAATTCCTCTTCTCTGCCTACTTTACTAACCTCTAGCTAGCAAAGCTTCACGGGCGTGTTCTCGGTCGTCAAAGTGGATTTTTTCTGTGCCGAGGATTTGGTAATCTTCGTGACCTTTGCCTGCGAGTAATACGCCGTCTCCTGGTTGGGCTTGGAGGATGGCGGTACGGATGGCGGTAGCCCGATCGCAAATTACTATCGGCTGTACAGTGTCGGGTATGCCTGCCAAAATATCTTCTAAAATCTTTTCGGGGTCTTCGGTGCGGGGATTATCAGAGGTGACTACGGCCACATCTGCTAAGTCGGCGGCGATTTTACCCATTTTCGGGCGTTTGGTGCGATCGCGATCGCCTCCACAGCCAAAGACACAAATCATTTTCCCTGGAATAAATGGTCTGGCGGCTTTGAGTAAGTTTTCTAAGCTGTCTGGGGTGTGGGCATAATCGACGATCACGCTAATTTCTTGGTGAGGACTAATCTGCACCCTTTCCATCCGCCCTGGAACACCAGGAAATTCGGGAATCGCGGCGGCGACTAGTTGCAAATCTAAGCCTAAATGTAAAACTGCACCTACAGCTGCTAAAAGATTTTCTAAATTATATTGACCGACTAAAGGAGATTGAAAACCGACTTCGCCTACTGGTGTGTGTAAAGTGCCACTTACCCCATTGGGTTCATAGTTTAAATCACTCATCCACAAATCAGCACTGGCATTATTAACACTGTAACTCCATACCTTATCAGGGTTTAAAGCGGCAATTAAACGTTTACCGTAGGGGTCATCAGCATTAATGATTGCCCGTCCTTTGAGATATTCGGGGCTGAATAACAAAGCCTTCGCCCCAAAATAATCTTCCATATCGTGGTGATAGTCCAAGTGGTCTTGGGTGAGGTTACTAAATACCCCCACCTCAAAGGGACAACCCAAAACCCGCCCTTGGGCTAAAGCGTGGGAACTGACTTCCATCACCCCAAACTCACAGCCAGCTTTGACAGCTTGGGCTAGTTGTTGTTGTAGTTCCACCGCAAAGGGTGTGGTGTGGGCGGCAGTTTGCTCAAAACCTGCCCAACGGGTGTAGAGAGTCCCCATCAAAGCTGTCGGTAATTGGGCTTTGTTTAACAAAAATTCAATCAGGTGGGTGGTAGTAGTTTTACCATTAGTACCCGTCACACCCACTAGCTTGAGTTTCTGTCCTGGGTATCCGTAAAACGCCGCCGCAATTTGGGCGCAAGCTTTGGTCATGTCGTTAGCACTAATGACAACAGCCTCATCTGTGGGAGGATTTTTTTGTGCAGCTTGGGAAGAAACGATCGCTGCTACTGCACCAGATGCGATCGCACTTGGCCAAAACTCCCCACCATCTACCCTTGTTCCAGGCATCCCAATAAACAAATCTCCTGCACCGCAAGCATGGGAGTTGGTCTTTAATCCTTGGACTTCAGCATCCACAAAAGCAGGAGGTAGTTTTTCCACACCGTCAACTGTCGCTAGTAATTCCCGCAATTTCATTTTGTGAACCTCGGCACTCACTATTCTTGCGCTTATTCTGCATTATTTTTTTCCGTCTTGGCTAAATACTTACACAACATTTGCTCTAATTGCTGCACGCTAGCACGGGGAGAAGGGCGGGGTAAAGCTTGTGCTTTCTCTTCCTCAGACTGGATTAAATGCAAAACGGGAATCTCATACTGATAGGCATTAAACCAATCTTCACGGGTAGTAATGTCACGAATCTCTAACTCAAATGTCAAGTTTTGGATCTGTTCTAGCTTTTCTTGCAAGCCTTCACACAAATGACAACCAGGTTTACTGTACAAAATTAATCGCATTGACTTTAACTAATCGCGCCTGTGGCATCTTTTATGATATATGCAAAATAGAGTTATGGATTGAGAGTAGATGTATGACTCAACTTAAAGCTCAACTCACACTCGCCGAATTCCTCGCCTTACCAGAAGGCGATATCACCTACGAATTAGTTAATGGCGAATTAAAACCTAAAATGGCACCAAAAAGATTTCATTCGAGAGTAACACTGGCTCTCGGTCTACTTTTAACACCTTGGGCGCAAAATCGAGGAGAGGTTGGTATTGAGTGGGCGATTACTCTCAAACGCCAGGGGCAAGACTGGGTTCCTGTACCAGACTTATTATATGTTTCCTTTTCACGGTTGCCGAATGATGTCGTTGAAGATGAACCTTGCCCCATACCCCCAGACTTAGTGATTGAAATTATCTCCCCTGGCCAAAGTTTCGGCGAGATGGCAGCTAAAGCCACAGATTATCTAGATGCGGGTGTGATGAGAGTTTGGGTGATAGATACCAAAGCTAAAACTGTGACTGTTTTTTATCCTGATACCAGACCCCAAACTAAAAGCGGCGAAGCTAGTTTAGCTGATGAATTACTGACAGATTTACAACTCACACCACAGCAAATCTTTCAATTAGCAGGAATTCCTTAATATTCTCGTGCGAGCTGCAATTAAAGCATATTATGACCACAGTAGCCACATATTTTTGTTTCTTTTTCTATGTATTTGCCACAATTAGGGCATTTTCTTAAAGCAGAAAGAAAGGGAATAATGAATAAACCGACTACAAAAAATCCACAGAGAAACCAAACTAGTGCGCGTCTGTTTTTGCCCTGTGCAATCAGAGCTGTGATCACACCAGTAAAGAGAAGTACAATGATATATTCCATATAATTAATCTATTTAAACTCAAGACTTAAAGACCTATTTTCAGGCTCCATATTCTCACAGATTTATCTTGACCACCACTCACCAAAGTATAGCCATCTAAGCTGCTGCGAACGGATAAGATGCGTCCAATATGTCCCTCTAAGCTGTTTTCTAATTGCCCTGTTACTAAACTCCATACTTTGAGTGTTTTATCATCGCCACCACTAATTAATCTATTGCCATCAGCAGTAATTGCCACAGATGCAACATTACCGATATGTTCTGTAAGATTTGCTTTTAATTCTCCAGTCAGCGCATCCCAGATTTTGATATGTCCTTCTTCACCTGCACTAGCGATAGTTTTCCCATCAGGACTAATCGCAACAGAACGCACAAAACCTGTGTGTCCTTCCAGGGTTTTCAGCAATTGGCGTGTGGCTAAGTTCCAGATTTTTACTGTTCTATCATTGCTGCCGCTAGCTAGTAATTGACTATCATTACTAATCGCAATGGTACGAACAAAACCTGTGTGACCTTTCAAAGTATGAAATAAGTTGCCATTAGACGAATACCAAAGTCTGATAGTTTGATCTGCACTACCACTAGCAATCATCTTTCCATCTTTGCTAATCACGACTGTAGTCACCCAGTCTGAATGCCCGTTGAAAGTACGAATTAGCTTACCTGTGCTTAAATGCCAAAGTTTAAAAGTCCTATCAGCACTACCACTCACTAATAGTTGATTATCTGCACTTAAGTCAATGGTGGTAACTATATCTGTATGTCCAGTTAAAGTTCTGAGTAATTCTCCAGATATTACCTCCCAAATATTAATTTTTTGCCCATCACTGTTGATGACGATTGTCCCTAGAGAATTAGTAGCTACAGCTTTAATATCACCTAAGTTTGCTGTTAGAGCAATTTGAGATTGCCAATTTAGAGGTTTGTCGATAGACAAATTTATTTGGTAATTTTTATATTTGGGTAAGGTAATATGCTGTTTAATTAGCTCTACGTCTTGATCTGCAAGTCCTAAAGATTTTTGTGTTTTTTTCAAATTACTATTAGTCAATTCGCTTGGAGGATAATCAATCCTGAAAACAATCCCTAGTTCCTGCTGATAACGTTGTAATTTTTCTTGATAAGATTTTTCTAAGGCTTCTTTGATTTGGGATATTCCTTTTTGGGCTATGTCGGTAACAATATTTTTATCTGAAGAAATACCCCATTGATCAGATACATTATTAGCAACTTTTAGGACATTTTGGAGCAGATTTTTACTTTCAATATTGAGTTTATTGGCTAATCTCAAATTATTTGCTGCTGCCTCTAATTCGCTAGTTTCTTCGAGGGATTGTGCGGTATTTGATTCTTTTACTTGATGATAATTTTGGGGTTTATTATTTGCATTATTGGATAAAGTTTCAGCAGCACTAGCTTCTACAGGTTCTTGTATGTTAACTTGTAATTTTGTTTGATAATATTTAGATTCTGCTTGAGAACGAATAGGTAATTCAATTCTTTTGGCATCTTCAGGTTTGATACCTAAATCTCTTTGCCTTAGTTCTAAATCCCTCTCAATTCTGCTATTGAGAGGGTATTCCGACTCAATTACTTTTTTAAAGGTTTCTTCGTATTTTCGCAGTTTCTGTTGATAAATTACATATGGCTCAAAAGCTCTTTGTTCGATATCTTTCGCTTGTTCATTGGTTAATCCTAGTTCTTCCCTTAGTTCATTGAGTGTATCTCTGGAAGGCAAAGAAATCGTTCCATCCACAGATAAAATTTCTTCAACCTTGGCTTTATAACGATTGAGATTTCTGGCAACTTGCTGTTGCGCTAACTGCTGCTGACGTTGAATTATCAGGGTTTCCGCTACTCTACGAATACCTTGAGCTATGTTGTCGAAAGCTTCATCTCGAATTTGCCAACTGGTTACGGGTTGAGCATTTTTAGGGAGAAATTGCAGTTTGCCAAATGGTGCGCCTGTCCAATCGACTTTTCGCAAGATCACCGGTATAACACAGGCATTGCCTTCATTATGACGTTTCATCGCTGTTTTAACTTCAACATCCCAGCAGTAGTCAGAAGCGATGAAATCTGCACTAATCAGCAACAAGATAATATCAGCTGCGAGTAAGTTTTCATTAATTTGACTATCCCATTCTGCTCCCGGCAGGACTTTTCTATCATGCCAGCTTGAGATTACACCCTGCTGTTTTAAAATGCTCAGGTGATTTGCTAATTCGTCTCGTAGCTCTTCATCTTTATGCGAGTAGGAGAAAAAAAGCTTAACTGAGTTTTCTGCCATACCACTTTAAGAAATGCTTTTTATAAAGACTAAGAAATAAAAGTAATTATTTATTTACGTAATTTAACGTTTTTTTAAATAATCTAGAGTATTTTATCCCATAAATCTTTATTTTGCAATATATTTAGATATTGTCGATAAATTAGCAAGATGGTGTGACAGCTATTTAATTAAAATGGATATACCGCAAATTTTGATTTGCGCTATCTATCGATAATTTAGCATTCGCGAAAGAAAAAACCTGATTTTTTAACCAAACCAAAAATATAGTCATCTAATTTGATTACCGCAGTTCTTTTAGATGTGGTAATTAGGGAACGGAGAACAAACAGGTAAAAGAAAATCATGAATAAATCACTACTGATTTTTTTACAATCAAATATAAATCTTTATCTAAGATTACTATAGCGATCGCTTAATTCATGATTGATGAGATTTGTCTAAATTCAGGAGATATTTCTTCTTTTCTGTTTGATATTGCTCTATCACCAGAATAAAGCAGCCTTTCTATAGAACACTTCCATTCTGACTATAGAAAATAGTTATTAACAAGATACTAAAAATTATTACTAAAACTTTAACTTAAAGTACGTATGCTAGTTTTTGATGGACAATAGGAATATATGCAATCTCCAATGTAGAGCCTAAGCTTGGAGGTCACTATGACACACGATTTTCCTTTATTTGACCCCACAACTTACCTAGTCGTCAAAATCAGCTTATTAATTATCTTGTTGCTGGTATTTTTAGCCATTTATGCGGCACCAGTAGTATAGTTACTAGTTGATTAATCATCTCAGTTGTACAACTCTCCTCAATATTTGGAGATGTAATCATGCTGAGTTTAATTATCCCTGCACAAATATTTGTGCTATTCGCCGCTTTGTTAATAAATGTCTTTAATTGGCATCAATCTCATCAAAAACAAGATACAAAACCCCAAATTAACATTGCCAGTTTAGCAAACGGTAACTATCAATTCTGCTCTCAACCCGATCCCCAAGACTGGCGAGTCGGTGCGGGAGTTTGCGCCAATTTTCACAAAACAGCAAATCGATTTGAGGGATATTACGGCTATCCCCATTCAGACAACTTTATCTGTATCAGAGGTAATGTCAAAGGCAATCTCATTACAGGTGAAGCGTTCACTATATTGTGGGGTGGTAATCAAAAAAATCATCTACCCCAATCTAGATTTATCTGGGATGCTGAAGGGCGATTGACACTAAGTCAAAGTTATTTGATGGGTACTGCTAATCATCATGAGGATGCTATGCAGAGGATTCTGTATCGTCAGGCTTTGCTAAATCTTGAGGGATTCTATCAATACAACCGCCCTCGTATGACACCGCCATTGCAACTTTGCAAATGGAATTAGTAACAAACAACTAACTAGCGTGTTCCCAATCACTTAATAATTCGGGTGCTTGGGTGATTTTTTTGGGTTTGCGTAAGGGTACTTGAGGCGAACCAATATCCACACTAGGAAAAGATTGCTGTCGTTTCTTAGGAGATTTTTTGTCAGGTTTAGTTGTCAGAGTCTGTGTTGTCATCATAATTAAAAAAACCTTAATAGAAAACTGCGCCTACAGTTTATAACATCAATTTCCCAATGGCAAATTTCTGATGAAGGATATGGAAAATTTCCGCGATCGCACGGGTATATAATTCACATATCTTTCATCCCTATAAAAGTAGGTTTTTTCTATTATTCTCGGCTTTTTAGCGATTATCCGGCTAATGCAAATATTTTCTCTTGTCGATATTTACACTCTAAAATCTAACCATTGATAGAATTTGTCTAGTCATAATTACTAATGCCACCATAATCATGATCATCAAAGTTACCCTTCCCCCTGGAACTAGCAATTGATGCACATGATCTTGGTTTTGACGTTGCTTCCAAGTCATCAACGCAGGGATGATTCCTCCCAAAATGGAAATACTGAAAGTCCCAGAAATATCTAAGGCTGTAATAAAGATATGAGGATTAACCGCCCCTAAACTCATTGGTGGTAACAAAATTAGAGAATAAAGTGGTAAACGCTGATCAAGTCCCCTTTGACGAATTAACGCCACATCTTGAAAGAAATCCACTAACCCATAGACAAAGCCAATAAAAGACGTAACAATTGCAAACTCAGAAAATATAGATACCAGCACACCCAACCATTCACCAGCACCCCCAGCGCGGAGAATTTGCAAAGGGTCAAAATGATGATATTTCTGCACCATTTCTGGATTGACACTGCCTAAAATTACCGCATTCCATGCCAAAAACATCACTAAAGGAATGGCAGAACCAATAACAATTGATTGGCGAACCTTGCGACTATCTCCTTCTAATTGAGTTACTACCACCGGCACAATATTATGATAAAAAAGTGCTACTAACATCACAGACACAGCACTTCCCACTGCACCCCAATCTTGAAAGAGAAACTGCACACTTTTAACTTGTCCCGTTCCTAAAAGTAAGAGTCCCAAGAAGGAAGCAATGACGATAGCAACAAACGCACTATTAAGTTTTGCAATAAATTTTTCTCTTCCCCAATACATAATTCCACCAAACAGTATGGTGAAAGTCGTTGTTCCTAGCCACCCAGGTAAATGATTGGGTATACCCCCAACTTTAGTCAACGCAGAGATTAAAATTTCCCCACCTTGCGCCATATAAGCTACCAACAAAGCATAGTGCATGAATAAATAGGCACCACCTGCAATTTTCGCCGCCAATTTACCCAAAGTATTTTCCACCATTGCCAAAAAACCAACACTCAAGCGTCCTTCTAAACGCATTGAGTTTAAGTTCACTTCTGCAATCAATAACCCAGATACTAAGGTGTATAGCCAAACTAAAATGAGTAAAACTGTGGAAGGGAGAATACCGGAAGGTAGTGTCACCGCAGGTAAAGCCAAAATCCCTGCACCGACTGTTGTACCAGCAATTAAAGCGGTACTGCTGAACACACTACCTGGTTGATGAGTTAATTGACTCTCATTTAGTTCTAATCGGGAAAATAAACGCGTAGCTGGGTTTATAGATGTCATCTTTAATAACTGTTTCCACTAAGAAAAACCCTAGTTTTTCAGGAGATTAGGGTTTTATATTGCAAGCTTGAGCCAAAATATTAAGTTATATGAATATTGTAGCAATCTTTATAATCTTGTGTAAACTCAAATACAAGTAATTACTGAGCTAGTAGTGCTGTTAGCGGTAGCGAGGCGTTCAGCCGATGCAATTATCTTAATTTTCTACTCAGCACTCGTTACTCAGCACTCTTGTGGTCAAAAGAAACAGCGATCGCTCTAAGGGTTGTTTTAAAATCACTCAGCAACACCGCAATTTTTAATCTTGTGGTGGTAATTTAATACTGCTTGTTCCATCGGGGTTGATTACTACCTGTCCGCCTAATTTCTCAATAGCATCAATAGCCCTTTTCCGAGTTTTTTCATCAACCGGATTAGTTAATATCATGCCCCAAGTGGCAATTTGTGCATATATGCTATTAGGATTACGACTAAGAAATTCGGCAGTTTTTTGAGAAGTAAAAGCGACAAATTTGCTTTCTTCATCTTCGTATTGACTAGCCCAATTAGCTGCCATCAAAAAAGATGACTCAGACGCTTTAGCATCACCTAAAAACAATAATTCATCAATTCCTTTATAACGCCAAATATAATAAGACTTTTCAGGTACATGGGGAGATAAAGATTTTAAACTTTCTGACATTAATGCTATTGAACGTTCTGGCACACCAGCATAAAGAGATGTACTAGTAGATAGGGCGATGTAAGCTTCTAAAAATCTA
Organism: Nostoc sp. CENA543; assembly: GCF_002896875.1. Taxonomy (GTDB): domain Bacteria; phylum Cyanobacteriota; class Cyanobacteriia; order Cyanobacteriales; family Nostocaceae; genus Trichormus. Next base: position 743,922 of record NZ_CP023278.1, read on the forward strand.
GGGTCATGTTTTAAAATGATGTCAAAATATTCTGGACTTAAACTATATCCTGTGCGTTCGCGAATTTCATCGTCGCCAAAGTATTGTAAAAAATTGAGATATACCCAATTTGCCATTAAATTATCATAGCCAAAACTAGGTGTTTGCTTGAGTAAATCTAGTCTGACTTTTTCTTGTTGCAGTTCCTTTTCTAGAGTTGCTAAAGGGATATACTGCCGACTGTTGAGTAATTTTTGCAGTCTAGGAAATTGCATGAAAGCAATGCCTAACATACACGAAACTACTACTAAAGGGGTGACGATACTTTGACGCGACATTAACATGGCTTACTAATTTTCTTAGGCATCTTGGCTCATTGTATATATAGCAGTCCTATCTGATTTGTGAGAACTTGCGGTGTCCATATCTCCGACTTCTCAAAGAAGTCGGGGATCTTGTGTCTCATGAATGATTTAGGATTGCTATGGTATTATTCCCAATGCAATACCTGAGTGTTCACATGGTATGGAAAAACCTCCTCTACAGTTTGCTTCCTGTACGATAATTATTCGCTAAAAGTCAAGAAGTTGAAACTCTTCACCCTAACCTACTAGGGAAGCTAAGTTAAAGGGGAGTTTTAATGTTTACAAACCAGTAATTACTCTGCTTAAATAAGTTTTTATTATACGTGTGGCAGCAATAAACATCAAGGATACACTGCTAGGGATGGTAAGTTTGATTACTTTTATTAAGTAACCCTAGTCAAATTTACCACAGCTATTAAAATTGTATCTTGTCTACATTGAAACCTTTTACTGTTAATTAACTCATGGAAATTACTGCCCCAGAAGAATCTATTAAAAATGGTCAACTGATCAAGGCGGAAAGCGGGAATTTTCAATCAATAATTCAGCAGATCAATGCTAATAACCTGGATAATAAGAGTATTATCGATGTCATGAAGGCAGCGATCGCAGAAGTTGTACAGTTAGAAATTACTACTTGGGTTGAAGAACCTTCTACGCAACTGGATGGAGAATTACAACCTCTACCGACAACTGCTAAACCTGGTAACAGAATTTATACCAAGATTAATTTAATTGATGGCGACATCGAAAATGAGGTTGGTAGTCAATTTCTCAGTAGTGGCCCTTATGCAGAACTCCTCAGCTTTCATTTAGACCAAGTAAAAGAGAGTCGAGAAATTATGCAAAAGAATATAGAAAGTGTCCATAAGGTCTATAAAATCCTTAAGGAAATGGCCAGCTCTCGCACAATGTAAGTATTACGAAAATAATAAGTTGTTTAATTAGCTAATGATCTCCTTTTACACCTACAGTAACTTAGCTTTATCTGTAGGTGAGTTTACTTGTAATTATCAACGTACACAATTCCCAGAGAATATTTTGCCAAGATTAAAGAGGTAGTCACTGTGGTTGATAGGACTCAAACTCAAGCTAGAGACAGTTTAACTAATCAAAATAGAGATAATCTGACCTCAGCAAATAAAACTTCTAGTCCCAATGGCATTCAATCCCAGGCTAGAGGCTTATTAAATAAATTCGTATCTTCCGTACAGGTCTTAATTGAGGATATTACTGCTTTAGAAGTCAACACAATGGTGGTGAATAGAATCAATGGTACAAAATTTAGTGCATGGGAAGCCTATCAAAGTATCTACTCTATAGGTGATAAAGATTACTTTGAAGAAATGGAAATTCCTGCGAATAAAGAATTGCGCGATCGCTATAAAAGTTTATTCTCACAATTAGAAAGAGAATACTTTCATATTCTAGTGGAAGAAGGGAACTATAAATCAAATTCTTTGCAAAATGAAAAAGTCAAAAGATATCATCAAAGGCTAAACTTCTTAAAGGAAATTAGAAGAGGCAAGATAATTGAATCTGATCCTAGATATGTGGAGTTAGCTAGACCTATATTACCTGCTCCTGCGCCCGTAATAGAAGATATTAATCAGGAAAATCAAACAAATTGGCAAGAAGAATGGCAGAGAAATTGTGATGAAATTCAATCTCTTTTTCAAAATGATAAATTTATGCGAACTCTGCGTAAAGTGATTGAACTGAAGGCGGCTTTAGATGGTGGTGATGTTACAAGCACGAAAATTGATACAATTTATGCTCAAACAGTCATGCAGTTAGATGGCGATATTATTACTAGATATCACAGAGACTTATTCGACTTACCTGAAGATGCCAAAAATATCATCCTGCAAATTCATAATGAGGGAGTAGTTGCTGGGGAAAAACAGTGGCGGGGAATATTAGATTTCATGATTAACTTGGTAAAAAGTTTGGCGAACATATCTTCTAATGGTCAACGATAAGACACAAAAAAAAGTGCTTCCTGATGTTAAACTGAGTTTTTCCTTGCAAATACCTCAAGGCCATAATTTAGAAATTAACTTCGATCAGTCTCAATGTAATTTCTACCTGAACCAGAAAGTTGTAGAGGAAATTCAAGCAGCTAAAAAACAAGGCATATCTTTAGAAGTACCCCCTAGATTACTTATGTATCTTTGGTACTGTATTTGCTTACGACATAATTATATTCCAGACATAAGACTAAAAAATAATAGCAGGAAAATTACTAAGAATTACTTTGGTTTTCTACTCAATATTCTAAAAATCTTACGAAGTAAAACTTTACAAAGAAAGCTAAATTTACAGATTAGCTCTACATTTAATTCTTATTATAAACAAGATAAATTAACTGTTGATGATGCTCATGAAAATGATTGTATTTTACAGAGTATTGTCCTATTTAATGGTGATGTATTGCAGAAAGTTAAAGAGGATTTTCTTCTATATAATCCTCAATGTTCAATGGTGATTTCTGCCCATTATTGGTTGGTAGGACAATTACTCAATTCTTTAAGAAATCAGTTTAAATTATTACTATGGGAGTTATCTTCACTATTTCCTGCTGGTTTAGTAGTCAGTAAAATATCTTTGATTCATGGCATGAATTTAGTACAGAGAACGGTGTTATTGATTATTATTTGGTTAAGTATAGCCGTCTTAATTTTTGCCTGTCGCAATTTTCTATTTCGGATACTAAAAAGAAATATTGCCATCAAATATCAATATCTGAACTGGATAGCATGGGTTATGAGTTGTTTGATTCCAGCGATCGCCATAATTTACACTAAAAATTTTCAGGCAATTATTGATACAATTTTCTTAGCGATTTCAGTTTGTATACCTCTGCTCCTCCAGCCGATTTTACGTTTTATTTGGCCGAGACTCGGCAAAATAATTGTGCGTCGTTTCTTATAAATAAGAGACTATTGACTAATGATCAAAGGCAGGGGGCAAGGGTACTAAAGGTACAAACTGAACTAAGTTCAGCTCCTCTAATACCCCTAAGTGGGGTGATTTTTCCCCCTGCTCCCTTGCTCCCTGCTCCCCTGCTTTTTCATTAACTCCCAACATTGTTGAGCGATCGCCCAATCTTCTTGAGTATGAATTACTAACACTCGGACGGTAGAATCAGGAGTGGCGATATCTGCATCTACCGGCTGATTTTGGTTTTTCTCAGAGTCGATTTTCAAACCTAAAAACCCAAAACCCTCACAAACCGCTTGACGAATCGCGGCAGAGTTTTCACCGATGCCAGCAGTAAAAATTAAAACATCCAATCCTGCTAAACTCGCCAACATAGAACCAATTTCCGCCTTGAGACGATGTACGTAAATATCCCAAGCTAGTTGAGCGCGTTTATTACCTTGATTCATCGCTGCTATTACTGCGGGTAAATCACTAGATATACCAGATATTCCCCTAAGTCCTGAAGCTTTGTTTAAAGCATAATCCAGGCTGTCCGCAGAATCACCACGTCGTAGTAAGTAAATTAAAATACCTGGGTCTATAGAACCGCAACGGCTACCCATCATCAACCCGTCTAGGGGTGTAAAACCCATCGTGGTGTCGATACTGTGACCATTAGCTACAGCCGCTAAAGAAGCACCATTACCGAGATGACAGCTAATCATTCGCAGTGAAGCTAAATCTTGACCAAGGATTTGTGCAGCACGGTGAGAACAGTATTGATGACTAATTCCGTGGAAACCATAGCGGCGGATACCTTGTTCTACCCATTCATAGGGGACGGGATAAATAGCGGCTGCATCTGGTAGGGTAGCGTGAAAACTGGTATCAAATACTGCGACTTGGGTAACATTTCCTAAGCTTTTTTCGATAGCATCAATCCCTGCTAAAGCTGCGGGATTGTGTGCTGGAGCAAGATTACAGAGGTCAGCGATCGCCTTTCTCACTTCCCCCGTAATAATTACACTATGGCGGTAACTTTGACCGCCATGTACCACCCGATGTCCCACCACATCAATTTCTGACAAATCACCAATGACTTGAGTTTTACCACTAGTGAGAGTCTGGAGCAGATAAGCAAACTGTGTCTGTCGAGAATCACCCGTAATAGTTTCATGCAGTTTTTCCCCTGTAGCGGTTTGCACTGCAATTTCTGCTGCACCTTGGTCTTGAGTCCAGTTAATTTTCCCCTCCCAAAGCGGTTCGGGTGCTTCCTGGAGAAGCGCACCATCAGGAATTTCATACAAACAACTTTTTTGGCTGCTAGAACCAGCATTCAAAACTAGAACTTTCATTACTTTTTCAGATTTGAGGTTTGTGAAGTACGAACTATATGCTTTCTCAATTTCAAGTATTTATTAAACTTATTACCGACAGTCAGGGAGAAGCAAAGACGTGAACCGTTTCCAGAAGCTATCCTCAATTGCGTTACTAGTATTAGCTTTTATCTATCCGCCTGCAATAGTTGAAGCCAAAGAAAATACTCAAAATCATGTTTTCACAGAACAGAGTGTTGATGCAGAACCGAATTTAGTTGAAGGTAAAAGCGAAGAACTTTTGCTAGCTCACCGACCAAGATATAGAAGACATTATTATCGCCGTCGCTACAGACATCACCATTATTATCGAAGATCCCGTCATAGAAGACATTACTATCGCCGTCGCTATCGTCACGGACACTATTACGGATACTATCGACATGGACAATGGCATCGTGTCCGCGATCATCATGGTAGATACCTTTATGACTGGTCAAGGTATTAAATAATACGAAAAATTAGGCAGAATCTATCATTAAGCAGTTAGTGTTTGATGATTTTTCATAGAAGTTCACACATGATTAGTTTGCCTTTGGGGGTAGTAGTTTGTGGCTGCTACCTCTTTGTTTCGGGATTTTAAAAACGGAGAAGTCTGGAAAAATCAAAATTTGAAATTAAAATATCTAAAATGCGTCTAACTCCTTGCCTCATAATGTTTTGGTACAACGGTAGTTTAATTGACTCTCCCACTCTGGAATTAGATATTCATGACCCAGGGTTATTATATGGGGCAACGGTTTTTACAACTTTACGGGTTTACGAGAATTCACTTGCTAGTAGTTTAACTAACTGGTATGCACATTGCGATCGCCTACTTTTCTCCCTACAAGCTTTCAATTGGGAACAACCAGACTGGAAACGCTTGCGCCAAGGTGCAGAGGCGATGTTAACTCATTTTCCTGTTCTCAGAATGACTATCTTTCCTGATGGTCGGGAATGGATAATTGGCAGATATTTACCGGAAAATCTTTCAGACAAACAACAACATGGGGTAAATTGTGCTGTGGCTACTTCCCAGTGGTCTCGCAGTCTTCCTACCCATAAAACAGGTAATTACTTGGGTGCGTGGTTAGCTAAAACCAGTGTCTCAGCCCATGCCCAAGAAGCTATTCTGGTAGATAATACGGGCAATTGGCTAGAAACCAGCACAGGGAATCTTTGGGGATGGGGTAACGGTACTTGGTGGACACCGCCCTTAGAAGTGGGTATATTACCAGGAATTAGTCGCCAGCAATTAATGAAATGGTTAACCCAGCAGCAACAAGTGGTGAGAGAAGTAGTCTGGACACCAGAATTCGTTCAAAGCTTAGAAGCGATCGCCTACACTAATAGTGTGGTGGAAATTCTCCCCATTCATACCGTTCATCAGCCCACAGGGTCGCTACAATATAATCCCTACCATCTATGCTTTCAGCAACTCAGGAGGCTATTCTTAGCATGACAGAAGTATGATTTTGTTATACCTTAAGATAAGTTAACATAATTCTAATAATGCCCTACGCCCAAAAATACGGGAGGATCAACCTCAGTGAATAAAAGATGGAGAAATGCGGGGCTGTACGCGCTGCTATTTATTGTTGTAATTGCACTTGGCACAGCTTTCTTTGATAAAAGACCCGAAAGTCGGGAAACATGGCGATATAGCCAGTTTATTCAAGAAGTAGAAAAAGGCAGAGTAGAAAGAGTTAGCCTCAGTGCAGACCGTTCCACAGCCTTAGTTACACCCAAATACGACCCTAATAAAAAACTTGTTACTTTAGTCAACGACCCAGAGTTAATCAATACCCTCAGTTCCAAAGGCGTTGATATATCCGTTTTACCTCCAACCGACGAAGGTTTTTGGCTCAAAGCTTTAAGTAGCTTATTCCTCCCAGTATTACTGCTGGTTGGCTTATTCTTCTTACTGCGTCGCGCCCAAAATGGCCCAGGTAGCCAAGCCATGAACTTTGGTAAGTCCAAAGCGCGGGTACAAATGGAGCCACAAACGCAAGTCACCTTTGGTGATGTTGCTGGTATTGACCAAGCCAAATTAGAACTAAACGAAGTTGTAGACTTTTTGAAAAATGCCGATCGCTTTACCGCCGTCGGTGCCAAAATTCCTAAAGGTGTACTATTAGTTGGGCCTCCCGGTACAGGTAAAACCCTCCTCGCGCGCGCCGTCGCTGGGGAAGCTGGTGTACCTTTCTTCTCCATCTCCGGTTCTGAGTTCGTAGAAATGTTTGTGGGTGTGGGTGCTTCCCGTGTCCGCGACTTATTTGAACAAGCTAAAACCAACGCTCCCTGTATCGTCTTCATCGATGAAATTGACGCGGTAGGTCGTCAACGGGGTGCAGGTTTAGGTGGTGGTAACGATGAACGGGAACAAACCCTCAACCAGTTACTCACCGAAATGGATGGTTTTGAAGGTAATACCGGTATCATCATTATCGCTGCTACCAACCGTCCTGACGTACTAGACGCAGCTTTATTACGTCCTGGTCGTTTTGACCGTCAAGTCGTCGTAGACCGTCCCGACTACTCTGGACGTAGCGAAATCCTCAAAGTCCATGCCCGTGGCAAGACCCTAGCCAAAGACGTAGACTTAGATAAAATCGCCCGTCGTACCCCTGGCTTTACCGGTGCAGATTTATCCAACCTGCTCAACGAAGCCGCAATTTTAGCAGCGAGACGCAACTTAACCGAAATTTCGATGGATGAAATCAATGATGCCATCGATCGCGTCCTCGCAGGGCCAGAGAAGAAAGACCGCGTCATGAGCGAAAAGCGCAAAACCCTAGTAGCTTATCACGAAGCCGGTCACGCCTTAGTTGGTGCTTTAATGCCTGACTATGACCCAGTACAAAAAATTAGCATCATTCCCCGTGGTCGCGCCGGTGGTTTAACTTGGTTCACCCCCAGCGAAGACCGGATGGAAACCGGCTTATACAGCCGTGCTTATCTGGAAAATCAGATGGCTGTGGCTTTAGGTGGTCGGTTAGCAGAAGAAATTATCTTCGGTGAAGAAGAAGTCACCACAGGTGCTTCCAACGACTTACAACAAGTAGCGCGTGTAGCACGCCAAATGATTACCCGCTTTGGGATGAGTGATAAACTCGGCCCCGTCGCCCTTGGTCGTCAGCAAGGTAATATGTTCCTCGGTCGCGATATCATGTCTGAGCGTGATTTCTCCGAAGAAACTGCGGCTGCTATTGACGAAGAAGTGCGGAAATTAGTAGATACAGCCTACAGCCGCGCTAAAGAAGTGTTGGTAAGTAACCGCCACATCTTAGACCAAATCGCGCAAATGCTGATTGATAAAGAAACAGTAGATGCGGATGAACTGCAAGAAATTTTGGCGAATAATGATGTGAGAACTGCTGCATTCGCTTAATTTCTCTTACTTGTAAATATAAAAATAGGGTAACTCTAAATTTTTCAGAGTTACCCTATTTTCATGATGATTTTGGTGTTAAGGGACTTCCAAAAATTAAATTATCCCAAATTGACTGTTCGTAGGGTGCGTCAGTGTGAGAAACCTTCGCTATACCTAGATATTCTTTGTACTGACGCACCCTACAGATGGAATATTTTTTTAGTTAGAAGTCCCTAACGTGTCATCCTGATCAATTTTCTTCTTGTATTTGTAAGAAAAATGCTTTTACTTCTTGGATATTGATATCTGCCCACCAACCGGAAATAACTTTTTTGTCATTAACATAAATGTTATTATTAGCAACGACAATTTGGTCGGGAGTGTAGGAATATACTTTCACTGTCATTCCCAATAGATTTCTCATCTGAATCTCATTTTGAGTAATCACGGCTACAGTGCGGGTTAACATTAATAAACTGACCAATAAAAGTATTAGACCTGTTATTGTATTTAGCGAAAATCCCACTAATAATGATGTATACAGTATTAAAATACTACAAATTAATATAAAAATAGGATACATTTTCTTATATTTGACCTCTAACTCTGATGGCTGATTCATATATTTTAAGAGACATTTCAAATCTGGGGACTGGCGGCTAGATAAGAATTAATTAAAGTTCAACAGGTGAATTAACGTTTTTTGATCACTACAGTACCAGCTATCAAATCATGTAGGGCTTGCTTTTTTTGATGTAGCCCGATAATAATAAAACCGATAAATAAACCTATAGTGGAAATAGTTTTAAACCAGTAACGGAGGTTGGCCTTAAAGAATGAAATATCATTACCATTGAGGTCAGTAACAGTAATACCTAAAAGCAGTTTGCCTATAGTTGCTTGTTGTTTAGAAAATGTTTCTAGAACTGTGAAGTAAAGCCAGCAGAGGATCACTGCTAATAATGTAGGAATGACATCTGGCCCACCTTCAGGTGAATAGGTAGTTAAAAGTGCTGTTAATAACAACAAAACTCCTAAACCGCCAAATGTGCCACCAATACTTCCATAAAGACCACTAATACCAGCGTTGTTAGCAGCAGCAGTAGTGCTGTAGGTATAGGCTGAATGTGAGAAGTTGGGAAATGTCAATCCAAAAATGTAGCCTATTGAAGCTCCTAAAATAGACAGTATTAATAAATCAATACAGTAAGCGACAAAACGCTGCCAAAAGCCGACATATTTTAGAGAAACAGGTGTTTGAGAAATCGGTGTTTGATAAACGGGTGTTTGTTGATAATTATTCTGAGAGTTAACAGGAACTTGAGCTGGTTTTTGAGAAAATTTAGGGTTAGAAGTGCGATAGGTGTTTTCTAATTGCGTAACAATGTTTAAAAGTTCTGCTGTGTCTTTTGGTCGATTTCCAGGAAATGGCGATATCAAATAATCAATTAAATCTGCTAAACCTGGGGAGATTTCTGTGATGCTATCTCGCCAAATTAACTGTCCGGTGCGAGAATCTTCATGAAAGCAATCAGGGGTTTTACCTGTTAATAAATAAACAAAAGTCCGTCCCAAAGCAAAAAAATCTGACTGGGGAACAGCTTTCCCATTCATTTGTTCTTGTGGTGTATATCCGGTGGAAATAATCCCTGTAACTTGCTGTCCTGATACTTTGTGGATGAAGGTTTGTGTTACCTCTCTTGCTGTCCCGAAGTCAATTAATACTAACTGCCCATCGGGTCTGAGCATGATATTAGGTGGTTTAATGTCACGATGAAAATATTGTTGTTGATGAACTTGATGGAGAATTTCTGCTAGTTGTTTCAACCAACGAATAGCCGCCCGTTCGCCAATGGGTTGAAAGTTCCTCCGGATGAGATATTCTTCTAAATTCATCCCCTCAATTTTTTCCATCACCAAGCAATGGAGGGGCTGTTGACTATTTCGAGGAAAATAAATGAAGTAGCCGTCTGATTCGACTTTGGGAATACCTGGATGCTGTAATTTTTTTAAGACATTGGCTTCCTGCTGAAATAGTTCCACCGCTTTTGGATGGTTGTTATGTAGCACCTTCAAAATTTTTTGCTGACCATGATCCTCTACTTCGTAGATAGTACCGAAGCCACTGGGTTTATTGGGGTCACTGAGTAAACGAGCTGCACGATAGCACCCTTCCAAGAGTAGTTCTGAACCACAACTCTGGCAAAATAGGGCATCGTGTTTGTTTTCTGGTTTGAGGCAATTGGGGTTAATACAGTAGCTCATTGATAGCTACGGAAATGGGTATTTTATACCAATATACAATTCCTATGGGCGATCGCTGCTACTTACCAGATAAATTTTTACCCTGATTAGGGGTGTAAGGGTGTGAGGGTGTAGGGGTTTAAAAATACTCAAACCCCTGAAAACCTGCTGTCCTGCTTGGATTTTGAATTTTGATTAAACTCTAGATGTTGGCTTTAAAAATAACCAGGCTACAAAGAAAGTGGCGGCTGTAAATAGTTGTGTCAAATCCAATGCAGATAGATAGCCATCGGCAAAGGAAGCGATACTGCGATCAGTAATACCAAACACCCAAGAGGAAAGGCCAAACAGCCAAATCCCATTCTTGAGATTACCTAGAAATTCCTTAGAGTCTGACTGTGGCTGGTCTTTCATGCTCCTCTGCTCCTTTGCTAGAAAAGTCACTGATTTCTGAACAATGTTTGCTACCTTGAATTGCTGGAAACTCCTGACACTCGATTTATACCTATATTAATAAATATTTCACTAACTTGACAGCACTGCCAAAAGATACATATCTAAATCTTGACATTCTGCCTTTGGTTCTGTTTAGTTCACAGTGGTAAAATCCACACAAAATCAGGCTTGAGATACTCCACACTCATCGAGAAAATTCAGTTAAATGAGAAGGTGGTAAGTAATGACAGATCAATGGCTGCAATCGAGTTAAATAATTTGTCCCAGACAGCAAAGTTAAACCCAAAGACTAAGCCAGAATTAGGATTAGTTTGCATTACTGTGGATAAACAAGTCCGCTTTCGGACAATGACGCGCACATACTACTTAAAACTCAATTTGACTCAGCGCGAAGCTGCTTTGCAAGAAATTTATCAACATAATTTACAGCGTTTACATGATGCCTTATCTTTTTGCGAAGCCAACAAGATTCGACTGTATCGAATGTCTTCGGCTTTGTTTCCTCTGAGTGACATAGAAGACGAAATCGGCGCAAATATTTTAGAAACAATGAGTGCTGATTTAAGTAAAATCGGAGCAAAAGCTCAACAATTAAACATCAGAATGGTACTGCATCCAGACCAATATGTAGTCCTGAGTTCTGATTCTCCGAAAGTGGTAGAAACGAGTATCAAAATTTTAGCCAGACACGCCCGTAACCTCGATTTACTCGGCTTACCTTGTTCACCTTGGTCATTAATGAATATTCATGGCGGTAAATCCCAACGTAGCCAACAATTAGTTAAAGTCATCAGCGAATTACCCACCAACATCAAAAACCGTTTAACACTAGAAAATGATGAATACGCCTACAGTGCCGCAGAAATTTTAGCAGTTTGCCAACAAGCTCAAATCCCAATGGTATTTGATGCCCATCATCATATTTGCCATGAAAAACTAGACAGTTACAATCATCCCAGCACAGAAGCTATGTTTTACGCCGCCAGGGAAACCTGGACACATCCAGACTGGCAACTAGTCCACATTTCCAACGGTGAACAAACATTCAACGACAGAAAACACAGTGATCTAATTACCGCCATGCCCAATATTTACCACCAAGCACCCTGGATAGAAATTGAAGCCAAACAAAAAGAAGTTGCAATTTCACATCTGCGCTCATGGTGGGTTATGGGACAATAGTTTCAACCTTAAACACTCTCTGCGCCTTTGCGCCTACCGCAAGCGGAACGCCAAGGGCGAATGCGCGAAATAAAATTTAGACTATGGCGATCGCAATCGATTTTGGTACAAGTAACACAGTCATTGCCCGTTGGAATCCCGTAACCCAACAGCCCCAAACCCTGGCCCTACCTGGCTTATCCATCCAACAAAGCCTCAACCCCCCACTAATTCCCAGCCTATTATATGTAGAAGATGCCAACCAAGGTAAAATCATAGTAGGGCAACAAGTGCGCGATCGCGGTCTTGACCTCAAAAGCGACACCAGATTTTTCCGCAGCTTCAAACGGGGAATCGGTTCAGATATCCAAGGTTTCCTCCCAGAAATCGACGGACAAACCATCACCTTTGAACAGGTAGGACAATGGTTTCTCACCCAAGTCATTGAACAACTCGCACCGCTAGAAGGCGGGTTAGATTCCCTCGTTTTAACTGTTCCCGTAGATAGCTTTGAAGCTTATCGCTATTGGCTAGGTAAAGTATGCCTTGCCTTACCCGTCGAACAGGTGCGGATGCTAGACGAACCGACAGCCGCCGCTTTAGGCTACGGTTTAGGGGAGGCAGAAAATTTGTTAGTGATTGATTTTGGCGGTGGTACTTTAGATTTATCCTTAGTGCAGTTAAATAAAAGTAGCCAAGCCAACACTAAGCCTGTGGGTTTTCTCCTCAAGTGGGGCAATAAATCCTTAGCTGAAGACTCCAAACAAAAAGTCAAAACCGCCCGTGTGTTAGCTAAAGCCGGGCAGAATTTAGGCGGTACAGATATTGATAATTGGTTGGTAGATTACTTTGCCAAAAACCAAGGTTTAGCCGTTAGTCCCTTAACCATCAGACTAGCAGAGAAAGTCAAGATTCAACTATCTAGCCAAAACCAAGCCAGCGAAGTTTATTTTGATGATGAAAACTTTGAAAGCTACGAACTAGAATTAAACCGCGACACCTTAGACAATATTCTCAAAGAACACGCCTTTTTTGAGCAATTAGATGAGTCAATGACGAATCTATTGCAGCAAGCGCGCCGCCAAGGCATTGAACTTGCAGATATTAACGCTGTGTTGTTAGTAGGTGGCACTGTACAACTACCAGCAGTGCAGACATGGGTAAGGCAATATTTCCCAGCCGAAAAGATTCGTTGTGAACGTCCTTTTGAAGCGATCGCCCAAGGTGCATTGCAACTATCCCAAGGCGTAGAAATCAAAGATTTTCTCTATCATAGTTATGGTGTGCGGTATTGGGATCGCCGTAACCAACGCCATAATTGGCATCCGATTATTAAAGCCGGACAAGCTTACCCCATGACTCAGCCTGTAGAATTATACTTGGGTGCTTCTTTAGAGAATCAGCCCAGTATTGAGTTAATTATTGGTGAACTCGGTGCAGAAACAGGCGGGACAGAAGTATATTTTGATGGCGATCGCTTAATTACCCGTCGCTTAGATAGCGGTGTCACCAGCGTTAAACCCCTAAATGATCAAGAGGGTGCCAGAACTATTGCCCAACTTACACCCCCAGGGTTTCCGGGGAGCGATCGCATTAAAATTTTATTTCAGGTTGATCAGCAAAGGTTTTTACGCATCACCGTTGAGGATTTATTAACCAGTGAAACTCTCTTAGAAAATCAACTCGTTGCCCAGTTGAGCTAAAAAACACTACAGCACATCTCCAGACATTAGTTTTTTCACCCAGCCAGTCTAAGCGTTGGAAGTGGATTCTTGATGCTGGGATGTTTTTTCAACTCTTGCATAATATTAGCCCCTGATTTTGATGCCATCATTTCTCAGAAAAATTCTCTTAAGACTACTTGACACAACCAAGGGATAACCTGCTATATTAATAAAGTCGAAACGTTGGGGCGTCGCCAAGTGGTAAGGCAGCGGGTTTTGGTCCCGCCATCCCTAGGTTCGAATCCTAGCGCCCCAGTTTAATTTAAGCTCTATAACTTGGCAACCATCACCTCTTTTTATCCTTAATTAACTTTTGAAGCTGAACAGAACATAAGCAAAGTTGAAACTAACCTAATGTAGATATATATCCGTTCAGATTAATTCATCAGCGATATCTCCACACTAGCGTATTTACATATAATCAATTGGCTAACTACCCGTTTTTATCTGAGGTATTTGGAGCAATACCAAAAGCGTTGAAGTTGAAAAGCCTTGGTAGCTGTAGCCATACTCTACATAGCAAACCAAGACTCTAAATAATGCTCAAGTATTCATACCAAATTGGGAGAGGTAGTATTTTTTGAACTTCTGGAATAGCCTATAAATCTCAGCGTTCAATCCAAAATCCACAATCCAAAATTGGTATGAGTTGCTTTAATGTATCCACATTTTTTTAGGTTCAATTAATGTTGATAAACTTAATAGTTATGGAATTTGATCATTAACTACATTAGAATTTCCGTATAAAGGAATACTTTGTTCGATTACTTTATTACGTATTTGCTGGAGACGTTTTTCCAATCCGGGTTTGCTGTTAATATCTTGCCAATAAAGAAAATCCATAAAGTCTAACACTTGTTTTTGTTTATCTTGCGTAAGAGAACCCCACTTTTTTAATAGTTCCTGTTCTGAAATCATCAGCCGCATCCACATTATTCTTGAATTATTGCACCTTGATAAAAATTCTGTCACAATTTTCACTCTATTATTCAGAGCTTACTTGTAACAGATTTTTGGGAACTAGAGTCATTATTAGTTATTTTACCTGAAATCGCATCTCATATTACCACTATTTATAGTCGGCTAAAATTACGCCCATTTTAGTGGCATTATAAAAATATAAGTCAATTTCTTTTGTATTTTTCATTTGGATGCTATCAGCAAGTTCATCTACTAAAAAAACACATAAAATTTATTTGACTATATATATTGATGTGCATTATGAAGTTATATTTTTTGTTACTTAAATTATATAAAGATGTATCGATTAGCTGTTATATAAAAATTAGATTATTCATAATCTTCTCATCGTATTTTAATGAAGTGATGATAAACATGATTTAATCATAAATGCCTAACTTTTTGGCAATTACAATATTTTCTAACATGGACTTTTATCGTAACTTGTCTTGGGAAATCACTTTAGTTAAACTCTCAACTTTAGCCCTATGACATAGCGCAAGCCGTTTGCGACAGTAGCCAGATTGAGATATACGTAATTTTCTGGCGGTTGTTAATTTAGGTTTTACAAATCTTGAAGCATCTGTGACTGAATGATGGTTAGCACTAGTAGGACTGTGATTTGTAGAAACAGCATACATATTCTTGGTTGTTTCTTCTGATGCTTGTAGTTCGACTTGATGTTTAGTGACATCGAAATTTTTTGGTAGAGATTTTTGGTGTGGCGATTGTTGAGTTCTATGAACTGCCGCACCTAAGCCAAACATTCCTGCACCAATCGCAAGCATAGTGTATCTGCCAAGGTACTGAACTGCCAAGTATCCACAACTTACCGCAGCGACTGTTAAAATAATACCTGCAAAGGTATTTTTCCATATATATTTTTTCATGCGGCCTCCCCAAAACTTTGCGGATACATTGTTGGCTAACTCTGTTCAGAAATACTTTCTGCATTAACGGACATATAGATAACTTTCAACTCAATAATCTAAACTTTTATCAAGTATTGTGAAAATTGGTTGAGATTACTTTAGTTTATTACATACCAGGAACAAAATCTCGTCAGCCTCTTTTATCCTACTATCTAATTCAGCCTCTGCAATAAAATCATCATCTACTTCACCCCCTGTTTTACTGTCGAAAAGTAACTTTTCTCAATGAATCAACTCTCAAGCGAAACGCTATTATGACATAGTTATTTTTTCTCACTGATTTAGTTAATTTTTAGGGTGTAATTTAATTGTTGAGGTAGTAGTAAAAAAGTGTGCTTTTCCACCTTATAATAGTTAAAAATGCGGTTCATAACTATCTACCTCGCCAATTTACAAACCAGCGCAATTTTCTAGAAAATTACGCGATAATTGTCTCTAATGTCTCTTCTATATTCGTCTCATCCCTCACTTTGAAATAATAGTAAAGATTGGCAACTGTTAGATGAGATGCCTGTTGCAAATTCTTAGGAACTAATATTTTGTGACCCGTAATATGAGCTTGTTGGTTGATATAAACCTCATATTCCTGACGTAAAACAGGCTTGAACATAAATATCAGTTGATCCAGCAGAGAATAAAAATGAGACTTTTCAGCTAAATCTTCATAGGCTATTTGTTCGGGTGGCACTGATGTATCAGTTACAGATTGATTACTATTCCAACACTCTGTAAACTCTGAACTGTTACTCTCGTTACTAGCTAAAAGTTCCAATTCTTTAGCTGTCAATGAACGTATCCAATCAATGCGCGCCTGCCATATTTCCAAAATAGCTAAATCGTGTTTACAAATGCGGCTAATTTCGGGAAAGAGAAAATTAAGCTCGTCGTATGATTCACAATTGCTAATTACTGTACAGGTATGTTCTTTAATTTGATCCCGTAGATAAGATAGGCGATCGCTCACAGCTACCATCTCATTTTGCAATTGATATGTGATGACAATTGCTTGCTCAACTGCCCAAGCACATTCAAGTCTGCGGAGTTGACCTGGTGCAGAAGTTTGCTCTAATAGCTGAGGACTCATATAATAAGCTAAGGCCTCAAGCAAAATTTCCCTAGCACTATCGATTTCAGCATTTCTTTGATGACTATCTCGTAATTTTAATGCTGAGTGTAAAATATTAAGTGCCTTGAGTAATAGTTTATATGCCTTGACTAGAACTATACGATGCTTGTCAAACTCAATGTTTTCGGCTACTTCCTTGACAATTTGCCGTACTTCTATGCCTTGATATTTGAAAGCTTGTTGCAAATCGATAAAGCCGTCTTTAACTTCTAGATGTATTTGCTCAACTTCTTTTTTGAGTTTGAGTATCTGTTGCAAATTGACTGCTTCTAATGCCACATTTGATGTCTTACTCAACTCAATCATAGCTGTAGTTGTTTGCAAAACTTCTATATTTATTCGCAGTGACTGTAAGCCTGTTTGTAAACGAATATTCTGCTGATTTCTGGCGTAGAAAGCTTGATGCTTTTGTACGGTATTTTCCCCTAAAATTGCTCCTGTCATCAGGAATTGAATTGGTACAGTCAAGGGAGATAAGGGACAACTATCCACTAAAGCACCGATAGCAGGGGCAAACAAGCCTTCAGATGCGGTGTCACGTACTATGCCGATGGAGATTCCATTACTAAGTATTTCTACGTATTTACCAGCTTCCAGACTAGCTTTAATAGATGGTGTAAATTCAAACAGCATACTTTACTCTGTAAAAAGGTAGATATTGCACCTAAACGGAAGAACCCTGAAGAAGCAAGCAGTATAAAACTACGACAATAGATTCATAAAATAGTCATTCACACAAATAAATACCTCAGTATTACTACTAGATTAACCTCATTTCTACTTAATATATAGAGGCTTCTGCCAATTTAATTTGAAATTATGTTTAATCTCAATTCACAATGGAGTAACTTCAGCTACGTTAGTACAGCCTTTCATAGAGAAGAGCGCAATTCGCAATTTTCCTGGTTAAAGTACAAATAACTATAATTAAACGTAGCTTTAGCTTGTTTGCGGTAGAATGCGCGGATAAATTTGTACCTCAGCAGACTAGGAAAGGCTATATTTTTCAGGATTTGAATAAATTGGTCTTCAATTATATGAAATGTGTTTTAAGAAATAGCAATAAGAATACTGATTCCTACTTAAAAATTAGCAGTTATTTTGTATTTTTGTAAAATTGTTGAAATTTACTAAAATATGTAACGATTAAGTATATAAATAGAAAATATGACAATTTTATACAGATAAAATTGCTAAACAAACAGTGCTATAATAAAGACTCAGTACACATTTTATGTTTGGTTTCTGATTCTCTGTTTCTCCGTCAACCTCCAGGGAAGCAATGCCAGTTAATCGTATTCTCTCTTAATAATTACTTTATTAATTACTTCTGAATTCCAAGTCGCAATATCTGTACTGATTTTGTTGCTGATCTCCTCAAGTTCTTGACATTTGTTCATAATCCAGGATTTAGTTGCATAATGTTGTTCTAACATTTCCTGATGCGATCGCTCTTGCTGTTCCAAGATTTTTTCATACACAGATATAGCTCCTTCAATCACTCGACTTACTGCTTCGACTTTGGTATCAAAAAATCTTTCAATATTTTCCTGGAGTTTTTCGTATATCTTATCAATTGATTCATCAAACTTTTGAAATCCTATTTCTAAAACAGATGTTTTAATTTGACTATGCAATCTATCGCTGTCTAACATCCTAGAGCCAAAAGAACTGGCAATTACCGAAGTGATATTAGCTAAAGCAACTGGGATAAATCCAATTCCGGTAAATACTAGTACCTCTTCTTTTAATGCAGCACTGAAATCAATACTATCTAACTCAATTAATTGATCAGTAATATCATTAATAGAAAGTTTTAATTCTTCACTGAATGTGGTGTTACTTCTAATGTCTAATAAATTAAATTCTGATTGAATGGCTTCTAACTCATACTTAATGTTGATATTGAGGTTTTGTAAGTTCTCTTTGAGAACTAAATTTTTCAGATGAGTATTCACCCATTCATCAACTTCATTAGATAAATCTCTGACAAAATACTGAATATAGTCACGAATTAACTTATCCTGATTCCAGAGAAGTCTATGTTCAGAATGCCAATGCTCACTCCTAAATACCATGCGTTCATCTAAACCCTCATACCACTCATTCCAAGAAACACTAGCTTTTTCCAGTGCTTGTTCTATGAGTTGAATTGTTAATAAACATATTTTGACATCCCGTCCACTAAACTCTCCAATTCTTTCTAGGATTTTATGTTTTTCATCTTCTGCAATATTAATTTCCGACTCTAGAGCATCTTTAAAATGCAGCAGATGTTCAGTGATTTCTTGAATTATTTTATTGAGTTTATCAGACAATTGATAAAGTTTTAGTCCTCCCCTCTCCAGCATTAAGAATCTTTCAAGGGATTTAATAAAAATGTCAAAATTTTCTTGATATTCATCTTCAGTCTTATTCAAAATCGCATTGAGTGCGGTTTGAGCTGAAAGGAAGTGAACACGATTTTTTCCTGTAATTATGGGGTTATCACCTTCAACTAAATTCAAAATTCTCTTTTGAATCTGCTCACGACCTTTTTCTGTACGCACTAAATCCATAAAATTACCTACAATGAATAAGTTACTTGCAGGTTCTTTATCTTTACCCCCGTTGAGTTTGATTCGCAATTGATTCAACAACTCACGCTCACCTTGCGTTAGCGATCGCGAAGCATTAGTCACAAAAATAGCAGCATCAATATCGTGAAGTAACTTCTGAGTAATAGCTGTGAGTTCGGGATTTTCGTTCAAACCCGGTGAATCAATTATCTCTACACCACTATTGCATAATGTCAAATTTGGATGTTCAACAATGATATCTTCAATAGTAGATTGTATGAATTCTTCGTTGAGTGAACCAATAGCAACCTCTTCAGAAATACTTGCTTGTTGTCTATACTCCTCAAATGGTATTTCTTCTTCTCTTCCATCTTTATAACGACAGACTACCCGTTTTCTCTCCCCGTACTTTAAGACAGCTACCGTACCACTACAAGGAATCTCTCGCATCGGTTGAATTTCTTCACCTAATAAAGCATTGAGTAAAGTAGATTTTCCTTGGCTAAATTCACCTACAACTGCTAGCCTAAATTTGTGTGATCTGACTCTTTCTAAGACTTCCCTAGCTTTATCAACTAATTTATCTGAGTCATTAGATAAAAACCCCCGTTGATTACAAGTTTGAATTATCTGCAAAACCTGATGGCAATAATTCTCTAAATGTTTACTAAATTCTTGGAAATTCTTCAACCCTTCATAATAGACATAAACACGAGGATTACTTTCTTGTGTGTTAGTGTTAACAGCCAAATTGATCAAATCTTCAGAGGATAACTGAAGAGATATTTTAGGATTTAATGCTTGGAAATGTGATGGATTTAGTAAATCATCTACTTCATTTAAAACTTCTATATCAAAGTTATCTGGTGGTTTGAATGCTGATGCCAACACTGCTAAATGTTGTGGCTTAACGTCTAAATATTGAGCTACAATTTCCAAATATCTCTGTTCACGTAAACCCATGCTGCCGTTAATTGTAGACATCTCATAGCCAAAGCCAATCAACAATAATCTTTCTGCTTGTGATAGGGGATGAGTGATAGCTAATAATTCGTTAAACTTGCGATAAAGCTGATATTTTCTAATTCCTTTAATCATCAAATGGGTTAATTTACGGATGTCACTTTCTGGTGTGCTAAAGCGATATAATAGTTCAACTAATCTTTGTTTTTCTTTCTCGGTAACAGAACCATCAATTAGGATTACTCCTAACAAGACAACAATCAAATTAGCTAAAAATAAAACTGGCGGAGTAACATCTTTTTGTGTCATTTTTTGTCCAGTAATATTTGACAAAAAATTAACCACCTGATTCCCAATCAATGATGTATCCATAAATAATTGTCAGCCACTACATTTATTGAATATTGTTTTGAAGTTTAAGCATAATAGCAGAAGAATTATCGCATAAAATGGGGGTTATTCTTTATAGCTATCTACTCATCATCGATTATTCTTTTTTGAGGTGTTTCTTATGTTTAATGAATTTTTTTTCCATTGAGGATGGTTTCATGTCTATAAAGTCAGCTTAATTTTTCGCAAGTATAACAACATCTAAATTTATAATACAGAAAATGACGGCTCAATACTTTTTTAAAGTCAAGTAGTAGCACCATATAAGAGTTAAATATAGATTTCTCTTATGTAAATTATCAATAAAACTTACTTTATTTCAGATGCAGACCAACGAAAAATCTCTTACTAATTTCGTTTGTTGCACGTACTAGGTGAATATTTATTTTTCACCAACAAGACTATTAGGTAAGAAATCTTGCCTAAAAAACTTGTGTGGTAACAATATAAAAATACTAAAGAAGAGTATATCTACGTAGTGCTGAGAATGTAGCGAATTTCTGTATGATTGGCAAGAGGGGTGTAACCCCTCATTGATTTTTTGCACCCTCAGATGTTCCCTTCTTAAAACTTGCGTCCATAATGATATAGGTTTATGCACCTTGATTGTTGCGACAAAATCATATTTCAGATGATCTTTGAGCTAGTCACGGACTGAAAAGTAGTCTGGTTAATGTTTGATGTTGGAGTATAGTCAGCAGAGGTAATTTTCCCATGTAGTATCTTGGCTCATTGGCTGTACATGGACAGATATTGCCAAGTTTTAGACCCTACTATTCCATCAACCTTTAAATTATGTTTTGCTTGAAAAGCTTTAACGGCACTCTCTGTTAATGCACCAAAATTGCCATCTACTCTCACATAATAGCCGTTAGCCATTAACAGGCGTTGTAATACCTTTACCGCTACACCAGAATTTCTAAAACTTAAATTAGGTAATGGGTAGCGGCTGAAGCTTGGAGAACTGACAAAAGCAAGATCATCTTCTCTGTTTTGCTGATTTGTTAACTTTCGTCTATTGAGTAAACTGGCTTTTGGCAATTTGTCGGGAATAAGTTTATCTCTGCGCTGTTGAACTATTAAGCTTTTTTTAGCAGGAACATTATCTTTGAGAGATTTAAAGGCAGATGATTTGGTGATTTGATTCAAGTTTTTGGGAAGTCTTTGCTTAACCCTGGTTAAGCGACTTTTTTGAGGTTTAGGCTTATGCGCTAATAAATTCTGTGAGACATGGCTACTGGATGACACATATCTAGGTGAAATAGCTTGCGCTTGTGCAGTTAGTTGAAACGGTGGATTTGGTCTCACTTCCTGCATATTTTGTTCTGACTGAATTATAGGCGGATTGATCACTTGAGCAGCCGATGGTTGCTTTGTCATTAATACGCCTGTCATCAACATTGCAATATCACTCATTTTACTGATTACCTAAATGTTGGCTACGAAGCAAAACGCTAATTATACAAAATTACAAAAGCAATATATCTAGACATCCAATACTAAATAGCTAATGCTTAAGTAATAGAGCCATTATATGCGTAATTTTATGAGTGTAAATTAATTCACGATTTTGTGGATTGCAATTAAATATTTAAGTAAATCGGTGACAATAAATGCAACTATATTAACTAATGTAAAGTTAATTAAATCTTTTTCGTAATTGCTTTATGGCCTTTCTTAACCATAGTGAAGTACAAACCACAATAGCTAAACGCAAATTTAGCTTGCTTCACCGTAGGAGTAACCACAGGTAAACAGATCAATGTGGATCAATTTGTACCTCAGCAGACTAAGAAAAGCCATAAAGCTGATTAATACGATTGATTAGCTAACATTTGTAGGCTCAATTTCTGGCTTCGGTGTTTCTACTTCAAATAGAGTTAAATCAAACCAAAAAGTAGTACCCACACCAACTTCACTCACCAAATTTACTTTACTGCGGTGTCTTTCGATGATATTTCTCACAATGGAAAGACCTAAACCTGTACCTTCTAAGGTGTGAACGCGGTTTTCCACACGGAAGAAACGGTCAAAAATAGCCTGTTGGTCTTCTGGTGCGATACCAATACCTGTATCAGACACTTCTACGCGTACTTGTGGGGGTTGATTGGGTAATAAAGCGTGGATATCTAATTGATAGGCACGAATGGTAACTTTACCGCCAGCAGGAGTAAACTTAAGTGCGTTACCCACCAAGTTAGCTAAAACTTGTAGTAACAAATCATAATTACCCGTAACTAGGGGCAATTGAGGAGCAACTTCTTGTGATATTTCAATTCCTTTGTCTTTGGCGTTGAGTTGGTATGTCCGCAGAGTTTGTTCGATCGCCTGGGCTAAGTCTACACCGTAGAAGTTATAAGTCTTACCAGATTCTAGCTTCGATAAATCCAAAACATCATTAACTAAGCGAGTTAAGCGATCGGTTTCATGGTTAACTGTTTGCAGGAATTCCCGTTTTTCTTCTGCACTTAAATCTTCACCGTAATCATGTAGAGTTTCAATAAAAGATTTGATATTAAATAAGGGCGTTCGCAGTTCGTGGGAAACATTGCTAATAAATTGGCTTTTAGCTTCATTGAGTTCTACTTCACGAGTAATATCCTGCACAGTAATGGCAATGCCTTTAATACTCTCCCGTTGCAAATTGAGAACCGTAGTTAAGAGAATGCGGATAGTGCGCTTAACGGGTTGATTTAAAGCCAAACGAAACTCCGCACTTTCACATTCACCGGCGGCCATTAAGGATAAAGGTTTGGTGATTTCCATTTGCACGGTTGGGGGCAAATTATGTAAAACATTACTGCCTACTACATCATCACTACCTTCCCAACCAAAGATACGCCGTGCCGTGGGATTGACTAAAATCACCTGCATATTATTGTCAATTAAGACAGCACCATCGGCGATAGTAGAGACGAGGGTTTCCAGCTTGGCTTTTTCGGCTGTGAGTTCCTCAATATTTTGCTCTTCGTAGCGTTCTAGCCGTTCCGCCATTTCATTAAAGTTGAAAATTAGCTCCCCTAATTCACCACCCAAAGGTAAATCGATGCGCTGTTTAAAGTTACCGGCGGCAATTTGTTTTACCCCTACTAGTAGTTCTTTAATGGGTTTAGTGATTGTCAAAGCGTTGATCACTCCAGCCAAAATTACCATTACCCAAATCGTAATAAACACGGCAATGGTCACATCACGGGTGAAATTAGTAGAGATAACGGCTATTTGATTGGGGTTGATACCAATTGCTAATACACCGTAATATTTTTTATTAACAATTAGAGGGATAAATACATCAGTCACGACTCCATCAGGAGTCATGTGTTGCCGCACCATTGGCTTATCCCCTTCCTCTGGGTAATCTTCTGGCAGTTCAATACGCCTTTCAATAGTCAGCGAGTTTTCTACTTCAGGTTCCCAAAAGGGAATCCCAAAGTAAATCTTGCCAGTTTCATCCGCGTAGAGCATATAGCGGATACTAGAGGTACTGCTATAGAAGCGTTGAGAAAATTTAGCTACCTCTGTGAGATTATGGTCAGCTACTAAAGGAGTGATGTTAGCAGCTAGTAGTAGTCCCAAATCCCGCCCAAAGCGGGTATCATTCATGCGGGCATCTTGCTGAATGGTATTTACCGCCCAGAAAGTGAGACCACTCATGACCAAAGAGACTACCAAAGTAGCCACAGCCAAAAGTTTAGTTTGAAGTGTGAACTCTGACCACCAATTGGCGATCGCTTCTCGGATTGTTTTTAACAGCGACAGCATTGCAAATAAAGTTGTTAGTAGTTTAGGTTATCAACCCCAACAACTAAAAAATTAACAGTTTATTCGACAAATATGGTAATTCGGGGATTGGGGATTGGGGATTGGGGACTGGGAAAAAGGCGGACAAGGTGGACAAGGTAGAATTGATTTCCTAACTCTCAGCACCGGCTAAACACCGCGCTATCGCTAACAAAACTTATCACTCATTACTCACTGCTCATTACTCATTACTCACTACTCATTACTCATTACTCACTACTCAGCACTCATTACTCAGCACTCAGCACTCTATGACCAATATCTCTACGGTAATACATCCCTTCAAATTGAATAGATTGTAGCCCGTTGTAAGCTTTGGCTAGGGCTTGCTGGAAGTTTTCGCCTGTAGCTGTCACGTTTAAGACTCGGCCGCCATCTGTGACGATTTGTTGTTGTTCGTTTAATTTTGTGCCGGCGTGAAAGACTGTGGCTGCTTTGGTTTCGGCTTCTGCAATTCCGGTTATGACTTTGCCTTTTTCATAGTCCCCTGGATAACCGCCGGAAGCGGCTACTACTGTGGCAGATGCGCCTTCATGCCATGCTAAGGGGGGTAATTCGCTCAAACGTTGCTCGACGCAAGCTAAAATCAACTCTTCTAAGGGTGTGGCTAAGAGTGGCAGGATGACTTGGGTTTCAGGATCACCGAAGCGACAGTTAAATTCTAAAACTTTAAAGTTGCCATCGGGTGAAATCATCAAGCCGGCGTAGAGAATACCACGATAATCGATACCTTGGGATTTTAAAGCTGCGATCGCTCTTTCTAAAACTTCCGTTTGCACCCTAGCCATAATTTCTGGCGTAGCAATGGGTGCTGGGGCATACGCGCCCATGCCACCTGTATTTTCGCCTGTATCCCCCTCACCGATGCGTTTGTGGTCTTGGGCAGGCAATAAAGGGCGAATGGTCAAGCCATCTGTCACGGCTAACACCGAAACTTCCTGCCCGATTAAACATTCTTCAATAACGATAAATTCCCCAGCACTGCCAAACTGCCCTTGAAAGATGGTGTCAATGGCGTTTTCTGCTTCTTCTATGGTGGTAGCAACAATAACACCTTTCCCGGCAGCCAAACCATCGGCTTTGACAACTATCGGTGCACCTTGAGCTTGAACATAAGATTTAGCGGCCGTTGCCTCAGTAAATACCGCAGCCTTAGCAGTAGGAATTTCTGCTGCTTGCATCAGAGCTTTTGCCCAAGCTTTACTCGCTTCAATTTTGGCACCAGTTCTGGTAGGGCCAAATACCTTTAATCCTTTTGCTTGTAAGTAGTCAGTAATACCTTTAGCTAAGGGTACTTCCGGCCCTACCACCACCAGCGAAATCCCGTTATCTAAGGCGTATTTACTGATACCCTCAAAATCATCCACTGCCAAGGGGATATTTTGGCAACGTGCCAGAGTGGCTGTACCACCGTTACCTGGTACACATACTACCTGATCAACTTGGGGCGATCGCAACAATTTCCAAGCCAGCGCGTGTTCGCGTCCGCCATTCCCTACAACTAAAACTTTCACTGATTTCCTCTTGCGTCCCTTGAGAGTAAGAATGCCTGATGGCTGCGGATCAATTTTTCACCAATTCTTACTTTGATGCAAGTACCTTGTTAGGGGTGTAGGGGTATGAGGGTATAGGGGTATGAGTGAAAAACGAATAGAAATTATTATATTTTTTTAACCCTTACACCCTTACACCCCTAAAAATAAAATTCCTATTTTTTGATTCCTATTGCTAAAGAATAGCTATTCCAGGATTATCGAGATTAACCTATAAGTATTCTGAGTAAAAAATAACAATACAAATAGAGGACATGACTAAAGTTATTGTAACTGGAGCAGCAGGATTTATTGGCTCTCATCTAGCCGAAACTCTTCTAGAACAAGGAAAACAAGTAATTGGTATTGATGAACTTAACGATTATTACGACCCCATATTCAAACGTAAGAATCTTGCTCACTTACAAAGTTCGCCTAACTTTACTTTAATTGAGAACGATATTCAGAGCTTAGATTGGTCAAAATTGCTGCAAGATGTAGATGTAGTTTATCATCAAGCTGCCCAAGCAGGAGTTAGAGCCAGTTGGGGTCAAGGTTTTCGTGCGTACACTGAACGCAACATTAACGCCACACAAGTCATGTTAGAAGCAGCTAAAGATGCGAAACAATTAACTAGATTTGTGTTTGCTTCCACATCTAGCGTCTATGGGGATGCGGAAACCTTACCAACTCATGAAGGTATTCCTCCACAGCCAGTTTCGCCCTATGGAATTACTAAACTAGCTGCCGAGCGTTTGTGTGGACTGTATCATAAAAACTTTGGTGTGCCTTTCGTGGCTCTACGTTATTTTACTGTTTACGGCCCCAGACAACGCCCTGATATGGCATTTCACAAATTTTTCAAAGCTGTTTTACAAGATGAAGCAATTCCCATCTATGGTGATGGACAGCAAACACGAGACTTTACTTTTGTCAAGGATGCTGTAGCGGCGAATTTAGCAGCAGCTACTGTACCTGAAGCTGTGGGTGAAATTTTTAATATTGGTGGTGGCAGCAGAGTTGTTTTAGCAGA
Source organism: Nostoc sp. CENA543 (assembly GCF_002896875.1). Classification (GTDB taxonomy): domain Bacteria; phylum Cyanobacteriota; class Cyanobacteriia; order Cyanobacteriales; family Nostocaceae; genus Trichormus. The sequence continues at coordinate 770,799 of NZ_CP023278.1, forward strand.
AATCCTCAACACAATGGAAAAAATAGTAGATAAACCCATCAAAAGAAACCACATCGAAAAAGCAATGGGGGATGCTAGACATACTGCTGCTGATGTTTCTAAGGCACGACAGCTTTTAGGATACCAACCACAAGTGTCTTTGCAAGAAGGTTTACTACAGGAATGGCAATGGGTGAAGGCTTTGTATAGTTAAGCTATTCCTATGGGGTTTGTTGACTGTTAACCGTTCACAGTCAAGCAAGTTTAAGATTTTGGAGTTGTAGTGGCGGGTTTTATCCTGTTGGAAAGACAGATATTTTTTCAAATCCGCCCTTACTTTGTGTTCAATCCAAAATCCAAAATCCAAAATCCAAAATTCTTTACGGTTGCTTGACTTGGAGCTTAACCTTGGGACTGGGGGTAGCTGCATTAGCTGCGTTTGGTTGACTGGCCATAGTTAATTCTTCTTGGAGCATTTTTTGATAAATCTTGGGCAAAGATTTACTAATAGAATTGGTTTCGATGCCATAACCCAGACTTGTCCATGTGGGGGAGAGTCGCCGTAAAACTTCGTTGAGTTTCCCTTGACGCAACTGTTGGGAAATATCAACTCCCCAGACACTAGAATCATTTAACCAGCGATAAACTACTATGTCTTGATATTCTGGCTCAAAACTATAATTAGACCAAAACATCATGTTGGCTGGTTTGGGGTGATAGCGGGGAGCAATATGAAACCAAGTGGTATTAATAATTTGATATCTGCCAGCAGCAGTAGAACAATTACCTGTATTTGGCCCTACAGGAATAGTTACGCATATTTCAGGATGCTTACTTAAGTCAGTGATTTGCTGTCCACCATATAAGAGAGAATAGGGACGCTTGCTATTGGCTTCACTGGCTGAAATAGTACGCATTAAAGCGCGGACATAAGGATCACCCCCTTGCATCACCAAAGGCGGTAAATTATTTCCGAAGATGGGATCAGAAGGCGATCGCAAATCCCCAAACACATACCATTGAAATAAGTACACAAAGGCAAGTAGTGCGGCTATGGGGCCGATAAACTTTTCCACCCCTTTGAGTTCAACGCTTTTCAGAGTTTTACTCCTTGCAAATTCACTCTCTTAAGTAACAACAGCAACAGACGTATATATTTCGGCAAAGTTCAGAAATAGTCAGTAGTCAATAGTCAATAGTCAATAGTCAATAGTCATTAGTCATTAGTCATTAGTCATTAGTCGGGGCTTTAAGTATTCTCTGGGTTCATCACAAGAGATCAGTATAAAGGCTTGAAAAAAAGAATGCTTTATCGTTTATGGCTATGGACTGTTGACTATTGACTGTTGACTATTGACCATTAACTAACATTGCTGAAACAATTCGCCAAAGCTTTTAGCACTGGCTTGTGGTTTGGCTACTATCTCGACGATTTTATTGCGTGCAGATAGCTCAAATAAGGCTTCTACACAGACTTGGGCGACTTTTTGTCGAGGAATACTACCGTCAAATAATGTATCAGCCCCTTGCATGACGATCGCATCGGTATTATCTTCATTTTTTAAACCGCCAGGACGGACTATTGTATAAGTCAGTCCACTTTTTTGTAGATACTCCTCGGCTTGTTTTTTCCATAGCAAAATTAACCAAAATAAATTCAACGGATGAAAAAACTGGGAGACACACAAGGAGGTTACTAAGATAAAATTCTCAATGCCCTTGGCTTTGGCTACATCCACTAAATTTTTAGTGCCTTCAAAATCTACCTTGTAAGGGCCAGTAAAATCAAAACTCGGCTTTGCACCAGTGGCACACAAAACAACTGTACTATCACCCAAGGCAGTAGTTAAGCTTTGTGGGTTTAATACGTCACCCACCACTAACTCGGCATCAGGTGGCAAAATAGCTCTAGCTACCTCTATATCCCTGACTAAAGCACGCACAGGGATGTTACGTGCTACTAACTCTTGTACAATACGGCGACCTGTTTCACCTGTTGCGCCGGCTACAAATGCTTTCATCGAAAACGCTATCCTGGGAAACTAGTGTGTGCTTGATCAGTTTTATATTTTAGTGATTTTATGAAGTTTATGACAAAATTATAAGCTTTCAGTCAAAATGGAAGTTTAGTGCTAACCGACCCATTCAACCTGGGAATCATAAACATAGACAAACGCCATGCTAGAGGGGAATGCTTCATGCTTTCGACAAACGGCGAATACCAATCTTTAGAAATTACAGAAAAAATTGTCCCCGTTGCTGCTAACATCCCAGATACAGAAGCCACGGGTACAGAAATCACTACCAATACTCAAACTAAATTTTATGGTCATTATGCCGACTGTATGGAAATGTATGCTCCAGCCCAAACAGTTGGTGAATACCTGAACACCCATAATAGCTGGTTTTGTCGCTGTGCTGAACCTATGAAGGTACAGCCTCTAGGCGAACATGGTTACGCTTTAACTATTGGTCGATTTGGTGCGTTTGGTTATGAAGTTGAGCCGAAAATTGGCTTAGAATTGTTACCCCCAGAAAACGGAGTTTATCGCATTCGCACCATTCCTATCCCCGACTATCAAGCACCTGGTTACGATGTAGACTATCAAGCGGCTTTACAGTTCAAAGAAGATGAAGGTGAAGTCACACGGGTAGAATGGGAATTAGATTTAGTTGTTTGCATACATTTTCCGCGATTTATCCAGCGTTTGCCCCAATCTTTAATTCAGTCTACAGGCGATCGCCTACTTAACCAAATCGTCCGCCAAGTCTCTCGCCGACTCACCCGCAAAGTCCAAGAAGATTTTCACAATACTTTTGGTTTACCTTTACCAAAACATTTGCAGAAAAAGTGGTGAATTAGTCATTAGTTATTAGTCATTAGTCATTAGTTATTAGTTGAAGATTAGAAAAATTTTTATTTTTGTTTGTGTCTTTAACCAGCAACAAAAATAAAAAGAATAAAATCTCTGAACTACACAATATAACTGTTGACTAATGACTATTGACTACGCCTTAGAAAGTATTCTTTGGACGATTTCTACACCGGTGATAGCTTGCCAGGTAAACAGTCCTAACATTACGAAATTTAAGAGAATGTGAGTCACTCGCGCCCAATTTGCACCTTTTTGCATAAAAGGAGATAGGGCGGCTGAAAATGCTATTAAAGCCGTCATTCCCAACCCAGCTAATAAGTGCGGCCCCACAAACAATTTACCGTTGTTGATGTACGTGACAGCCATCCCGCCAATTGCACCGGCTACCATCAAAGCCAAAATTAATGAGCCTATTTGGTAGTGTTTAATGTTATATCTACCTTTAATTAATTCTTTCTTTTCTTCTCCTTGGGCGTTGCGAGTACGCTGTACTTGCAAGCCTAAATAAGCAGCATAGAGTGAAAGTGCTAGTAACACCCACATAATTAACGGGTGAAAGAAATTTAGCCAATATTTAACCGAGGCAGACAGTTCCAAACTCATCGTGTTCTCACCCAATTCTTAAATCTTAATAAAAATTAGCACAATTTCATGGGTGATTGTTGAGTCAATAGTCAATAGTCATTAGTCATTAGTCATTAGTTTTTTCCCTGCTACCTTGTCTCCCTTGTCTCCTCGTCCCCAGCCCCCAACGCCCCATGCCTCATGCCCAGTCCCCAACCTCCCCACTTGCCAAAGTAGCAAAAGCATCTGAGACTAAATTCTGAGACTGAATAAATCAAATTTCCCAGTCGGAACTGATTCATGATTGACAACAATGATGCTTTGTTGCTGAAGGCTGCTAAAAGTGGTGATTTAAAGCGGTTGGATGCGCTGTTGGCTGCGGGTGCAAATGTAGATGTGTGCGATCGCGATGGAACTACAGCCTTAATGTTTGCTGCTAATCTAGGCTATACGGAAATTGTGCGATCGCTTTTAGATGCAGGGGCAAATATTAATTTAACTAGAAAACGCTATGGTTTGACGGCGTTAATGTTGGCGGCTAGTGCTAATCAATTAGATATTGTGCAGATGTTAATCTCTAGAGGGGCTGAGATTAACGCTACTAATGAAGATGGTAGTACGGCTTTAATGGTAGCGGCACTGAAAGGCCACAGCAATGTAGTACACACTTTGCTCAAGGCTGGGGCTGATATCAATTTGTCAGATAAAGATGGTGATACGGCTTTGAAGCTAGCTGTAAAACATGGGCAAGCTGCTGTAGTGCAGTTGATTTTACAACATGGCGCGGATGCTAACAACCAAGACGAAGAAGGGGAAACCTTGCTGATGATGACAGCTGACTTGGGAAATTTGGAGGTAGCCCAAGCATTGCTAGCGGGTGGGGCTGATGTCAATTTACAAAATCAAGACGGTGGAACTGCACTCTTTGCAGCTGCGGCGGCTGGACAGGGAGCGATCGCCACTATACTACTAGATCAAGGGGCTTTAGTTAATCATCAAGATCAAGACGGTGAAACTGCTTTAAACCTTGCCGTCATAGAAGGATATCTAGATGTAGTGCAAATTCTACTCAATCGAGGTGCTAATCCTCAACTGAAAAACCATCCGGGTGATACACCTTTGATAGTAGCTGCATTACAGGGACACAGCGAGATAGTGCAAGCATTACTCAACTATGGCGCAAATGTACATGGGGATAATCTGGGTGAAACTCCTTTAATCTTAGCTGTCTCCCAAGGACATACACAGACAGTCAAGGTATTGTTAGATTATGGCGCGAATCCTAACGCCACAGCTAACGATGGCAAAACTGCGCTAATTAAGGCAGCAGAACGCAACTATCACCAGATAATTCAGTTATTGTTAGGCAATGGTGCAAACATTAATGCTCAAGATGCAGCTGGGGCTACAGCTTTGATGTGGGCAGCATCGGGAGGTTATGGTACAGCAGTCCAGACATTAATAGCATCTGGGGCTGATATGAATTTAAAAAACCGTGGTGGTTATACTGCTTTGATGCTGGCGGAATTTAATGGCTATAGAAGCATTGTGCAGATTTTGAAGCAAGCAGGAGCGCAAAATTAGATACAAAATACTCTACTAATTCGCGGTAGGTTTGTGTAGCAAAGGCTGGCAACTCAAAAGTTTGTGGTTCTCTTGTACATCTTTATACAACTATTGGAAGTTATAAATTTTGAACAATAATTAAGCAATAATGATCAAAAATATCTGTTGTTTTTGCAACAAATTTTATCTAGAATATTTTGATAAAAGTAGTTGTTTTAGACAACTTGACAACTAGTAAAAAACACGGTATTAAATTAAATACTGAATCCCAAAACTGTTACAGAAATGAGAAACAAAAATTCTCAAATTTAAGTCGTAGTTATATAAAGTGACTGCGGCTAATATGGGAAGAAATTGAAACACCGAAAGTAGACCAGGTAAAAGAATCTTTTGCTTCACGGATGCCAAAGAAGCGAAATTAGAAGAGTATATTTACTTTCTAGTTTTTACCTCGTCATCCCTCCGGCGTTTCCTACTGTGCTAGATATGCTTAATATAGAGTTTTTCATTTCTGATAACAGTATTCTAACTATCAGTTTTTCTGTATTTTAGTAAACGCCAAAAAGCTAGCATCTACTCATGTAATGAAAAACCGAAATACTGAAAGTTACCAACTCTACTTGCTAGAAATTTAGGAGTGGCAACGATTCCTCAAAAAAATCCATTAATAAAGGACTTGTGGTTGGGGATGGGCTGTACATCTGGTATTTCTTCTGAGTTATTAGTAACAGCAGTTGAGCAAGTTTGTCGTAATTATGAACTAAGGTTAGCAGCGATCGCTGGCATTGCTACTATTGATATCAAAGCTAGAGAAATCAGCTTAGTAGAGTTTTGTCGTAGTCATGGCTTACCTTTAACAACCTTTCCCGCCGAGATGTTAGCTCAAGTTGCGGTGCCGCATGGTGACATGGCGATCGCTAAAATAGTAGGAACACCAAGTGTAGCTGAAGCGGCAGCAATTTTAGCCGCCTCGCAGACAAATTTAGCAGTTAAGCTGATAGTCCCCAAACAAATTATCCGCCTACCAGAAAAACCAGGAGCAGTAACAATTGCCGTAGCTCAAACCCTGCTGAATGACTAATGACTAATGACTATTGACCATTGACTAATGACTAATGACTATTCCTCTATACCTCTTAAAATGTAGTTAATTACACTAGAAACTATAGATAATACAATTGACCCTAAAAAAGCAGCTAACGGGCCATCAATTACAAAATAGTCACGAGGTGTGAGAATACTTGCTAACCAGAGTAAAAAAGCATTCAGCACAAGTGTAAATAAACCAAAGGTCAATAGAGTAATAGGAAATGCCAAAAAACCTAAAATTGGTCTGACAAAAGCATTAACCAATCCAATAACAGCCACAGCAAGTAGCGCAGCCACAAAACTCTTTACTTCAAATCCTGGTACGATATGGGCGGTAACTAACAAAGCTACCGCAGTACCTAGCCAAGTCAACAGAAAGTTTTTCATATTTTGTGAACAGAAATTAGCCTCACCAGAAAACATCCGAAAAAAAGCAATTGGTAATTGCTAATTGATTTTTTGAGTTAACAACTACCAACTATCACACAGCAGAGATAAGTGACTTTTTCTACCACAGATAATTTAACGCCGTTGAGAAGAACTCTGTAATAAAGCCTCCCAAGTAGCACCACCAACTACGCCATCAGGATTAATCCCATAGCGTTTTTGTGCTGCTTTCACCGCCGTTTCAGTCATCACGCCAAAGTAACCATCTACACTACCCTTGAGAAAACCTAACTGACTCAATCTTGTTTGTAGCTTACTAACCTCCGCGTTACTCATCCCCACGCGCAAAATTGGCCAGCCTTCGGTAGTGTACTGCACACCAACAATGCGGTCAGCCGGCGGAGTCGGACTCAAACGAGTGGTATTACTTGGGTTTTGTCTGGAATTCGTAGTCCTAGAAACTGGCGTAGTTTTAACCACTTGATTATTTGGGGGTTTAGTCGGTGTCCGGTTGGGGGTAGGCTTAGTCCCAACAACTTGATTAGGAACAGTGCGGGGATTAGCTGGCCTGGGTTCAGGTCTATTATTAATGACCGTAGCAGGTTGAGTTGGAACGGGAAAATTAGATGGGGGATTGGTTGTTGGTGTTGATGCTGTCAAAGGTTGGTTGGGGAAGAGTTTTTGCCAAGTAGCTGCATCCACAATACCATCTGGACTCAAACCCACCGTTTGTTTAAATTGAGAAACTGCATTGGCTGTTGCTTCATTATAGTTACCATCCACTGCACCGGAGTAAAAACCCAACAGTTTCAGAGCCGCCTGAAGTTCCGAGACACGTTCACCTTGACTACCAACCTTGAGAGTAGGACGACTGATCCCAACTTGTTGGGCTATTTGTTGGGGTGTAGCAACTGCGACTACAGCCGATAAGCCAAGGAACACAGACGAACAAGAAAACAACAGTAACCAATAAAACCTACTTGTGCTGCAACAGCGAAATGTCTTGAGTAAATTTAAGTAACTCATACCAATTCAAAATTCAAAATTCAAAATTCAAAATTAAGAAAATGAGACCCAGCATAGCTTTTGGCGTTTGCATTTGAATCACATTTTTTGTGAATTGGTATCACAATACTGGCTGTCAGGCTACCTTTCATGGAAATTGCTCCCAGAACTTCTGTTGCTAATATTACAACCGTGTGAGGTTATTTAGTAGTGCTGAGTGCTGTTAGCGGTAGCGGGGCATTTAGCCCGTGCTGTTAGCGGTAGCGCGGCGTTTAGCCGGTGCTGAGTTATTAGTGAAAGGAAAATTGCTCAATTTGGTTTGATGAGAACTGAACTCACAATTCACAACTCACAACTCATAACTCACAACTCAGCACTCATAACTCATAACTCAGCACTCACCACTCACAACTCAGCACTCAAAATCGCGCGGTTAATCGCTTCTTCTTGACCTACTAAAGAAATATAAGGTTTCTGGAAGTGGTGACGGGCTGCGATTAAAGTGTCTTGGGGAGTGACGGCAGCCATTAGTTCTTGAAATTTTTGGTCGTAGTCAATTCCTAAGCCTAAAATTTCGTACCAACCGTAGATTTGGGCAATTTGTCCGTTTGTTTGTTTACCCAAAGCATACTGTCCTAACATTTTGTTCTTGGCAGTTTGCAGAGTGGTTTCGGACAATTCTGTAGTGCAGAGTAACTCTACTTCTGTATGTAATCCTTCTAAGGCGATAGTGGTATTTTCTGGGGCTGTACCCATATAAACTAAAAATGAGGCTGGATATAGTTTAGTTGGGTAAAAGGCTGAAACTTCGTAGGCTAGACCACGTTTTTCTCGTAATTCCACAAATAGGCGGCTAGATAAGCCATTACCTAAATAGGTAGAGAGCAATTTTAATGGCGCGTAATCAGGAGAATTGACTGCTGCACCTAAATAACCCAACATAACGATAGATTGCTGTGTCTGTACGGGTTTGAGTTGGGATTGTGGTGCTAGTGGAATTTCCGGTAAATTACTGGTTGGTGTTGCTTGTTCTGGAATTTGCCAATCTCCAAAGACTGACTCAACTAAAGCTATGGCTTCATTGCAGGTGATGCGTCCAGCAATGCTAATAACTATATTGTCTGGGCGAAAATAAGTTTGGTGATACTCTATTAAGTCGGTTTGGGTGATATTGTTGACGCTGTTTTCATCCCCCATGACTGACATTGCATAAGGATGATCTTGGTAAATTACCCGCCGCATTTGTTCCATCGCCAAGGTGAAGGGTTGTTCTTTTTGGGAACGAATACTATTGATGGTTAAACGCCGTTCTAGTTCTACTTGGGTAGTGGGGAAAGTAGGCGATCGCAAAATCCGTCCCGCCAGTGATAATATCTGAGAAAAATCTTCTGTTACTGTCTTTAAGGACATTAAAAAATAATCAGTCGATGTATCTGCACTCAAACTAGCTCCCACAGATTCGACTTCTTCCGCAATTTCCATACTAGAAAGTCCATCACATCCTTTAGTGATGACTGCTGCTAGTAAATGCGCTAAACCTGCTTTTTCTCGCGGTTCGCAGCAACTACCCGCACGGATAAAAATTCTCCCCGCAATAATATCCGCAGCCGGATTTTCTGCTACTAGCACGACAATACCGTTGTTTAATACAGTGCGATGAACAGGGGAATTGTTAGACAAAGAAGGATTCACAGTTTGAGTCATTGGTTATTAGTCATTAGTCATTAGTCATTAGTCATTAGTCATTAGTCATTAGTCATTCGTTTTTCTCCCTCTGCTTCCCCTGGCTCCCCCTGGCTCCCCCTGCTCCCCCTGCTTTCTCTCCTTTCCTCTCACTCTCCAGAACCTAGCATGGTTTCATCATGGTTACAGCGTAATCTTGCACTGAAAGGTACTGTTGGGCTAATGTTTGCAGTTCTTGGGATGTGAATGATTTAATTTGCTGGGGGTAGGTAACGGATAATTCCGCTTGGGCAATGGTGTTGTAATATCCATACATTCCACTGATCTGATTGGGTGTTTCGGTGGAAAAGGCGTATTCATTGCATAACAGCCTACTTGTACGAGCTAATTCTTGTTCGGTAACACCTTGGTTATGGATATCATGCAAATGCTCAAGAATTAATGTTTCTACTGTTTCTAAGTTTTCTGGTTCTACCCAAGCTGTAATTGTAAATAAGCTTGATTCGCGTTGTAGAGAGAAATTGCTGCAAATTCCCTGTACTAGTTGTAGTTCTTCTCGTAAATCACGTACTAAACGAGAAGTCCGGCCTTCTGCCAATAATACTGATAATAAATCTAAGCCATAGGCAGCACGCAGTTGTTCTACCCCTGGTACTAGCCACGCCATCAATAGCCGTGCTTGTTCGATGTTTGGTAGATACAATTCTTGACGGCGTACCCCATTAATCATGGGTTTAGTGACTGGTGTGACTAGGGGACATTCTCCACGTTTACCAAATTTACTAAATGAGCTGTTAACTAAATCCCAGGCTAGCTGTTGACTAATTCCCCCTGTTATCACCACTGTCATGTTTTCGGGTTGGTAGTGTGTGCGGTGAAAACAACGCATCGCCTCTGGTGAATGCTGCATTAATTCCTCTTCGTTCCCCAAAATCGAACGTCCATAAGGATGATTTTGGTAAACACTTTGCAGCAAAGATTGAAAACCTACCCAGTCAGGATCATCATAGCAAGCGCGTATTTCTTCTAAAACTACATCTCGTTCACGCTCAAACTCATTGTCTGGAATGGCGGCGTTCACTAGTAGTTCTCCTAAATGCGGCAGGTTATCTTCTATATAATTAGCCGCAGTCGTCAAAGAATAATTAGCATAGTCGTAGCTTGTGGCTGCATTACTGACTCCCCCTGTATTTTCGATATTGTGGTCAAACATTCCCGGATCTAGGGTGGCTGTACCTTTAAAAATCATGTGTTCCAAGAAATGAGCCATCCCAAACCAAGGTTCTGGCTCATGTATAGTTCCAGCCTTTACCCATATATCAGCTACCACTACGGGTGTAGAGGGAATTTCTTGATGAATCAACGTTAGACCATTATCTAGCCGGGAAACCGAAGCTGGAAATACAGGATTTGTCAATGAAGATTTTAACAATTTTTCTATTCTTAACTAAAAATTAAGTTAGGTTTTAGTTATCGTAACTCTGATTTGTATCTCATTAAGCATCATATGATACAAATGGCGTTAAGCTTTTTGAAGTTGGTATTGGGCATTGGGCATTGGGCATTGGGCATTGAGAATTGGAAAGTTTTACCCCTATACCCTTACACCCTTACACCCTTAAAAAATTAAAGCTCCCAGTTTTCAATGAAAAATGGGAGCTAGAAATTTTGAGTTCACCGCAACGCCGTTTTACCTAAGTTTATGACCTGGTTAAACCAGGTGGGTACCGATTTTGCCCGTTTAAAGTTTCCGAGTACAAGCCCGGTCTACTGCCACGAGAAATATTTGGTTCCCTTTTTCTTAAAGACATAGATCAAAAAACTTGATGGCAGTCACCAACGTCGCAGTGCAACTCACTCATTATAGCTTCTCAAAGTGGATTGTGTGCAAGTTGGGAATTGGGAATTGGGCATGGGGCATTGGGCATGGGGAATAGAATCTACCTTGTCCCCCTTGTCTACCTTGTCTCCGTTACCTACACCCTCAATTCTTCAACTTGAGTACCAGATAGATTCCACAGTCTGAGCAATTTCTGTGGCTATGGTTGGGTGATGATTTTCTAATAAGACGGTGACGTGTCCTAGTTTGCGGCCTGGGCGGGATTCGGTTTTGCCGTACCAGTGGACGTGGGCTTGGGGAATGGCTGCTAATTGTTGGCGTTTGTTTTGATAGTCGCTTTGAGAGGTTTCATAACCTAATAAGTTGACCATGATGGCAGTTGCACATTGTAAGCTGGGATCGCCTAAAGGCATACCACACACGCCTCTCAGTTGTTGCTCAAATTGGGAGGTGGCGCACGCGTCTAGGGAAAAATGCCCGGAGTTGTGGGTGCGGGGGGCGATTTCGTTAACTAGGACTTTACCGTCGGTTGTGAGAAATAATTCGATGGCAAATACGCCGACGAATTGCAGGCTGTCTAATAGTTTATGGGCGATCGCTTCTGCTGTGGCAACTTGTTCTGATGTAATATTCGCTGGGGCGATGACTCGCCGACATACTTGTTGTTCTTGCTGAGTTTCTACCACGGGATAGATGACAATTTCTCCTTCTACCCCACGGGCTGCAATTACGGCTAATTCTCGTTCAAAGGGGATAAATTCTTCGATTAAAAATAGAGTTGGGTTGTTTTTGCTGAACTCTAATTTCTCTTGTAAGCTGGCTGCATCACGAATGATAAAGGTTCCTTGTCCGTCGTAACCGTGACGACGAGATTTTAAAACGACGGGAAAACCGAAGTCTGCAATTTTGGCTGTGATCTCTTCCTGTTGTTCAATAGCAAAAAATTGAGGAACGGGTAGCCCTAAGTCACGTAAATAACAACGTTGATGATATTTATCTAACAAGGGTGCTAAGGCTTCTAATCTGGGGCGAAAGCAAACACCTTGATTTACTAGCTGTGATAATGCTTCTAGATCGACAAATTCGTTTTCAAAGGTGATGACATCGCTGTTCGCTGCTAACTTTTTTGTGGCTTCAGCATCATCTACTGCTGCCAATATGGTATCGTGAGCGATCGCCACTGCTGGATCTTGATTGCTAGGTGTCTGCACTATCAACTCTATCCCCAGCTTTTGCGCTGCACTTCCCATCATCCAAGCTAGCTGTCCGCCACCAATTACACCTACACGCTTCATGAACATCCTAAAGAATCACGAGTTTCTACACCTGTTTGCGAATTTACTCCGCTAGCTTTTGTACAAAGTTCTTTGATTTGTGCCTTGTCTAAAATTGCATCTGTAAAGTCTGCGCCTTCTATGTTCACATTATTAAAGATGGCACGGAGTAAAAGAGCTTCTTTAAAAACGGCATCGCTTAAATTAGCCCCTGTTAAGTTTACCTGATCTACCATTGCATTCGTTAAATCTGCTCTTTGGAGGTTGGCTTGTGTCATCACAGATGCACTTAATACTGCTCCCCGTAAGTCAGCACCAGTAAAATTAGTCATTTCTAAGTTAGCGTTAGAAAACTCCGCCGCTTGTAAACTCTCACCGGAAAAATCATGGCGGGATAATTCTGCGTTGCTAAATGATAGGGGATGTGTCCAGTCTACTGCCCAAGCGGGGAAAGGTAAGCAAAAAACCATGATCCCCAAGGCTAATATCAAGGCTTTGCGCCAAAACATCTTTAGGTAATTAATTTGCTGGTTCATTCTGCACGTTCCTGATAATCAAGTGTTTTGGATTATTAACAGCTTAACATTTTGTTATAAATGCTTGGTAATGCCTACACCTTGAGGATTTGTATGACTTTTGGAGAGATAAATACAACTCTAGGCAGTAGAAAAGTTATTTAATGATCAGATATATTTAGATTCAGTCAAATAAATTAAGTGTTTACTCTAGCAATAAGTTACAATTCTTGATTTTAAATTGTGATTTTTAGGGTATAAATATTTTTAATTGAGATTAGGCGATCGCAATGTAATTTACAATTCTTCAAGTTGATATTTCCAAGTAAAGTTTATTGTCAATTATGTTTTATAGGCGAGATTGACTGTTAGTCTTTTAATCATAAAGAGCATTAAGCTTATAAAGCATAATCTTCTGATGCTTAAAGAGCTTCTGCATGGGGAGTATTGACCAAGATTTCATATTGACTGCTAAAACTCTGAATCAGTCTGTTTGACTGGGATTTATTGTTCCTCATTAGACAATTCAACAAGCCTAATAAGTAACTGCAATTATGACACACTACTCTATTGAATGGATTGAAGCTTGGTGCGAAGAAAATGGCTGGACAGAACTATTTGTAGAACGACGGAATCATTACTGGGCGTTTCCTCCAGGCTGTGTCATGCCTGAACCAATTCCTAACCATGTCCTCAGAAGTATTAAATCTGAAAAAGGGCTGACATTGGAAGAAAAGATTTGGTCATTATCAGCAGTGGTTAGTACAGTTTTAGCCGTTGTTTCCACCTTCGTCCTGAGATGTCCTATGCCATTAGTTTTTGCTTTTGCTGTCAATGCAGTTACAGTGGCACAACTTGAACCAGAGGATGTTTAAGTTATTTAATGTGAAATCTGGTTGTGACTCCTCTATACTGCCCTTGGCATCGCTTCCGTCCAAGGGCAGTTTTTGATTTAATGTTTGCAGTTTCTTAACCATTCATCTGTCATTTGGGGAAATTTTAAGTGGACGACTGATAGATGAGAATATTTTGGTTGTTGAAATAGCAGAGGATATTTTTTTCGGTTTTGGTGATGTGTGCGTAACATCCACAAAATGATAGAATCTTGACTGAAAAATGATAGTTTAAAATCTTCACGATTACCATTCCAAAGTTCTTCTTGCAGCCAAGAACGACGCAAAGTCCGCCGCAGTAGTCGCCCCATAACTAACCAAAAGGAGTAATCGAGAAATAAAATCGTGTCGGCTTGACTCCAAATGATATCACGAACTTGACTATAGTTACCATCTACAACCCAGCGATCGCCACTCAAAGCTTGTGTAACTCGCTCTCGAAACACTTCATCCGCCGCCACAGTCCAATTCTTTTCCCAATGCAGTGCGTCTAATTCGATGTGAATAACTTGCAATTGTTGAGCGATTTTTCGCGCTAAAGTTGTTTTTCCTGATCCTGTAGTCCCGACAATCGCAATTTTTTGACCACAATGCTGAGAACTTTTTTGCATAGGTGATTTACGATGTAGCTTTATATATAGTAATCCGAATTTATAATTGACATTACTTACATAGGTAAGAAATAGGAAACAGAGATTTATTTTTTATTTTTACCTCTAATTAAATTAGACTTAAACTCATAACCTCAAGATCATCTCGTTTATAGTGAGGGAAACTGAGATGAAATGGGTTTCAAAGTTATTGCTAACTGTGGCTAGTTTAACTTTAGGATTAGCTAGCGTAGATGTAAAACCAACTACGGCGGCGATTGTTAATTATGCTTTTACAGTTGATAGTCCTACAAAAAAAGGTAATGGACTATTTAGCTTTGATGATGCAACTTTTACTGATGGCATAGCAAAGGTGCAGTCTCTAACTTTTAAGTTTGATGATGAATCCAATATTTACACTGAGCAAGATGATTTTGACTACCCAGAATATCCTATCGTTTTTATCAACAATTTTTCTACGGGTAAAACATCTTTTGCACTAGACTATGCTTTTGGTATTCAAAATAATCCTGCAAGTTCTATCGCCTATGAAATTGTTGGCGAAGATTTTACAATTTATTCCCTAGACCCCAGTAATACTGAGTTCATATCTGGTACTGTTACCTATGCAAAAGTGCCTGAACCTACTATATTAGGAGGGATTTTATTGGTTGGTACTGTTGCATTGATGAAGCAAAAGAAAATCAAGGTTAGCTAAAATAGCGAAACTTGATTTGTTGATTTATTCCTAGTGGATAGCATTTATAAGCAACAAAGTTAAAGTTGGATATCACGATTGTGACATCCAACTGCATATCTAGATGTTTACTGGCAGTGGAAACTTAAATTAGTGGCTCATCAAGAATAATTAAATCATCAAGGAAAATTATTTGATAGCCTGCATTTGCTGAAATGGGTATAGAAAAATGCTGTCTTGTCTGCTTTGAATCATATTAAGTTCGTCAGTCATCGCTTCTATTAAGTAAGGGGTGACTTTTTTATGATTAATTAAAGATGGTGCGGCACTTAGTAAACACTCTAGAAACCAAGTAATTAATTCTGAACGCTTGTATTCATCTTTGATTCTGCTATCCAAGCTAATAGGTATATATTCCTGAATGCTATCAGAAAAGCCTGCTTGCAATGCTAAATTGCAAAGTTTTGCCCCAACATCTGGATCACCATTTAAGTATTTTTGTTGACGATTAAATATTTCCCAGTAAGTCTGAAGACCTAAACAAGTAGGGTATACATATAAACCAGAATTAAAAGCTTCTGTACAGTACAATCTACTGCCTGATATCATGACTCTTTTTAATTCTTTTAGAACTGCAAGTGGACGATCTGCGTGTTCTAAAACAAAGCAAATTAATGCCCCATCAAATGATTCGTCAGGGAAAGGAATTTCTCCACCATGACTAACATGAAGTGATACTTGTCCAGCATCAATGTAAGGCTTAAGTAATTCGCTAGCGCGATTAATCTGCTCTCTAGAAATATCAACACCAGTTATTTTTAAATGTGGCCAGCGATTTAATAATTGTTGTATTTGCGCTCCTACACCACAACCTACTTCAATAATGTGATGACAATGAGAAAAATCAATGTTTTTATATAGATAGGGTGCGATAATATTGCTTTGTCTAATCAGGCGGTCTTGCTCATCCGCAGTATAGCCATGAATATATTGATTATTGTTGTAGTTTTTAGATAAGAGAGCAGTGCTAGACATAAATTTAAGGTGTATCAGTTTAGATGATATGTTGACTGCTTTGTTAGTGAACAGTCACGATGGATTTGATTAATATTCAGCCTCAGCACTAAGCTTTATGCAAAAAGATTCAGCAAAATGAAATTTGGTAATTCTTCGCGGACATGATTGCAGAGATAGCGATCGCAAATGACCATGCAAACCTTTCTATCTCAATACCATAACCGATATTAAAGGACATATGGCTTTTATGTTTGATTAAATAACCTCGTGCAGCCACTCCCATTGACTGTTGACTGCATAAGCAGGGAACGGTTAAGAAAAATCCCATTCCCAATGCCCATTGACTAATGACTAATGACTAATGACTAATGACTAATAACTAATGACTCTCACCCCAAACCTAATTGCTTTTTCAAGGCTTGACGCATCACATCTACTGGTATATCGTCTCGCTGTAACCAGATTTTTAATGCAGCCACTCCTTGCTGGACTAGCATTTCTAAGCCATCAATGATAGTTGCACCTTGTTGTTGTGCATATTGGAGAAATTTTGTGGGCTGGGGAATATAAATCAAATCATAGGCGATCGCATCTGTTGGTAAGTTCGCCATTTCGTCTATACTCACAGGGGAATCATCAACTTTGGGATACATCCCTATCGGGGTAGTGTTTACCAATAAGCCAGCTTGAGGAATTAGTTGTGTAAGCTTATCCCAACTATGGACTTGTAAATTCTCCGCGATGGGTGAATTTGCCCAACTTTGTTGAAATTCTTGCAATTTATCGAAATTGCGCCCCACCACATGAATTTGAGCAAAACCTAGCTGATGACAACCTGCAACCACCGCCCTAGCTGCACCGCCATTTCCTAAAATCACAGCAATTTTCTGACTCCAATCCTGTTGATAGGTGGTTTGCAGAGGGTCAATAAATCCGATAATATCAGTATTTGTCCCTAACCATTTGTTATCTTTGCGGCTGACGGTATTAACTGCACCTATAGCTTGAGCTAGGGGTGTAATTTCTGCCATTAACGGCATAATTGCCTGTTTATGAGGAATAGTCACACTAAAACCCACAGTCCCCACCGCCGCCAAACCTGCGATCGCCACCTCCAAATCCTGCGGGTCGATAGGTAGCGGTAGATACGCATAGTCTAAACCCAAATGAGCGATCGCTGCATTGTGCATCACAGGTGAAAGAGAATGTCCCACCGGATACCCAATTACTCCTAGTAACTTAGTTTTGCCTGTAATCATGGTTGTTAGTCAATGGTCAATAGTCAATAGTCAATAGTCAATAGTCAATAGTCAACGGTCAATAGTCATTAGTCATTAGTCAACAGTCATTAGTCATTAGTCATTACTTCTACCTTGTCTCCCAGTCCCCAATCCCCAATCCCCAGTCCTCAAAATATCACAGCTGTGCAAAGATAACTCCCCACTTCTCCCCTACTTACTGTGATTTGCTGTAATACTATATTCGGCGCGTTTACTGTTAGGGAGTCTCTTATGGCGAAACATTTGGGTAAAAAAATTGCACCTATACCGATGTCAGCAGATATCAGTGTAGTAGATTTGATTGATAATTACTTCACTGCTTACAACTCGGCGCGGTTGCGGGAAGCTTGTCAATTATTGGCGCAGGATATTTTAAAAGATGGTGTTACTGTGGGTGTGAGTCTTTCCGGTGCTATGACACCAGCTGGTTTTGGTGTGTCTGCATTAGCACCCCTGATTCGTAATGGTTTTATTGATTGGATGATTAGCACTGGTGCAAACCTTTACCATGATATGCACTATGGTTTGGGGTTTGAGTTGTTCGCAGGTAGCCCGTTTTTAGATGATGTGAAACTGCGCGATGAAGGAACAATCAGAATTTATGACATCATCTTTGGGTATGATGTCTTACTAGAAACCGACGCATTTATCCGTAAAATCCTGCAAGCTGAACCTTTCCAAAAGCGGATGGGAACGGCTGAGTTTCATTACTTGCTGGGTAAGTATGTGCGAGAAGTCGAAAAGCAATTAGGTGTGCAGCATTCTTGTTTGTTAGCTACAGCTTATGAATGCGGTGTGCCTATATATACCTCTTCACCTGGGGATAGTTCCATTGGGATGAACGTGGCGGCTTTAGCGTTGGAGGGTTCCCAGTTGGTATTAGACCCAGCAATTGACGTAAACGAAACAGCTGCGATCGCCTACAATGCCAGAGAAGGAGAAGGTAGCAGCGCAGCCGTCATTCTCGGTGGTGGTAGTCCGAAAAACTTCTTACTGCAAACCCAACCGCAGATTCACGAAGTTTTAGGTTTAGAAGAAAGGGGACATGATTTCTTTGTCCAGTTCACCGATGCTCGTCCTGATACCGGTGGCTTATCTGGTGCGACACCTTCCGAGGCAGTAAGTTGGGGTAAGATTGACCCAGAAGAATTACCCAGCACCATAGTTTGTTACACCGATAGCACCATCGCCATCCCCCTAGTGACATCCTATATTCTCAACCAATGCCCACCCCGTCCCCTCAAGCGGTTGTATGATCAACGTCCAGCCTTACTAGACAAACTCCGCACCGATTATTTAGCCGCCAAAGACCAACCAAAAGAAAAAGTCGCCACTGACTCAGAAGTAGCAACTTATCCCTGTGGGACACCGATTCGGAAGTAGTTAGGGCAGGCAGGGGGGCAGGGTGCAGGGGAGACAAGGTAGACAAGGTAGACAAGGAGTTTTAGATTTACTCCAATGTCCTATACCCAATCCCCAATCCCCTATGCCCAATTCCCCATGCCCTATGCCCTAATTCCGAATATGAGCCGCCCAATAGACTGTCTGACCGCCTGTAGGTACGCTGTAGCCGCGAATGCGGAGTTTCCATGTACCTGGGGTAAGACTGCCTGCTACTTTGGCGCGCTCAAATACACTTAAGGCGGAAAAACCTCTGGCTTTTTCTACGCCGGATGGGTCAATTAAGTGGACATCAATGTCGTTATGTGCTTGTGCTGCTGATTCTGGCCACCATAAGGCCGCATCAAAATCTCGCTTATTAGAACTAACACTAATAGGAATATCGATAGTCGTACCATTGTTGACTACGACTTTACCCCAATGCGCCCAGCCATTGGTCGCCATTTTTAACAACCCTGCACCAACAGTATTATTGTAGGGATAAGATTTCTGCCCATAGAGAATCATGAAGGCGTAGGTTTGACCATTATCGTATGTGCCGAATTGTCGCAACCAGTTATGGGCTAACATAGCGGCCGCAGAAGCGTAGGGAGTTGCACCACTGGTTCCGCTAAATACTTGCAATGCGGAGGTGGAAGCATTACTGGCGGTTTCGCTATAGGTGGGTGCTTGGATATCTGGTTTGAAACGTCCATCGGTTGCAGGGCCGCGGCCTTGTCCGTTGTATTGGCTTTGGTCAGTGGTCATCACACCACCAACACCGATGACTTTGTGGGCGATCGCAGGTGAACGAACTGTTCTATCATTAGGGCCATAGTTACCGTTAGCTGAGACGAAAATCACACCAGCATTGTAAGCGTTATCTGCGGCTGTGGCGATCGCGCCGGTTTCTGTCTCGTCGGCTTGTAATTCTCCTACCAATACTTTATCAAAGGCGGCGATTCCCGCTTGAATTGACCGAATCGCCGCCGCCGAATCTAGACCCCCATTGGTATAAATCTTCCAACTGTCTAATCTCACTCCCGTCACACCGCGATAATCATTACCTAGACGACCATTACCGCTAATAATGGCGGCGGAACTTGTGCCATGATTCCAGTCATTATCATCGGTGTTGTAACCAGGGTTAGCACTATTGTTACAATTTGCCCCACCGTTAACGCAATCTCTCAACCATGCCAAGTTACTGGGAGAATTAAATAAAACGTGTGTATTTCTTACCCCAGTATCTAAAAGACCAATCCAAGGTTGAGTTAATCCTAAATTAAAATAGGGGTCAGAAACAATAATCGCTCTGCCATCATCAACGTCATTATTAGTAATAGCATCTGGTGGTTTTTCTCCCCCTTGGACTGGTTGAATATAAGCCACAGCATCCAGTTGTGCTATTTCTTTAACTGCTCTGAATTGTGTTTTACCAGCAACAGCATTGACAATCCAAAAATGTTCTGTTGGTTTAAAGTAGCTCGATATTTTATATCGTTCTAGCAATGCCAATTGTGATTTGACTCTTTGAGCTTGCAATTGTGCGATCGCGGCTTGTCGGCGTTGGGATTTTTCCCGTTCTACTGATGTTTCTAGTTCCGGTAATAGGGGAATTTGGGTGTCTTCTTGAAAAGTAATAATCACCTCAACGCTGTCTTCGGGGTTACTTTTCAGGAGTAAGTTTTCTAGAGTAGGGCTAATTTTTGACTTGCGAATATCGGGAATTGGTTCTGATTGTTTATCGAGAGGAAACTTGACTTGGTAAATATTTTCCCTCGAAAGATTGCCACGTTTAAAATCTGTAGATAAGCCAGTTTTGGGAATGAAAACTGAATTGATAGTATTAGTTTGGTCTACAGGTACTTGATAGGGATTATAAGGTTCACCACTAACTTGAGCATAAACCATCAATGGTGACATTAACACCAAAGATAAGCTGAATGAAAATAAAAGAAGCTTAGTTCTTGTTCGCATATTCACCCTCTAAAAACGTGCATGATTTACAGTCCAATTCATCAGAAAATCTGTAGAATGACTGAATTTCTCGGTATACGTTTTTATATATAGGGTTGGGTGAGAAGAATTATGCAAGTGATGCAGGTTGCTTGATATTTCTTTACATATGGAAGCTACCTATCATCGCCGGCGATCGCGTTCTAAATCAAAAATCACTTTCTCTAAATACCAGTTATCTGACTTTCCTGGATTTTTGCGACGCTGTTGAGCTAACAAGCGTTTAGCGGCTGCGGTATCTCCTTTCAGTAAAATTAGCAAATCTCTTTGAAGATATCGATTTTTTGGGTCGTTACGATATGTGTGAGAAACTCTACCCCGTGGCTTGTTGATTTGCAAGTTGCGCCATTGAGATCGGAATTGTTCAGAATTTTGCAGAATGGCGATAATTGCCACAATTATCACGATGGTAAGTAATATATTCATCACAATGCGCTGGTAGATGTCTTTTTCCACCATGCGTTAGTGTTTCGCTTTCAAGCATCGTTAATCACCACACGCTATTTTGAAGAGTTTGTAAAGCTCGTTTTTCCCCTTACGGGGAAGAGGTGGTGTTTAACTTCAGTATCTAGTGGTAAGCTTAGAAACTCAAGAAGATATTCAAGTATCTACACTCTCTCGTTGTATTAAAGCTTTGGGTGGAAAATTAAAGATAGTGGCTCATTTCTCCAATGAAGAGATAACCTTAACTGAGTTCGATTAATTGCCAATTATATAAAATAGGGGAATGTAGCCGCTAAGTTTACATTTGGTGTGGACTTTGCGATCGCCTCTATATTATTCTATCCTCACGATGATGTTCAAATACAATCCATTAGACTGCTTACCGTCATCGGCAGAATTACCAGATTCAGACGATACACCAGTGGATAACGAACTGCAAATATTAATTCCCAATTTGTTGTTAGCCATCTTAGCGGCAATCTGGCAAAGCCGTGATGATTGGTTTTTCGGGATCAATATGGGTATCTATCATACGCCAAATCAAGGTGCGATCGTTCCAGATGGATTTTTGAGTCTGGGTGTAGAACGTTTCGTGGGTGAAAATGGACGTTCTAGTTATGTTTTGTGGGAAGAAGACGGTATTCCGCCAATTTTAGCTTTAGAAGTAGTTTCGCAAACTTACAACGGTGAGTATGAACAGAAAAAAATCGATTATGCCGAATTAGGTATTTTGTATTATGTTATTTACGCACCGACGCGGCTACGGCGTAAGCGTCAACGTTTAGAAGTTTATCGCCTAGTGGAAGGTCAGTATATTTTACTGTCAGGTGATCAAATCTGGATGCCTGAAATTGGCTTAGGTATTGGACGCGAACGGGGAACTTATCAAGGTATGACACGGGAATGGCTGTTTTGGTATGATGAACAGGGGCAAAGATATCTCACACCAGAAGAAGCCAACTTTCAACAACAGCAACAATTAGAACAAACTCAGCAACAACTCCAAGAACTTTTAACTAAATTACAACAAAAAGGAATTGACCCCAACACACTTTAACAGTTATCAGTCAAATAGTTGGGTGTTCACAAAAGTCATCATTTTAGCGTCCTTCTTCGCGCCTTTGCGCCTCTGCGCGCAACACATCACTCAACCTTCAAAGCACGGCGCGCCAACTTAGCGTAAGTCTTCACCGTTTCATAAGGCATTTGCAAATCATTCGCTACCACTTGCAAAGACTCGCCCATTTCCCGGCGTGCTAAGATAGTAGCCCACTTTGATGCTACCTCAGAAGCGCGATCGCCCCCTGTCCTTTTGCGTTGAGATGTAAATATCTCTGTTAACTCTGCAATTCTACTCGCCAACAAACTTTCCACCTCTGGGACTTCTGCAACCACTTGTGATGACCAACCCAAGCGGGTTTGACCCAAGCCAAATGTTGTTTTATGACCAGTTCCGCAATAGGGTGCTAACTTACCCAAAGCATAAAACAACCGAGAAAATTCTGTGTTCTGTGTGGCTTGTTTCGCTAAACTAAATTCTACTGATCCTGTAAAACCTGTTACCGCACCCTTTTTCCCCGCCAGTATTTTCATTGAAGCAATTTGGTGACGAGTAATCAACACAGACTCATCTATCCAATCTAAAAACGAGTCTTGGTCTACTGGAATACCAGAAAAATCATTCCAACGGCGCAGGTAACTGTGGAAAACATTCATTGGTAAAGGTAAGGGTAAATGATGACCCTTGCGACGAAAGCTAGTAGGACTGATAAATCTTAAACTCAGATTTTCTCCATGTTCAGCATCTAGCAATTGCGCGTAAGTTGTAGGTGGATGAACCACATTGCACCCCAGAATTTGTAAAGGTGCGTTTCGCAAACTCACCTCAGTAGGGAGATTTTTCACCCACTGCGCCAACCACTGCACTACTCTATTAGATAACGCCGTCACATACCAACGATAGGTTTGATTCGCCAAAATTTTTAACTGCTTACCACTACTCACCAATTCCCCATCCAACGCAGAGATAGTAAAAGGCTTCTCTGACTCGCCGTCATGGAGATAAGCCGAAAGTTCTGGGTTAGTCGAACGTACTTGGTCAAGAAACCAAGCGTGTAGTCCAATGGTGTACTGCGGATATAAAGAAACATCTACTTTTGTGGCTAACTCAAATTCCAAACCCACTATTTCCGTCTCTAGAGGCCAGTCAGAGTTAGAACTGGGGGGATTGATTTTGTTCTTGGGACGACGCACCATTATGCAGTAAGTTAATAGAGTAAGTGGTAAGTTGAAAGTTACATCAGTTATCAGCTATCAGTTATCAGGTGGGTAACGTAGACCCAAGGATTTAACTGTTCACTGTTCCAGCTAGCTTTATCAAGCAACTAGCCCAGCCCAATTATACAAAATTAATACATCTCCGTAATTTTTCTGTTGTATCGGCAGAAATGGTCATAATTATTCATCAAAGATAAAGTACATTTACTAATTTACAATGAAAAAATAATGTAGCTTTGAATAAACTGATTGATAGCCCTGTGCGTAAAGGTTAAGCTAATAACAACAAAATTCACAATCTCAAGGGTCTTGAGTAATTGCATGACCGCTAACACTTTACTCAGTAATCTACTAGATCAAAAGATTATTAGATTAAGTTCTCAAGAAATCAATCTACCAATTTTACAGGATAAGATTTACAGTTTCTTTATGGAAGTCGTCAATCTCTATCCGCCAGAAAATGTTTTGCATGAATTTAAAAGGTTATTTGTTGGTTGTTTGCTAGTAGATAATTTAAATCACGTTCCTATTATTAAAAAACTCTTATTGCTGACTGATGAACAAGAATTTCACAATACAATTAAACGCTGTTGTTACATTTTAATTAATAATTGGGCAACTAAAAGAAAATACCAATATGTTCGCGAACTAATTGATTTATTTTCGCAATTACCTGAGAGTAGTGACAATATTTCTAAAAATACTCTGTTATATAGACAAAGGTTAAATAATTTTGTCGGAAGTCAAGATTATCAAGAACTCAAAATATTTAACTATAAAAATGAGTATAACAACCAAGGTCATTGGAGCGATCGCTATGCTGCTTACTTATTAGTTGCTCAATCTTTGGACACTAGTAAGCCCAAAGAGCAACAAGAAGCAGCAATCAAAATTTACAGACAGATGAAAGACAAATACAAGTTTGATTTAGCTATGTATATTGCTCGTTCACAGTCTGAAGCATCTAGCAGCACACGCTATACTAATCCTAGTATTTTGGGCGATAATGTTTTATACCTCATTAAAAAAATTGTTGCTAAAAAGGGTAAGTTTAGTCATGATAATTTAGCTAATATATTCCTTAAGCAAACTGACAATCAAACCCTGCTTAACTTTAAAATCAGTTTACAGAAATATCTATTTCTATCAGTTGGCAGTCAAGAATTAGTAGTGGTTTTAAGGAAATCATTAAGGGAAAAACTAGATGTTTGGAAAACTGAGATAGATGCAGAAATAATTAACAAAAACTTATTACTGCGAATCTGCAACAAATTAATTGATTATTTGACTATAGAAAATAGACATGAACCGTCAGAATTATTTAATCTATTAGTCTCTCAAGGTCATCCACTAACTTTAGTCATTATCCTGTTAAAGATTATTCTAATCTCTCCATATTCTCGGAGTCATTTAGAAACTCGCATCGCGGCTTTAATCAATTATTATCAGCATCAATCCGAAGAGGAATGTAAATGGATTATTTATTTTATTGAAGTGTTTAATATCACCTTTGCTATTTATGCGGAAAATGTGGATTATAATCTGCTAAAAATGACAGCAGAGGAGTTGGATAATCAGGGTGGCAATAATATAAATAGCTATCGTGTCTTTTCGCAAATCAAGCAATAGAAGCTGACTGAGATAAACCTATTAAATTAACGTGATTCTAATTGGGAGACTCGCGTCTCTAATTTAGTCACTTGTTGCTTTAACTCAACTACTAAAGTAGCTAAATTATCAAACATTTTCTCTCGTTCTGACTGGGATAAATTTCTTCTAGAACCAGGAGGTACTGTAATTGTCGTCCTTGGAGATGCAGCAGGACGACCTTGATTTAATCTTGACTCTATTTGACTTAACCGTGACTCCACACGATTTAAATCTGCTTGCAAATTATTTATCCGAGATTCAACTTGCTGTGATATGGCTGGGTTTGATAGTAATCCCAGCCAGATAATTACCACCAATAATACAGCGAGTAACAATCTGCGAAACATCTTATTAACTCCTGAAAATCATTATTAAACAGGACATCATGCTATTAGCATAACGCAGCATTTAATTATTAATTGAAGGTTTGTAATGATAACTAAAATTCTCAAATAAGGACTAAAGTCCTGACTACAAACGGAATCTTCCTGTTACCTTTTAAATTAAATATTGTGAAGATATCGGTATAATTATAATTCACGCACATCTACTGAGGTACAGATGGATAATACTACTGCTCATAGTTTATTTGTTTGCACAACTTGTGCTAGCGTTTGGCAAGATGGAAAACGCATAGGTGAAAGCGGTGGTCAAAAACTTCTGCATCAGTTACAGGAATTAGCACAAGATTGGGAATTACGGGAAGAATTTCCTATCCAAGCAGTGGAATGTATGAGTGCTTGTAACCGTTCCTGCGTCGTCGCTTTTGCGGCTGAAGGTAAAATGACCTATTTATTCGGAGACTTAGCAGTTGATGATAGTATATCTGCTGTCTTGGAATGTGCTACTAAATACTATAAAAAACCAGATGGGTTGTTACCTTGGTCGGAACGGCCAGAACCATTAAAAAAAGGAATATTAGCCAAAATTCCGTCTTTATCCTTGAAATAGTAGGTAGAGAGAAGACTTGAAACGGGTTTTAATTCTAGGTGGAACTGGAGATGCGGCGGAGTTAACTGCTAAAATTGCCACTATCCCAGGGGTAGAAGCGATCGCATCTTTAGCCGGTCGCACTCGTGAACCATCACTCCCCGATGGAAACGTGCGGATTGGCGGCTTTGGCGGTGCGGCGGGATTAGCCGATTATTTACGTCAGATGCAAATTGATCTACTCATTGATGCTACCCATCCCTTCGCCAATCAGATTTCCTGGAATGCAGCGACAGCAGCAAATCAAGTCAATATACCCAGATTAATGTTAACTCGCCCGGCTTGGGAAAAAGTAGCAGGCGATCGCTGGCTAGAAGTAGATAATCATCAAGCTGCGGCTCAAATTTTGGCAAAACAAGCCAAAAGAGTCTTTTTAACAGTCGGGAGACAAGAATTAGCAGCCTTTGCTCATTTACAGCATATTTGGTTTTTGATGCGAATGATTGACCCCCCCAGCAATGGGACTTTCATCCCACCAGGGGAAATATTATGCGATCGCGGCCCCTTTACATTAGAAGACGAGCGAAAAATTCTCACTCAATACAAAATTGACACCATAGTCAGCAAGAATAGTGGAGGTAACGCCACCTACCCCAAAATCATCGCCGCCAGAGAACAAGGAATACCAGTTGTCATAGTCAACCGTCCCCCCATCCCACCAGGAGAACAAGTAGCCAAAGTTGAAGACGCAATCACATGGCTACTACAGAAAATCGAGACTAAGTGCTGAGTGCTGAGTAATGAGTAATGAGTAATGAGTAATGACTAATGACTAATGAGTAATGACTAATGAGTAATGAGTAATGAGTAATGACTAATGAGTAATGACTAATGAGTAATGACTAATGAGTAATGACTAATGACTAATGACTAATGACTATTGACTATTGACTATTGACCATTGACTATTGACTAAATAAAAAAAAGTGGGAGAAAGCATATCAATCGCTTTCATCTCCCACTCTGCCATTTGCTGCTGTAGCGTTCAGGTATCCTGACAGATATTGCCATTAATTTAGGGGGCTGATGTATGATTCAATGGCAAAACCTGTACAAATTAGATGTTCCCGTCGCAGCAAATGCCAAGCCTAATTATTTATCAGATATAATACCAATTCACAAAAACCTTGATACAGACATAAACCCTAAAAGCTTTGCTGCATCTAAGTTTTTTAATTGCGAATTGCGAATTGCGAATTGCCAATTGGTATAAGACTCATATTTGATTTTTGAACTTTTATCTTTCCCGCTTGAGCCAGTACAACTGGATACACCCTGATAACCACATCTGAAAAGTCGTTTATCTTTTATGTAATTTAACTTCCTCCAATTCGATTAGGTTGCCATTTTGGCAGTTTTTCCCAGACCTACGACGCATAAAGCCAAACTCGTAATAAAGATAGTAGTTGTTCTGTATCTACTGGTTTCGCAATGTAGTCTGAGGCACCGGCGGCGATGCAGTGATCGCGATCGCCTTGCATGGCTTTGGCAGTGAGAGCGATAATTGGTAAGTTCTGAAATTGCTGATTCTGGCGAATTAGCCGCATGGTTTCGTAACCATCCATTTCTGGCATCATCACATCCATCAAGACCACATCAATATCAGGTGTTACTTCTAACAAGCTAATCCCTTCTCTACCGTTTTCTGCATATATGACCTGCATTTGGTAGCGTTCTAGCATACTAGTGAGGGCGAAGATGTTACGCACATCATCGTCAACGATTAGCACTTTTTTGCCCACTAAAGAATTGTCTTGAGAATATAGTTGTTCTAAGATTTCCCGCTTGGGTGTGGGTAAATTTGCCTGGACGCGGTGAAGGAATAATGCGGTTTCATCAAAGAGACGTTCGGGCGATCGCACATCTTTAATGATAATGGTTTCGGCTATCCGTCTGAGTTCTGTTTCTTGAGTGGGAGTGATTTCTCTACCTGTGTAGACAACTATGGGCAAAGTTGTACTGTTGGGTTCTCGCTTGATTTGTTCTATGAGTTCAAAACCTGTCATATCAGGTAAACCTAAATCTAGAACTAAGCAATCAAATTCCTGAGTGCGAATGGCTTCTAGGGCGGCGGCACCCGTACCAACAGCCACAGTTACTACATCGTTATTGCCAATGAGTTCAACAATGCTTTGACGTTGCAAATCATCATCTTCCACCACCAGTAAATTCTTCACTCGCCGTTCTACAAAACCTCTAATTTTATACAGGGCTTCGGACATCGCTTCACTAGTTACTGGTTTTTGTAAATAAGCGATCGCACCTAGTAGTAAACCCCGTTGCCGTCCTTCTTCGACGGTCATAATGTGTACAGGAATATGACGGGTAGTCGGGTCACGTTTGAGGCGACTCAGCACTGTCCATCCATCCATTTCGGGTAAGCGAATATCCAGTAAAATCGCCATTGGTAAAAATTCTTTGGCTAGTTTCAGCCCATCTGTACCAGTTTGGGCGGTAATTACCTGGAATCCGTGCTGTCGTGCCATATCTACTAAAATCCGGGCAAAATTAACGTCATCTTCAATAATGAGTAATACTTTATTCTCTGATGCTGTTTTGCTAATGCTGTCGCGGTCGTCTTGGACAATAGGGTTTTGGTAAACGACATTTGCTGGGCGTAGCTGTTCATCCTTGGTGTTCCCGTTTGTGTAGCGTACTTTAGAGAAGGGCGTACTCTGCGGAGTTGAGGATACAGATTCTGCACTGAACTGGGGTAAATAGAAGGTAAATGTACTTCCTTGACCAAGATAGCTGACAAGTTTAATTTCTCCACCTAACAGATGAGCAATTTCTCGGCTAATAGATAAGCCTAATCCAGTACCGCCGTATTTGCGGCTGGTTGTGCCATCAGCTTGCTGAAAGGCTTCAAAGATAATTTTCTGTTTATCAGGTGCAATGCCAATACCTGTATCACTGACAACGAAAGCTAACACTGTCTGGGCATGGCTTAAAGTCGGTTGATGATCACTCCATCCTTGTTTGGCTACCTCAATCCTCAGCCGGACTTCACCCCGTTCCGTAAATTTAAAGGCATTCGAGAGGAGATTTTTTAAGACTTGCTGCAAGCGTTTGATATCTGTACTCACGTTGCTAGGCAAATCAGGCGCAAATTCAATGGCAAAAGCCAGACCTTTATTTTGAGCCATTTGCCCAAAACTCCGTTCAATCTGTTCAGCCAACTCAGATAAAGGTATCGAAGTCACATGAATTGACATTGTACCCGATTCAATTTTGGCTAAATCTAAAATGTCATTGATTAATGCCAACAGTTCATTACCGGCTGAGTAGATGGTTTGGCTGTACTCCACTTGTTTAGCGGTGAGATTACCATCAACGTTATCTGTTAACAATTTGGCCAAAATCAACAAGCTGTTTAGGGGTGTCCGCAATTCATGGGACATATTCGCTAAAAATTCCGACTTATATCGAGATGAGAGGGCTAGTTGTTCGGCTTTCTCTTCTAATGACCGTCTAGCTTGTTCAATTTCTTGATTTTTTCGCTCTACTTCTTTTTTCTGGAGGGCTAACAGTTCGGCCTTTTCTTCTAGTTCGGCATTGGTTTGCTGTAATTCTTCCTGTTGTCCCCGTAATAAGTCTTCCGAGGTTTTGAGTGATTGGGCTTGTTGTTCCAGCCGCTTGTTAGTTTCGCGGAGTTCATTTTGTTGAGTTTGTAGTTCTTGTGCCAGAGACTGGGATTGTTTGAGTAATTCTTCGGTACGCATCGAGGCGGCAATGGTGTTGAGAACGATCGCAATACTTTCGGTGAGTTGGTCGAAGAACGTTAAATGAATTTCACTAAAGCGGCGGAAAGCAGCTAATTCAATTACCGCCGTGACTTGTCCCTCAAATAGCACAGGTAATACTACTGCATTCAGGGGATTGGCTTCTCCTAAACCGGAGCTAATTTTGATATAGTCACTGGGGACTTCTGTTAACAAAATGCGTTCTTTTTCTAAAGCACATTGCCCCACTAAACCTTCTCCTAAATGGAAGCGGTTAGCTAGATGTTTACGTTCGCGGTAGGCGTAGGTACTGAGTAGTTTCAAGTATGATGCTGGTGGATTTTCGCCATTTTCCATTAGGTAGAAAACGCCGTGTTGCGCGCTGACAAGGGGTGCAAGTTCTGAGAGGATGAGTTTAGATACGGTTTCTAAGTCACGCTGACCTTGCAACATCCGAGTGAATTTAGCGAGGTTAGTTTTTAACCAGTCTTGCTCAGTATTTTTCTGGGTGGTCTCCCTGAGATTGGCAATCATCTGGTTGATGTTGTCTTTGAGGATTGCCACTTCCCCTTGGGCTTCCACAGCAATAGAACGGGTTAAATCGCCTTTAGTTACGGCTGTAGCTACTTCCGCGATCGCCCGTAACTGGGTAGTCAATGTTGCCGCTAATTCGTTGACGTTGTCCGTGAGGTCTTTCCACGTCCCAGCCGCCCCCGGAACTTTAGCTTGACCGCCTAACTTCCCTTCAATCCCCACTTCCCGCGCCACTGTCGTCACCTGATTAGCAAAGGTAGCTAGGGTATCAATCATTTCGTTGATGGTTTCCGCCAAGGTTTCAATTTCCCCTTTGGCATCTAACATCAGTTTGCGTTTTAAGTCACCATTCGCCACCGCCGTCACAACTCTGGCGATACCCCGCACTTGGGCTGTCAAGTTCCCCGCCATCGAGTTAACGTTATCTGTTAAGTCTTTCCAGGTTCCCGCTACACCTTGGACTAAGGCTTGACCACCTAATTTCCCTTCTGTTCCTACCTCCCGCGCTACCCTTGTTACTTCCGAGGCAAAGGAACTGAGTTGATCCACCATTGTATTAATCGTGTTTTTCAACTCCAAAATTTCACCTTTGACATCCACGGTGATTTTCTTCGACAGGTCGCCATTGGCTACCGCCTTCGTCACTTCTGCAATGTTCCGCACTTGGGCTGTGAGATTTCCCGCCATCAAGTTGACGTTATCTGTCAAGTCTTTCCAAGTCCCACCCACACCCCGGACGTAGGCTTGTACACCCAGTTTTCCTTCTGTTCCCACTTCTCTGGCGACCCTTGTCACCTCAGAAGCAAAGGAGTTGAGCTGATCCACCATTGTATTAATCGTGTTTTTCAACTCCAAAATTTCACCCTTCACATCCACGGTGATTTTCTTCGACAGGTCGCCATTGGCTACCGCCGTTGTCACCTCGGCAATATTTCTTACCTGTGCCGTCAAACTCCCCGCCATAAAGTTCACGCTGTCGGTCAAGTCCTTCCACGTACCCGCCACACCTTTGACTTCGGCTTGTACGCCCAGCTTTCCTTCTGTTCCCACCTCCCGCGCTACCCTTGTCACCTCTGAGGCAAAAGAGTTGAGCTGATCCACCATTGTATTGACGGTGTTTTTCAACTCCAGAATTTCGCCTTTGACATCCACGGAAATTTTCTTCGACAGGTCGCCGTTAGCTACAGCCGTTGTCACCGCCGCAATGTTTCTTACCTGTGCCGTCAAACTCCCCGCCATGAAGTTCACACTGTCGGTCAAGTCTTTCCATGTACCGGCGACACCCTTGACATCGGCTTGTACACCCAGTTTCCCTTCACTACCTACTTCTCGCGCTACCCTTGTCACCTCAGAAGCAAAGGAGTTGAGCTGATCCACCATGATATTGATTGTGTTTTTCAACTCCAGAATTTCGCCTTTGACTTGTACCGTGATTTTCTTGGATAAGTCACCATTTGCGATCGCAGTTGCTACTTCGGCAATGTTCCTGACTTGGTCGGTGAGGTTGCCTGCCATCATATTCACCGCGCCGGTTAAGTCCTTCCATGTACCCGCCACACCGCGCACTTCGGCTTGTACACCCAACTTTCCTTCTGTTCCCACCTCCCGCGCTACCCTGGTCACTTCTGATGCAAAGGAACTGAGTTGATCCACCATTGTGTTAATCGTGTTTTTCAACTCCAAAATTTCGCCCTTCACATCCACGGTGATTTTTTTGGATAGGTCGCCGTTCGCTACCGCCGTCGTTACTTCGGCAATATTTCTTACCTGCGCCGTCAAACTCCCCGCCATGAAGTTCACACTATCGGTCAAGTCTTTCCACGTACCCGCCACGCCTCGCACTTCGGCTTGTACTCCCAGTTTCCCTTCACTACCTACCTCTCGCGCCACCCTAGTAACTTCTGATGCAAAGGAGTTGAGCTGATCCACCATTGTATTAATCGTGTTCTTCAACTCCAGAATTTCACCCTTCACATCCACGGTGATTTTTTTGGACAAGTCGCCAGTCGCTACCGCCGTTGTCACCTCGGCAATATTTCTTACCTGTGCCGTCAAACTCCCTGCCATGAAGTTCACGCTGTCAGTCAAGTCTTTCCACGTACCGGCAACACCTCTGACATCAGCTTGTACACCCAGTTTCCCTTCACTACCTACTTCTCGTGCCACCCTGGTAACTTCTGATGCAAAGGAACTGAGTTGATCCACCATGATATTAATCGTGTTTTTCAACTCAAAAATTTCACCCCTGACATCAACAGTAATTTTCTTCGATAAATCTCCGTTAGCGATCGCGGTTGCTACCTCAGCAATATTCCGCACCTGTCCTGTGAGGTTTCCTGCCATCAAGTTGACATTATCGGTTAAGTCTTTCCAAGTCCCGGCAACGCCTCGTACTTCTGCTTGTACACCCAGTTTGCCTTCTGTTCCCACTTCCCGCGCCACCCTTGTTACCTCAGAAGCAAAGGAGTTGAGCTGATCCACCATTGTATTAATCGTGTTTTTCAGCTCCAAAATTTCACCCTTCACATCCACGGTGATTTTCTTGGATAGGTCGCCATTCGCTACCGCCGTCGTCACCTCGGCAATATTTCTTACCTGCGCCGTCAAACTCCCCGCCATGAAGTTTACACTGTCGGTCAAGTCTTTCCACGTCCCCGCCACGCCTTTAACTTCTGCTTGACCACCTAATTTTCCTTCTGCGCCTACCTCCCGCGCCACCCTGGTAACTTCTGATGCAAAGGAGTTCAGTTGATCCACCATGATGTTGACGGTGTTTTTCAACTCTAGAATCTCTCCCTTGACATCCACGGTGATTTTCTTCGACAAGTCACCATTCGCTACAGCTGTCGTCACTTCCGCAATATTCCGTACCTGTGCTGTCAGATTCCCTGCCATCAGGTTGACGTTATCAGTTAAGTCTTTCCAAGTCCCAGCAACGCCTCTAACTTCTGCTTGTACACCCAGTTTGCCTTCCGTTCCTACTTCCCGCGCTACCCTAGTAACTTCCGATGCAAAAGAATTAAGTTGATCCACCATTGTATTGACGGTGTTTTTCAACTCTAAAATTTCGCCTTTGACATCAACTGTAATTTTCTTCGATAAATCACCATTGGCGATCGCGGTTGCGACTTCTGCAATGTTCCGCACCTGTCCGGTGAGGTTTCCTGCCATCAAGTTGACGTTATCGGTTAAGTCTTTCCAAGTCCCGGCAACACCTCGTACTTCTGCTTGTACACCCAGTTTGCCTTCGGTTCCCACTTCCCGCGCTACCCGCGTCACTTCACCAGCAAAGGAACTCAGCCTTGTCACCATCGTATTGACAATGTTGGCAGTTTGCAGAAACTCTCCCTTCAGGGGTCTAGCGTCAATTTCTGTGGCGATGGTTTGGGATAAGTCACCGTTAGCTACAGCCCGAATCACCCGTGTAGTTTCTGCCGTAGGCTGAACTAAATCTGTAATTAGAGTATTGACAGAATTGACACAATCTGACCACGAACCACGGACATTTCCTAATGAGGCACGTTCACTAATTTTGCCCTCTTTGCCAACAACATTGCTAATGCGCTTTAGCTCTGCTGCCATGCGCTCATTTTGGTCAATGATATCGTTGAGCGTATCAGCTATTTTCCCAGCTATACCAGTTTGGTCAATTGGCATCCGAGCAGAAAAATCACCTTTTTTTACAGATGTCAGGGTTTTGAGTAGCTCTTTTAAATCCAGGTGGTCAGATTCTTTAGTTAACTGTTCGGTTGCCATAGTACAGCCTTTTTAAGATTACGATGTCTTTTGATCCCCAGACAATATTGGAGGGTATGGTGAAACCAAGGACAATTTTTCTGGTTTCACCCTCAGCATGACTTATACCAATTTTGGATTTTGGATTTTGCGTTCGCGTAGCGTGTCGAAGACAAAAGTTCTGTAGGCGGGTTTCCCGCCGTAGGAAACTTTTCAAGACGGATTTTGGAGCAAAAGCCTAGATTTTTAGGCTATTCCAGAATCTCGCAACAATACTAACTATCACAATTTGGTATTAAGTCCCATGACTATGCTAGATAGAAAATGCTATTGCTGACAGTTTTAAAAATACTACTTAGCAAATCATAGCCGCTATTTAGCTTCTACAATTAGTCTCTATAAAATTTTTTTTATCGTCGAAAAAATAATAGTTAATTTACCTATGTCTTCAGACATAATCCTTTTGATATAGTAAGGCAAACACTTCTAATTAGGCTCATCATCATTCATCTTTTCAGACTGATTTAATTGTAACAAAAGATACCCTAAAATTTGTGTAAGCCTTACAGCCCTGGCTTTATACAACTTAAATGCTGATTCGCTTACCAATACAAGATAGAAGCATAGCTTTGGCTGCTCATAGCGTCTTTTTAGCGTAGTTTCTCGTAGAGAATAGAAGACTCGTATATAAAAAAATTAATCGTTAAAAAAGTGACAATAACACTAATTCAAAATGCACACACAATTTAAAATAAGGCTGGTTAACAAAATATTTACTTATTGATCATATGAGACGATCAATGGCTTTTATGGTTTACATATCTATCATATTTTTGAATTGAGTGACTCTAGCAATGAAACTGGAGTTTAGACTAAGCAGCAAAAAATGACCCAGGAAGGCTGAGTTGAAAATAAATAGGCATTAGACATAAAAATCGACAATCTTAAGCAGATTCTGATTGTTGCTTACGTGGCTTAGTTGTAGTTTTTCTAACAACAGGATAGCGAATTCTACGTTGTCGGGGTTGTCCAGTCTTCCAGCCAGGGGACTTTCCGCGAGGTTTGGGCGGACGGGCAGGAGTACCAATCGTCGCTAAAATACTTCCCATCGCCTGAGCAACCCTACCTGGAGTCAAACTAACTAATAACTTTTGCCAAGGTAAAGGGTTGTCTGCAACGATATCACGGGCTAACCACAATTCCCAAGTCATGATGGGCATTAAGTCACTCCAACGCTCACATTGCTTAGGGGTACGTAGCTTGGGAAGAGTCCAGTGTAAGCGTTGCTTCAAAAAGCGATACCAGTGGTCAACAGTAAAACGCCGCAAGTAGAGTTGCCAAACTTCTTCTAAAGGCGGCATTTGTTCTCCCAGCCAAGCCAACCACAAAGGTTTTGACACCCGCAAGTTGCCAAGCTCATCAAGACGCTCAACCCGAATCAAGGACATCGGACGTGTAGCGGCTTTCCGAAAATGAAAATTTGACCACAAGCTCACCTTGATACGTCCTAGTTTTGGATGATTTACTTCTATAGTTTGAATGGCTTGAGTCCATGTCGAAGCATCATTCAACTTAAATTTATCACCATGTTTTCTCGGTCGTCCCTTGCCAGAATATGGTGGTGGTGCGCCCCATAAACAAAGATTTGAACGCAAACGTACCAAAATGTCTGCTTTAATATTACTCGTCTTCAAAACGAAAGGAGCGCACCCGTACTCACTATCCCAAACCGAAATTGGTCTGGTAGGTAAATTTTCACAAACTTGTTGTAATTGCCATGCTGCTTTCTGGATTGGGCTTTCCCAACTGGTAATTCGCTCGTGTCTCAATGGTAATGCCCAACTGCCCGAACTCTCCGGTATCCAAGCAATGGTGCTATAGCCCTGACCAATGGTGATTGGTTTGTCACCTCCCATTGAGACACTGCTGTGTTCAATTGTCCTTTCCTGTAGCGTTACCGCATCTGGCCTTGGCCAAGCTGTATGGTCGCCAGCCAACAACGGACGACCCTGGTGTGGCATCTGTTTGATGTATAACTGCATCAATTTTTGTCGCTGTGGCCTGCTATCTTGTAACGCTTCATAAATACTTGACCACTTGCGTCTAAATGCTGGTGATAGTGATAAATCTGCCAAACTGTAAGCGTTCCGAGTTAGCAATATTGCATCCATCAGTTCAAATGTTGCATCATGCGCTCTACCTAGATAGTTATACGCTGCTTGACGAAATTCCTCTAATTTGGCACGGTTCATATTGGCAGATGAGAGTTGGTGGTTCTTCTCTCAGCTTCTGCTAATAGGGGACTGTGTTCAAGCACACCCCTTATTTTTCGTTGTCGCACCGGGAACTAGTCTAAACTCCAGAATGAAAGTCTACCCATATTTATTTCCTAACTATCTCAATAATTATTTTTGGGTTAAATGCTATTAGCGAGACTGACTTTTCACGTTATGTGGAAAAGTTAACGCAAAACCTCATACCAAATTGGGATCTAGGATTCCTACTTGATTTTTGAACAGATACATAGGGGAGGCAAATTGCAGTGTGGATTTTCCTCCTGCAATCTTGCCGTGCGGAATTTATACGATTTGTCGGATTCCCGGAATACCGTTATCAACTACAAAGGAAGCTCGATTGCTAATTGTCCCGAAAGGAGTTGTGACACCAGACACCACAAGATAATCCGATCGCCAACTAGTAGGAGTCACAGTACAACGCACATATCCCCGTTGCCCATTGTAGAACTTAATGTGGGGATTATCTGGTAAATAAGCTTGTATTGCGGGAGTAATATCAGCACCATCACCACCAGAACTAATGGAACTACAAACAAACTCACTAGCTAATGTGGCTGAAGCAGGGTTATCAAAATTCGCTTTGAGATCCATCGCCCAATGAGAATGCACATCACCTGCTAAGGAAACCGGGTTGGATGGTTGACGCTGGGCGATAAAATTCATTAAGCGATTACGGGAAGCTACATACCCATCCCATTTATCCATACTGAAAGATTGACCCTCGCCGGGGGTAAAATCTCTCTGAGCAATGGGAACTTGCTGCGCTAAGATATTCCACCTCGCTGAAGATTTATCCAGTCCATCAAATAGCCATTCTTCTTGCGCTTGACCTGTAATTGTGGCTTGGGGACTGAGTGCATCTAGACAACCTGTTCTTGTACCGTCGCCACAAGGTTGGTCTGTGCGATACTGGCGAGTATCTAAGACATGGAATGTCGCCAAATTGCCAAAGTTTAACCGCCGATAAAGCTGCATATCCGGGCCGACTGGTCGGGAGAAGGGACGCAGAGGCATATGTTCATAGTAAGCTTGATAAGCTACAGCCCGCCGTTGAGCAAAGATGACTGGATCTTGGTCTGGTTCTGTATCGATTTCTGAAATCAAATTGGCGTAGTTGTTTTCGACTTCGTGGTCATCCCAAGTGACAATCCAAGGAAAGGCGGCGTGAGTGGCTTGCAGATTGGCATCTGTTTTATAGAGGGCGTGACGGTTGCGATAATCTTCTAAGGTGAAAATTTCTGTACTATTGTGCTGTCTAGGACGGGTCAGATTGATCCCACCTTCATAGATATAATCACCAACGTGAACTACTAAGTCTAAATCATCCTCTGCCATGTATTTATAAGCAGTGTAATAGCCTTGCTCATAGTGTTGACAGGAGGCTAAAGCAAACTTCAATTGGCTAGAGAAACTACCAGCCGCAGGTGCAGTGCGAGTCCGACCGATGGGACTAGCTTCACTATTCACATGAAAGCGATACCAATACCAAGTATGGGGTAAAAGTCCTTCCACGATTACCCGAACAGAGTGAGCCAGTTCTGGAGTTGCAAGTACAGTTCCTCTAGAAACAATGCGTCTCATACTGGGGTCAGTAGCGACTTCCCAGCGAATCGGTACATTGACATTTGGCATTCCACCGCCATTTAAAGGTTCGGGAGCTAAACGAGTCCAGATAACAACACTAGTATCATAGGGTTCGCCTGATGCTACACCCAATTTGAAAGGATAATCGGAAAATCTGCCTTTGGCGATCGCTCTTTGTTGGGGAAATTGGCTGGCAATAGCTAAACCGGTAAATGCGCCTGCGCCGATAATTAAATTGCGTCGCTTCACCCGACTTTGCAGGAACTGTTGAACATTACGGTAATCTACCATTCTCTACTCCTGATTCACAAACTAATTTGCCGCCTTGAGCTAACACAAATCAGACAGGTGAATTTGCATACCAATTACACATTGAATCATCCAGCAATTTAAATGTAAAAATTGCCCTCATCTACTTACTTTGGGGTGATTATTGGTATTTATTACTTGCCTAAATTAAGTTTCGTTTTCCTGTTGTTATGACTGGATTTAACGTGTTAGCTGTGATATTTGCACGTCAAAAGTTAGCCTGTGAAGATTAATTTCTGACCAAGCAATGGTTAATATCAACTTAATCTTTTTATGGAAGATTTATGCTTAATTTTATATTAAACTGAAGTTACTAACTGAATTACACCCCATTGTCCGTTAGTTTGCCAATTCGGGTCAGATTGGGCAATTTCCTCGACGACTTCAGCTTTTAACCCAACAGCCACTTCCGATTTTAGGGTACGCAAGGCTACCATTGGTGCAGGTAAATAGCAGACTATATCTGCAATTGCTGTGGTCATATCCCAATGGCGATCGCCTAATAATCGTCGATAATTCGCATCCCCTTTCACTACAATTAAATTAGTCTTAGCTAATTCACTTTTAAGAGAGTTAGGTATTTCCCAAAATGCTAAAGGTGATGTCCAGAAAAAATCTTCAGATAAGACTAAGTTTCCTGATGCAATATGTTTTTGTAACCTATTAGCTACAGATTTTACTTGGGGATGATTAGTGGCGGCTAAAAAATTTGTCGTCTCATGCACATCCTTAATCATGGCATCAGAAACAAAAGTAGGATGAGGTTTTAAATGTAGGTAAACTTGATTAGCTAAATTACTACTTAATAAAAAATCTACTAAACACAAATCACAAATTAACTCAAACCCCGCATTATCTAAAATAATATCAATGCGACCACCTGGATGATTAGTTACTAATTCACTAACTTGAGCCGCATCATTAACTAGAATATGTGCCAGTTGATTTTGAATATCAAACCGGCTTCTATCTTCAGCAAAGGCTGACCATAAACTTAAATCAACTCGATTTCCCCATAAAGCAAAATATAGTAGTGCCGTCAGGGCAGTTTGTTTGAATTTCTCCTCATGGTTAACATTATCTAACCATTGATTCACCTGTTGGCATAAAAGAATAGTGGAATCAAGTGATGTTTCTAAACCTTGATTTTTTTGTAATTGAAATGGATCAATATTTTGCCAAGTACCAGGGCGAAAGTAATGAGTAATTTCTAAAATTAATCGATAAAAATAAGTTTCTGCTAAGAACCAGGGAACGTCTAACCAACGTTGACCCTCGTAGGGTTGGAGATATTCCTGCCAAGCCGCAAAATCTTTACCAGTATCATCAATCAGAGGTGGTAAATCTCCTATTGATAGTTCTGTCGCCAGACTTTCTAATCTGGTATTAATTGTAGATGAGAAATTATTTTCTGCAATCACTCGGCGAGCGATCGCAGGCATTCTTTGAGTAATTGTCAACTCAGTAAAAGAACCAACTTCTGCACCTATCAGTGATGGCGGTAGAGGTAATTTTGGCATGGACGTTATTTTGATTTACGACGTGATTTAGGCGGTGTGCGATGTGCGCCAAAATACTTTTCACTGCGATAACGTAACCACACCCGCAACACTTCTGGGATTTGCTGTTTTTGTTCTTTAGTGAGTGTATTGTACAAAACTAAAGCGCGATCGCGCTCACCCCGACAAGCAGCATTGTTATGTGCATCCCAATAACTACGGGCGACTCGAATTCGCCGACAAACTTCTTTAATCAGTGCATCCCCAGTGAGGGGAGTGTCTTGCTTAGTCATAGTTTTAGAGGTAATGTCTAGTACCCTACCAAGGATGTATCTCAATTTTGGATTATAAGCCTAGATTCATCAGTTCGTAGTCATCAAAAATCAACACCGCATCTCTAAATATTTTATCTTTATTTTTTATACATAATCCTTCAGTATATTTGATGTTAAACTGCCATTGGTTTTGAGTTGGGCTGTAGCTGAACTCAATCGGAAATATATGTGCGCCATCATACTATGAAAAATCTAGCTCTACTATCTGTCACAACCCTAGCTGCAACATCAGGATTAACTTTTGGAACTATCAATGCTGCCTCTGCTTTAACTTGGAAATGGAATTATTCTGGTGCTGGAATTACAGCGAGTGGTACTTTCATCACTAATGAAACTGCTGACGATTTGGGTTTTTACCAAATTTTGGGAATCACAGGTACACGCAACGGCGAAACCATCACGGGTTTACAACCAACAGGGACTCCAATACCAGGAAATGAGCCTTTTGAAGTAGATAATTTAATTAGCCTCAATCCTCAACAGTTAACAGGTGATGGTTTTGGGTATTCCACATCAGGGGGTAATTATTCTAGTCCGTTTTTCGCTAGTTTTTTGGCTATACCTGGCTATTTAGAGGTGTTTTCTGCACCACCGCTAACACCAGGTTTTGAAAATTTGGGGATAGAAGATAGTGAATTACCTATTAGGTTTTCTGCAAGCATCATCACTGTTCCTGAACCCACCTCCATCCTCAGCCTATTTGCCCTCGCTACCCTTGGTGCATCTTCAAAAATCAAAGTTAAGAAAAAACTTCAATTCTCTCAAAAGTAGCTAAAAAAAACTTTTCTAAAATCCTCAATAAAAATTATCAATGCTCCTTCATTCACTGTTTTGAAGGAGTTAATTTTTCCTGACAAACTAACTAAATATCTGTCCGTTCGTAAAATCTCATATGCAAAATGTATCTAACATCAGTCCCAACATTTGTCATAGCAGCCTATGTATAACTACAACCAGTCTTCTTTTTCCTCCCCAGGATCTAACCCTGGTGGCTGGGAAATCCGGCGTGGACAATATTTTAATTATGTAGTGCCTAACGGTTGGCGAGTAGTGGAAGATGGTCAATTTGCGGTTGTTCTCTC
The DNA here is from genome assembly GCF_002896875.1 of Nostoc sp. CENA543. Lineage (GTDB taxonomy): Bacteria > Cyanobacteriota > Cyanobacteriia > Cyanobacteriales > Nostocaceae > Trichormus. The sequence continues at coordinate 811,911 of NZ_CP023278.1, forward strand.
TTCACCCGACAATACCGCTTTGACAATTATGGTGGGCAATTCTGGATTGCCTGTTAATTATCATCCTGGGCAATTTGTCTATGAGAAACTGTTGGCGATGCAGCCCTATGACTTACGCATGAGTCAACCCCGCCCAGCAAAACCGATGGCTGGATGTGCGATCGCTCACGAATGGGATTACACATCCTATTTCAATGGTATCCTTTACCGAGGGGTAGCTAAGTGCAACATCGTACAGAGCTATAACATTTGTACAATGGTGATGACTTGTGCTGCTGCTTATGAATCACAGTGGTTTAACTATGCTTCATGGTTGCCACAAGTAGCAGAGCAAATTACGGCTACCAATGGGGCTGCTTTTGGTGTTCAGGGGATCATGGCGCAGAACATAGAAATCTCGCAAACAGAAGGGCAAAAATTCAGAGAATATCGTGAATGGTCAGAACGGACTTGGAATGAGGTAAACCATCAACGTCATGAATCTATAAATCGGCAAAATTTCCAATTTCGTGAGCATCTGGGCAATGTCAATACTTGGACAAACCCCTACGGATACCCTAATGTTGAGCTACCGACAAGCTACAACTACTTTTGGATGAATCGGCAAGGACAAATTTATGGTACTAATAACCCCAGTGAAAATCCGAACGTCGGCTCAACTCAAGATTGGACAAGAATGAATCGGTATCAGCCCTAAAGGATATGAATTTATTACCTACATCTACCCCAAAAACATTTAGCCTGTTAAGTATTGGTCAACGAGGAGTAGGCAAAACGGTTTTTCTTGCAGGTAGCTACACAGAATTACATCCTGATAGCAACACAGACAATCCCCAACAGTTATGGTTCGACTGTCAAGATAGTGAAGTCCAAACCAATCTCGAAAAAATTAAGAATCTTGTAGCTCGTAGCGGTTCATATCCACCCCCCACAATTAAAATTACAAACTTTAACTTTAGTTTGCAGCGTCAAACCCAGTCAGGACAGGAAACTGTCTGCAATTTTCTCTGGTGGGACATCCCCGGCGAATTATGTAATATTCATAATCCCGAATTTCAGGAAATGATCCTGACTTCTAACGGTTGCTGTGTATTTATTAATGCGTATGCTTTAATACACGACCAGAATTATCCCAAGATCATTGAGGATATTTACAACCAAGTAGCGGCGATCGCCTCCGTAGTCTATAAGTACAATATCCCTTATGCTTTTGCACTGATTTTAACTAAGTGTGACTTGCTAGAACTCAACCCAGCAACTCAGCAACAGATAGAATCAAACCTACAACCCCTGACTATCTACCTCAATACTGTGAAAGCCAGCCACCAAATTTTCTATTCTGCCATACCCATTATTTCTGTAGACGGTGTTTCGCGCCTCAAACCCCAAGGTGCAGCTAACCCCCTGCTGTGGTTACTATCACAGATAAATCAGTCAGATAACAGTGCATCACTAGTCAATTTAGCCAGTGAAGCAACCCAGACTCCATCTTCTAGTGAGAAAGCACCAGCAAAAAGTCCCAAGTCAATTTTAATTTTGTATATAGCCTGTGTAATTTTATTAGGATCAATCGCGGCCATATTTTTTGCCTTCAATCAATTAAAACCCTCACCCCAACCCAGCACCCCCAACCAACAATCACTCAATCCGACTCTCAAGTTTGGGCATGGGGCATAGGGCATGGGGCATAGGGCATGGGGCATTGGGCATGGGGCATTGGGCATTGGGTTACAATCTTTACCTACACCCCTACACCCTCATACCCTTACACCCCTACACCCCCACACCCCTAAAATCCTTGCTAACCTAATCATTTCTCCAAATCAGTATGGTATCTTTGCGGCTAGGTCAACTTATACATACCAGTTTCCCAGTCGTGGGATTTAGAACTGTCGTGAGTGGAGGGATTACACCAGAAATTCAGCAAGCATTTCTGGAACAAATAGTTTATCAATATTGGGATTCCTATGAACCACCAAGCCCAGGATATAGAGCCGCTTATCTACATCAGCTAAACCCAGAACAAAGTTTATTTGGATGGTTATATAACGATGGGTTAGATGACTTTGGGCGCAATGATGTTCCTTTTTTTATTTGTTATTATTTAGCAGGTAAATTACAGCCCCTCCAACTAGAAAATATTTTTATTTGTCTGTGTACAGGGCCTGTTAGGCTCATCAACAGAAATAATTTTCCAGAATGTATAGATAGCTTAGTCATACCTGATTTATGGAGTTACCAACCCGCTAGAATTGGGGTGAAGATTTCGCAAGAAATGATTGACAAAAGTCGGGTTGCTTTCGAGCATGACGAATTAATTAAGCTATTTGTTTTTACTGTTGAGGAAAAAATCCAAGATAGTGCTATTTCTGATGAGCATTTATTGGCGGTAAGCGTCAATAAAAAGCCGGATAGTTTATTTTGTGTTCATGATTCCTTTCATAACGCTATTAGTCCACCAGAAACAATCAATACATCTTTAAAAGACCTGTCTATATCCTTACCATCAGCAGAAGAATATCAGCAAATCCTCTTAAGCCAAACACGTTTAAAAGATATTCAAAAACCTATTGTTATTTCACCTTTAAAATCAAATTTTATGCTGGGGATTATACTCAGCAATCTTTTAATTCTCACTTTAATATTGCTTGGTTACTATATTTGGAAAGCAGCACCGGCAAATCATCCCATCCCAGAAAATCCAGATGCTTTTTTAAAGTTTAATCAGAGTTCCAATACTCAAAATCCGATAGCAGTCAAAACTTTAAATAGTCATGCAGATGCGGTTTGGTCTGTGGTTCTGACTCAAAATGGACAGACTTTAGTGAGTGCAAGTGCAGATCAAACTATCAAAGTCTGGAATCTCAACACTGGCAAGGTTGTACGCACCTTATCAGGACATAGTAACATTGTCAGGGCGATCGCTCTGAGTAGAGATGAAAAAACCCTAGTCAGTGGCGGTGGAGACGGTACAATCAACGTCTGGAATTTTCAAACCTTACAGTTAATCAAGACAATCACTCTAGATCCCGTCCCAGTTTGGTCACTAGCAATCAGCGATGATGGACAGTTTCTCATCAGTGGTAACGGTGACGGTACAATTAAAGTCTGGAATCTCTACACAGGTAAACTACTACACACATTTTTGGGACATCAAGGTCGAGTTTTTTCTGTAGCGATGAGTCCTGATGGCAGAACTTTTGCGACTGGGGGAATTGACAAAACCGTCAAGATTTGGGATTTGCAGACGGGTAAAATGGTAAAAGAAATCACCAAGCATGAAGATGCAGTGAGAGCCGTAATTTTTAGCCGCAATGGTCAAACATTAGCTAGTGCTAGTTGGGATCAAACCATTCGGCTTTGGAATGTGCGGACAGGTGAACTACTCCACACCCTAACGGGACATAATGCCAGGGTAGTAACTCTAGCTTTAGGATTTGATAACCAAACTTTAGTCAGTGGTAGCTTAGACAACACCATCAAGATTTGGCATATGCCAACAGGTAAATTATTGCATACTCTTTCTGGCCATTCTGATTGGATTTTAGCGATCGCCACCAATCCAGCCAAGCAACTAATTGCCAGTAGTAGTAAAGACAAAACTATCCGCCTTTGGCAACTAGATACCCAGAATCATCACTAATTTTTAAAGTGGAAGCTGAATCAAAAACTCCGTACCTTGACCAAGGGTAGAATGACAACTCAACTGGCCACCGTGGCTTTCTTCAATAATTTGTTTAGCTATAGCCAAGCCTAAGCCTGTACCTTTCCCTACAGCTTTAGTAGTAAATAAATGGTCAAATATTTTTTGTTTTACCTCTTCACTCATCCCCTTACCATTATCTACAATGGAGATTTTTGCATATTTATCTGCCATTGATGTGGTAATTGTAATCTGGTTAGGATGAGCTTGAATTTCCTCAAAACTCCGGCCTTGATTTGATTCATCTAATGCGTCAATTGCATTTGCCAAAATATTCATGAATACCTGATTTAATTGTCCAGGGAAACATTTAACTTGGGGTAAATTACCGTAATCAGTTATTACCTCAATTGCGGGACGTTGTTCATTAGCTTTGAGACGATGTTTCAGAATTAAGATTGTACTATCAATGCCTTCATGGATATTAAATGGCACTTTGTAATCTCTATCAGCACGGGAGAAAGTCCGCAAAGAAGTGCTGATATTTTTTAATCTATCGCACGCCATTGTCATCGAATCCAGCATTTTAGGTAGGTCTTCTATGGTATATTCCAAGTCAATTTCTGACTCATGGTCGAGGATTTCTTCAGTTTTATTGGGGAAACTATCTTGATAGAGTTTTAAGTGTTCGCAAATATCAGCGAAAGTAGGTTTAGCTTGTTTGAGACTGGCAGCAATAAATCCTAAAGGATTATTCATTTCGTGAGCGATACCAGCGACTAAGTTACCCAAGGCAGACATTTTTTCACTTTGGATAATTTGTAATTGGGCTTGTTGCAAAGCTAGTTCAGCTTGTTTGCGTTCACTGATATCTAACATTATGCAATCCCACACAAAACTTCCATCCACAAGTTTGCGGATGTACCCTTCCGCATGAACCCACTTGACAATTCCAGAAGGTGTTAAAATTCTACCTGACCACTGCCCAGAAGTCAGAGTTGTCATTGCGCTTCCTAGTGCCTGTTGGAAAGTCGCAATATCTTCTGGATGAACTATAGCCAAGAGATTCTGAACATTAGCATTCATTTGCTGGGCTGGAATTTCCCATAATTTATAACAGCCTGCACTGATATAAGGTAAAGATTGTTCACCACTAGTAGACAGATGAACTTGATAAACAACCCCAGGAAGATTATCTACCAAGTTATGAAAGCGAGAATTGCTTGCGCTCAATTCATCAAGCGATCGCTGTAATTGTTGGGCAGATTCCTGAGAAAGTTGATAAAGTCGGGCATTTTCTAGAGAAATGGCGGCTTGGGTGCAAAGTAAATTCAGTAATTCGATGCGATCGCCTTTAAACGCTCCTTTTGCTAAATTATTTTCTAGATATAAAATCCCCAGCAACTTTCCTTGGTGCAAAATCGGGCTGCACAAGACACTTTGAGGCTGCTGACGAATCATATAGGGATCATGGGCAAAGGTAATATCTGCGTTGGCATCCAGTAGCACTACAGTTTGTTGGTTGTTTTTGACTTTGTAAATGAGCGTCTGGGGAATGTCATCGCTGTCTGCAATGGCAATACTTTGCAACACAATGGGTTGTGTTCCTTGGGTAATTGCCCCTTGAATTAGTAGATGATTGTCTTGCAACAGCATTAACACACATTTATCAGCCCCAGCATTTTCAATCACAATAGAAAGTAAGGATGAAAGCAGTTTTTCTAGTTCGATTTCACCGGAGATACTCTGAGATGCTTTGAGAATAGCTGTTAAATCTAGGGTATGTGAGACACTGCTGCTAGAAGCCGAAGAACTAATTTTTGTGACAGTTCCCACGGTAAAGATAGTTTCGTTAGTGGAAACAACAGAACGGCTTTGCTGTAATATAGGTGCCAGTAATTGGGGATAGTGTCTTTCTAAGTCGGCGATTTTGGCTTTTGCTCCCCATCGAGAGTAACAATAATATGCTTCTTGCATATAACCTGCGGCGACTTTCTCTTTACCCCAAGCAAGGTAAAATTTAGCGGCTAATTCGTTAGCTAGAGCTTCTTCTTGAATATAGCCGTTGGTTTTAGCACCTGCGATCGCGCGATCATATAAATCTGCGGCTGCATAATTTTCACCCCACACCTGTTGCTTTTGAGCTTCGATTAAATCCACCTTATGTTGGTGATTCATAGGTGCTTGATGGGCAAATTCAGCCAGATTTGTTTGATGGGTTTGAGCAATTGTCAGAGTTTCACTTTGCTCCTGTTGCGATTGACTCGGTAAGCATTGCAAATGAGTCAGGGCTGCATAAAAATAGAAAATAGGCACAAAAAATGTGCCTGATAAAGCTACTATGTAGGGCTGTGCTTGAGCCACATAATTAATTGCATCTTGATAATCACCAAAATAGTAAGCCAGCAATAACTTATAGATATAAACTTCCGCGATCGCTGTGCCATCTCCATCTTGCTGGTGCTTAGGCAGCATCGCTATTTCATTGTAAGAATTTCCGGTTAAACAATGTGGTTGACTAACTATCTCAATAAAATTTTCTGCCGTTTGTTTTCCCAAATCTATATAGGCTTGAGCTGCATATTGTTTCACTTGAGCTAAAGCCAGACTATAGTGAGCCATGTCTTGAACAAAATCACTCAATTCTCCACCACTAAAAAATCGGGAATTGCTGTGGATAGCTAAGGAAAAACCAGCATACATAAAATTGCCCGTCTCCATCCCTGCATCAAACGCTGTTTTCAAGGTGGGGATTGAGTTGTGCAATGGTTCTTTATGGAGTTGAATAAAGCTGCCAAACAGAAACATCACAATGGGCTTAATCTCTGGGGTATTAAATTTTTCGAGTAAATTTAAAGCAACTTTGCCAAACTCATAGCCTGTAGCGGCATCTGCTAAAAAGGCAGACATGACTAATCCGTGTATGGCATAGCCGATAGTTGATGATACTGTATTTCCCGATTGCAATGATAGACTGACCATCTTGGAACTGAGCAAAGGTAATAAACTGGGCATACCCTGAATCATTGGTGGAAATAAGATGCCCATAATCCGCATTGCTGCTTGGGTAAAACTATCATTGCTAATTGGTAAATCGACTAAGGTTTCTACTGGGATATTTTCTAACTGGTTATTGAGGGTTTGTAGTGCTGTAGCAATCTCGGTTTCGTTGGCTGCTTTGGGTAGTTCAACTCCCAATAGAGATAAAGCTGTTCTGCCCACAGCGATCGCTTCTAAGACATGACTTTGTAAAGTATGGGCGGCAATTTGAATCTCATAAATTTTCACCCTGTCTAGAACTGTTTGCGCTTGCTGCAAAACTAATGCTGCTTGCTGTTCCATACCTTCAAAGTCGCCATTTAAATAACTGACTTCAGTAGATGTAATATACAGATTTAAAGTCAATTCATATTGATTTTGCCAACAGTTACTGTCTAATAAAGTAATTCCTGTTTGTAAATAAGTCCTGGCTGCGGGATAGGCTGTAGAATTTTTGGCTTTAACTCCAGCTTGCAAATTGAGTTGAGCTAAATTTTGGCGATCGCTTGGTTGACTAATTAGGTCTTTTCCTAAATTCAAATGCTCAACAATATCAAACAATTTTTCCTGTTTTACCGTCTCCGAGGAATTTTGTAGCAGTAATTGTCCGATACGCAAGTGAGTTGCGGTTTTCTGTGCGTCGGGAATCAAAGCATAAGCCGCTTGTTGAATGCGATCGTGCAGAAATTGATATTTAGCTATTTTTGTATTATTATTTTCAGGTTGCAAAACAAATTGGTCAGCATTCTCACTCTGATAGAACTTATAAACCTCACTAATTGGTAAAATTAATCCTTCTTGCAAAGCTTGCCACAAAGCAGCAGCTATTTCTATTTCTGATTTTTGGGAAACAATAGCCAAAGTCCCTAAATCAAAAGAATTGCCAATACAAGCTGCTAACTGCAATACCTCTTGAGTTAATAGTGGTAGTTTTTGCAGTTGTAAACTCATAAAAGCTACTACATCATCTGTTGCTGCTTGAATTTTTATCTGGATGATGTCACATTGCCAACAAGTTAATTTAAAATCAAATGTGATTAATTTATCTTGATGCCATGCTTTGAGAAGCTGTGTGGCAAAAAACGGATTGCCTTGGGTTTTCTGATATACTAATTCTGTTAAAGATGATGCTAAATCTTGACTACATTTGAGTGTATCAGCCACTAATTGATTTACTTGTACTTGACTAAGTGGTGCTAAAGTAATGGTGTTAATTTTTGCTTGGCTCTTTTGGATTTCACTCAAGGTCAATAATAATGGATGTCCAGGATTGACGAGGCACTGCGTTGGACGGGTTTCCCGGCTTGAAGCAAGTGCCGTTTCGTTATCACGATATGCGCCAATAATGAAAAGATGCCCGGTATCAGCCATTAATAGCTGCATTAATTTTAATGATGCAGAATCAGCCCATTGTAAATCATCTAAAAATATTACTAAGGGATGTTCTTTAGTTGTAAAGACTTGGGTAAATTTTTGAAATAATAAGTTAAATCTATTTTGTGCGGCTGTTCCTGATAATTCTGAGGCTGGTGGTTGTTTGCCAATAATATTTTCTAATTCGGGAATAACTTCAATAATTACTTGCCCATGTTCACCAACCGCCTCTAATATTTTATTTCTCCATCGCTCTATCTGCACATCGCTTTCGGTCAATAATTGCCCCATTAAATCACGAAATGCCTGCACAAATGCGCTGAAAGGAATATTGCGTTGAAATTGGTCATATTTACCTTTGATAAAATAGCCACGTTGTCTGACAATAGGTTTATGCACTTCGTTGACAACGGCTGTTTTACCAATTCCAGAAAACCCAGCGACTAGCATCATTTCTGTTGCACCAAGGCTGACTCTCTCAAACGCTGCTAGTAGGGTTTGAACTTCTGTCTCTCTGCCATAAAGTTTATCAGGAATGATAAAGCGATCGCACACATCACGCTGGGCAATTTTAAAGTCTCTAATCTCACCAGTTGTTTTTAACTGATTTAGACATTTTTCTAAATCAAACTTCAATCCCAAAGCACTCTGATACCTATCTTCAGCATTTTTCGCCATCAGTTTTCTGACAATTTCTGAGATAACAAAGGGGATATCTGGATTAATTTCCTGTATGGGTGGTGGAATTTTCGCAATATGAGAATGTACCAATTCCATCGCATCAGTAGATGAGAATGGTAACTCATCTGTGAGTAATTCATAAAAAGTGACACCTAAAGAATAAAAATCTGTGCGGTAGTCAATCCCTCGATTCATTCTCCCTGTTTGTTCTGGAGAGAGATAAGCTAGCGTTCCTTCTAAGACGTTGGGGTTAACTAGGGTTTGGGTTTCTCTCGGTAATAATGATGCAATACTAAAGTCGATTAATTTAACTTGTTTAGTTGCAGGATTAATTAATATATTGCTGGGTTTAATATCTTTATGAATAATTCGTTCGTGGTAGAGTAAGTCTAGGATGTCACAGAGGGCGATCGCGATCACTAAAAATTCTTTTAAAGATGTCACATTTTGATTTTTGGCAAAATAATCATTCAGAGAAATCCCCCCAAAGTCTTCCATAACTAACATATAGCCATTATGTAAGAGTTCAAGGCTATAGGTTTGGATAACCAGGGGTGAGTTGAGATTTTTGCCGATGGTGTATTGATTGCGAAATAACAACAATTCGCTAAAACTAGGATAAGGATTTTTCAGTAGTTTGATCACTACTGGTACTGAGTCACTTTCTCTGACTGCACGATAAACTAGCGTTCTAGAACCATTGTAGATTTCTTCACTAATGCGATATCCAGGAATACTCACCAGGTTGTTTAACATATTGCGCTCATTGTCAGAATTTCTGGATCTAGTATTCCCAGATAGATGAATTTATCTTGAAGCCTGAGTCAAAAATTACATAGAGATTGCCATTATAAATTCAGTACCTTCACCGATAATAGATTGGCAATACAACTTGCCGCCGTGGGTTTGTGCCACAATTTGTTTAGCTATGGCTAACTCTAAACTGACAAAATAAATAGTATTGGTTGAGGTACAGTTCTTTTGTAAGAATCCCGCACGAAATTTAAGTCTTGTAAAACTGGGGTATCATCACCAAACACACCAATAGATTTTTCCAACCCTCTAATAATCAAGACTAATTTTTTGTTTGCTTCTACTTCAATTTTAGGTAATTTTTGTACAATTTCATCTCTTCAAAATCGCAGATTAACATCCCCACAGTTGAGGATATAGCCTTTCTTACTATAGTGAAGTACAACGACAATAATTAAACGCAGATGAATACAGATAAACGCGGATAAATTTGCACCTCAGCAGACTAGGAAACGCTATAACAAATTGCATATTTTTACACTCTGGGTGGTATGAGGATAGGATTACTATCAAATTGCCACGCAATTTTCACCCCAAAATAAATATAGCCTGCAAAGGCAGGCTTGGTTCTTGTTGCTGTGATTTCTTTTAGTCCAGCGTTTTGGCGATGATATCTCAGGAAGCCTTAGCTTCTAAAGACTTGAGTAACTCAGTATTCACACCAGATTCACGAGTCAAGGCGATTTTACCAGTGCGGGCAATTTCTCGAATACCAAACTTTTGTAGCACCTGTACGATCGCCACCATTTTACCAGGGTCGCCCACAACTTCTAAAGTTAGGGAATCTTCCGCCACATCTACAACCCGCGCCCGGAAAATTTGAGCTAGTTCGATGACTTCCGAACGGTTAGTGCTAGTAGCATTCACCTTCAAAAGCATCAATTCTCTTTCTACACAAGGTGTTTCTGTAATATCCTGGACTTTGAGGACATTGACTAACTTGTATAGTTGCTTGGTGATTTGTTCAATTACGCGATCGTCACCAGGTACAACCATCGTAATTCGGGAAACGCCTCCCTGCTCACCCGAACCCACCGCCAGACTTTCGATATTAAAGCCACGACGCGCAAATAAACTCGCAATGCGGGACAGAACCCCCGCCTCATCTTCTACCAAAACTGAAAGAGTATGTTTCATCTTTGCCAACACAGGCTCAGGCTGCAATTTTGTTAAAGCGAATATTAACTAATTGCCGCCTTACACGTACTGTCTACTAGGTTAATAAATTATAAGTCTTATATTTTATTCTAAACTTAATCCCTGCACCCCTTCTACTCCTCACCAGACAAAAGTTAAGACTATCTCATCCTGACAGTAGATGCTTTGCTAGCTGCACATCTTTTGATCGGCAGATGTCTGAAGTTCACAAAACTTTTATATTGAGGATGTAATCCTACGTAGTTTTAGGAGTGAAAGATACTTATGGGTTGGTTACAAAGAATTTTCGGGATGGAAAAGCCTCAAAATGCTCAAGTAAATCCCGCCCCTCAAGTACAACAAGCGGCGACTTCCACCGCTACCCAGTCAATTCCGCCAGAACGTTTGGGATTAAATGGCGAATATGACCAAAGTGGTTTAGCTAAACGGGTAGCCTTAGCATTTGATCAAGATGCACAGCTAAAAAATGTAGATTCCCTGTGGGTGGCTCAAACTAGCGGTACTGTAGTTTTGAAAGGAAAAGTTCCTAGCCAAGAAATTCTCAACAAGATGATGTCCGTAGCCCGAAACGTACATGGAACGACATCCGTAGATACTACACAAGTTACTATTGGCTAGTTGTGGCCAGGTACAGTGTCGCAGTTACCATTAGCAATTAAGACATTAAGTAACTAAGGGTATTTACTCAAAAATAAATGTTTTGTAGGGTGCGTCAGCATAAATCCATTTTCATGATGAAATAGGTTACTTAAGCTGACGCACCCTACTTGTTACTAACTTCTCAGTTGCTGCTCAATTTTTATGTTGCGACTAGCCATAGTTTGCGTGAATAAATCTGTGGTTAACGCAGCTTCTACAGGCCAAACTCCTGGTTTTTTCAGTTGACCGGATAGTAATAATTGAGCAATACTACCTGCACCATAGCCAGATGCAACTGCTGTATTTTCATGCAATAAAGTTGAGGAATAGACAGCAGTTTGACCGTTGATTTTACCTGTAACTTCTGCGCGTACTGCTACACCAATACCACTAAACACATTGGTGACATCTGTCATTAAATGACTCACATGAGATAAAAATTCAATTGCACTGTGACGCTGCATCAAAGATTTAGGGAAAACATGGGCAGCTATCCATGTGAGATGATTATAAAAATCTGGGACTGAACCAAACTTAGTAATTACGGTTTTAACATTGGGAAAAGCTTGAGGAATAGTGAAAGTTTCTGGCATATCAAACCAGTAAACCCCACTACGTTTATAAGGAGAAGGAAAAGTGATAACTTCTCTCTCACTATAGGGTTTAACTAATTGCCATTGACCGTTAATCCAAGCCTCAAAAGGATGTTGTAATCCTAAAAAAGTTGTCCGCATGACCGTAACGCCAGCACCACCAGAACCAGCTACTAAGTAACTTAAATGTACTTGTTCTGGCTCATGAAATTGTTCAATACCTTGGCGTGCCATGCTGTTAGAAATACCGGGAAAAATTCCTGTATTGACAATTGCTGTTACTCCAGCATCAACAGCTTGTTGATGATAATTTAAAGCTTTTTTAGTAAAAGAACGGTGGTCACTAACATCAACATAGTTCACACCTTGTTCAATGCAGAGTTTGAGGACATTTGCATCACGGTAATGAAACGGCCCGGCACAGTGAACCACTATATCAGAATTAGCGATCGCCTCCCGCAACTTATCTACCTCTGCTAAGTCCAACACTAGCAAGGGGAAATCATCACCCTGAACTGTTCCCAGGGTACGCCCCGTGATTGTAATTTTGGCTTGTGTATGGGTAGCTATATCTTGGGCTACACTGCGACCAATGCGCCCCCGTCCTCCCAGAATTAAAACGCGATCTGTCATCACTCCCTGTAGGCAACGATAATTCTATTTGAACAGTTTTTGGTGACATTGACATCGGTTACAAGTAAGACTTTAGTCAATAGTCATTAGTCATTAGTCGTTTGTGGGTTTGTGCATAAGATGAAATTCGAGCAACGCAGTGACAAGATGTCCTGGAAGGGCGGGGCTTTTAACCCAGTTTTTTGGTAATATAAATGATATGCTCGTAAAAAAAGAGAAGTAGTGGTGAGACAAGAAGAGTTTAGCTATTTTATTGAAATAATTCAACAGCGAATAGCAGCACTAGAACAATATTTAATCAAATCCTCTATACCAGAGCAACAAGCACTCTCAGCATTGAACGATATCAAAACCAATATACAAAATTTGCGATTGTTTCAAACAGAAATTCAGGACAATTTAGAATTAATCAAAACCTTAGAGGCTGAATTACTAGAACAAAATGAAACCTTAGTATCAGAACGTCAGGTTTACCATGATTTGTTTAAATTAGCTCCTAATGCTTATTTGGTGACAAATGGTGAAGGAATAATTTTAGAAATTAATTATACTGGTGCTGCTTTATTAAATGTATTACCCAGTTTACTAATTGGTAAATCATTAATGAATTTTGTAGCTCAACAAGAGCATCAATTCTTTCTTAACAAACTCAAGGAGTGTTTGAATGAAAAGTCTGTGCAAGAATTGGAAGTTTCCATTTGTCCCAGTGGTAAACAAGTTTTTGTTGCTTTAGTTTTGGTGAAAGCCGGGCGAGAAACTTCGGGAGCTTTGGGTGCATTACAAATATGCCTGCATGATATTACTAAGTATAAGCAATCAGCAGTGCCAGAACAGATATCAAGCTTGACAGCACCTATAAGAATACCCAATAGACTAGATGGTTTACGTGTACTGTTTGTTGATGATGAAGCCGATACCCGCGATTTGATTGCAGCAGTGTTAATGCAACATGGAGTTGTAGTCACAACAGTAGCTACAGTAGCCCAAGCGTTGCAACAATTAGAGCGATCGCGTCCTGATGTCATCATCAGTGATATTAGAATGCCCGATGAAGATGGTTATACTTTGATTCGCCACATCAAGGCAATAGAAGCTGCTAAAGGATGGCAAATTCCCACGGCTGCAATCAGTGCTTATCTTGCAGAAGACCGCACAAAGGCAATAAAGGCAGGTTTTCAAGCGCATTTACATAAATTAGCACCACCAACAGAGTTAATTGCAATGGTGGCACAACTGGCGAACCGAGTTTAACTTATCACTAGGCAAACTGGTATTGAGATTAAAATAAATATTAATTTAACAAAATCGGCTTAATTTCCTAACTATACCGTCAGCTTAGTTGGAGTCGTATTCCACCCGATTGATTTTGACAAGTTGCGGGTCTTCAGATCCCCGACTTTTTTAAAAAAGTCGGGGATCTGTGACCTGTCATAATTTGTGTGGGGAACTAGGAGTTCACATAAATCACCTAAAAGGAAGCAAGACAAATTACCTCAATCACTCAACAGGTAAGGGAAAAAGCAAAACTTGCCAAAGAAAAAAAGCGGCAAGCTATAGCAAAATCTCAAGGTTCAATAAACTCATTTAGGAAAGCACAAAGGGAGGAAATTTAATTTTTATCCGGCCTGTATTTAATTAATATTTATTAAATTATATTTAGAAATGTCTAGCGACCGTCACCAGAAAAAATCAAACTTTTGTATTGTAGCGATCGCTGCTTCTGCTGGAGGAGTAACAGCAATTCCTAAGGTTCTCTCAGGCTTGCCTAGTAACTTTCCTGCTCCCATCTTGTGTCTACAGCATTTAAGCCTGGGAGATACTAACGTTTTAGCACAAGTATTACAATTACAAACCCATCTCACAGTACGCTGGGCGCATGAGGGAGAAAAATTAATGGCAGGTGTGGTGTATGTATGTCCACCAGGACATTACTTTATCGTTAATGCTAACGGTACAATTTCTCTGGCACAGCAAGCAACCAAACATGGCTGGCATCACGGCGTAAATGGTTTTTTTGAGTCAGTGGCTCAGAGTTATGCAGACCGCGCTGTCGTAGTTGTGCTGACTGGCACAGGCAAAGGTGGGGCAGAGGGGGTGGAGGAAGTGTCAAATAGAGGTGGTACTGTTCTGGTTCAAGATAAAACCAGTTCTGTGGCTGGTGGAATGCCCCAAGCGGCGATCGCCACTGGTTGTGTAGACCGAGTTTTACCGTGTCAAGAAATCGCTCCTTTATTAGTGCGCTTGGTATGTGAGGGGTGTTCTTTATCCCAAATACCGAGCAATCACACCACATTATTCAGCACTAAGCTGCAAATATCTCCAATGCTCCAAGATGCGTTGTCTGATCTACTTGATCAAGCAGTAGCGATGCACCGAACTAACATGGGTCACATTCATCTGTTCGAGCGACAATCATGCACACTCGAACTTGCAGTCCAACGCGGCTTTCAGCCAGGTTCAGTTGATGATTTTAGAACAGTTAACATTACTGATCATTCACCCTGCATCAGTGCTGTGCGTGCCGGAGAGTCCATAATCGTTGAGGACATCGAAACCAATTTGATGTTCAATTCTCACCGAGCGATCGCAGCTTCTGCGGGTTATCGTGCTGTCCAATCTACACCCCTCACTAGTGACAGTGGCAATTTGGTTGGTGTATTGTCTACTCATTTTCCTCAACCTCGTCGGTTTTTACCGTGGGAGATGAACCTCCTCAATATGCACGCTCGTCATGCTGGTAATTTGATAGAAATATATCAAACTCAAAAGGTTTGATATTCTTCAGATACCCGACTTCTTAAAGAAGTCGGGTATCTAGAGAGATCAACGGTAACTTAACAGTAAAAGTTGTACCCTGTCCGATACCAGGACTTGTAGCAACGATTGTACCGCCGTGGAGTTCCACTAAACTACGGGCGATCGCCAGTCCTAACCCTAACCCTTTTTTCGTACTTGGGGCTTGACTAAATGTATCAAAGATGTGTGGCAGAAAATCATGATCAATACCACAACCTGTATCTGCTATTGTAATTTGGGCATGGTCATCGTCAGTTTGCAAATTAATCTCGATTTTCCCGCCATCGGGAGTAAATTTAACCGCATTAGTTAGTAGATTTAAGATGATTTGCTGCAAACGTTCCCTATCGCCTTGTAACACTACTGGTGCAGAAGCAAGCTGAAAGTCTAGATAGATATCTTGAGTTTGTAGAGATTGCTGTACTGTAGCGATCGCACTTTCTATTATCGCTTGCAGGTGGACTGGCTCTAAATTCAGGCTGATTTTACTTGCAGTGATACGTGAGATGTCGAGTAAATCTTCAACTACTTTTGCTTGCAAGGTGGCATTACGCTCAATTGTCTCCAAGGCTTTGGAGAGCATGGCTGGACTAGGTGGGTTGCTTTGCAATAATCGCGCCCAACCAAGAATTGCCACTAATGGGGTATTCAGTTCATGAGAAACCATTGATAGTACCTCATCTTTGCGGCGGTTAATTGTTCTTTCTTGATGGAGTGTTTGAGAGCGTAAATGTGCCAGTTGCAGATAGGCATTGACACGGGTAACAAGTTCTTGTGCTGAGAAGGGTTTAATGAGGTAATCGTCAGCCCCAGCCAGAAGTCCTTCAATTACAGACTCTTCCCCAGCACGGGCAGAAAGCAGAATTACGGGTATTTCTTGTGTCCGCACATTAGACCGTAATGTTTTCAATAACCCAAAGCCATCTAAAAAGGGCATCATCACATCACTTAGTACCAAATCTGGCACTCGCTCATTCACCGCCGCCAGTGCCGCCACCCCATCAGCCACCGCTTCGACTTGGACGTGTTCGCTTAATATCCGCGTCAGGTAATCGCGCATATCGGCATTATCATCAACGATGAGAACACGGGCTGTGGTGGCTCTTGAAGATGGGCAGAAATGGATAGTAAGTTCTCCCCCTGCTCCCTGCTCCCCTGCCTCTTCCCCTATCCATCGCTCTGCTTCCTGAACATATGGCGTAGCACCTAATGCGGTTGATGCTAGGGTGCGTGTGGCTAGGATGTGACTTGCGCGATCGCGCTCCGCTACACTAATACTCGGCAGGTGCGCTGTATCTAAAGGAATTGTGACTGTAAAACAGCTTCCTTGCCCTACGGTGCTGCTGACTTCTACAGTTCCACCATGCAGTTTAATTAATTCCTGCACTAAAGCTAGACCAATACCCGAACCTTCATGGGTTCTGGCTTTTGCTCCTCGCACTTGGTAAAATCGCTCAAACAAATGGGGCAGTTCTTCTGGCTCAATCCCTGTACCTGTATCTTCTACTTGTAGCTTTACATGATGATCATCGGCCAGATGCAGCCTGATGGCGATTTCGCCCTCAAATGTGAACTTAAAGGCGTTGGAGAGGAGATTAAGCACAATTTTCTCCCACATTTCTCGGTCTACATCAACTGATTCTGGCAAAGGTGGGCAATCGACAATTAGCCGCAGCCCAGCTTGTTCAATAGCGGAACGAAATACTGAGGCTAACTCAGTTGTGTACAGTGCCAAGTCGGTTGGTTCATAGCAGGCTTCCATGCGTCCGGCTTCGATGCGGGAGAAGTCGAGCAGAGTATTAACCAGTTTTAGCAAACGCAAACTGTTACGATGGGCGATTTCTAACCTTTCACGTTGTGCTGGAGGTAGGGGATTGGCAGCATCGCTCAAGGCATCTTGTAGGGGAGCCAGTATCAACGTTAGCGGTGTGCGAAATTCGTGGCTGACGTTACTGAAGAAAAGGGTTTTGGCGCGATCGAGTTCTGCTAGAGTTTCGGCGCGTTGGCGTTCTTCTTCGCGGGCGGTTTGTTCTTGAAATCGCTGAATTTCTGATTCACGCAATTCTGTTTCGGCACGGGCGCGGATGATGGTTGCCCAGATGCGTTCGGCGGTTTCGCGCACGAGTTCAACTTCCACTGCCAACCACTGACGGGGCGCGGATTCGGTGACGCAGAGCGAGCCTACCAACGTGCCTGCTTTGATCAGAGGTACGGTAATATGCGCGGTAATCTTGACAGTTGCCAACGCCTCACGGTCGGCGTTGGGAATTATGTCCGAGGTTTGGGCATCCGCGACGATAATAGTTTCGCCCCTTTGCAGGAACGGCATAGTCCAGTTGTAATCTGTTAACCGAAAAACGCCAACAAGCGAGGGCGAGTCACCACGCAAATAATTTTGATTGACGCGCGTGTAACCCTCAGCCTCATTGACTTCGACGTAGTAGGCACGGTCAACGCCTAAATGTTCGCCCAGCAGCCGACAGGCTTCTGCTTGAATTTCTACTGGATCAGTCAGCGATCGCAGTGTGTCGCTCAACTGCAAGAGAAATGCCTGTCGTTGTTCGGTGCGTTTGCGATCGGTAATGTCGCTAAAAACAGTGCATACTTGACGACTACCCACACCACCGACACGCGAAGCATAAGCCGAATACCAGCGTTCGGTTGATTGGTTGTAATTTTCAATACGCTGCGGTTTGCCCGTCTTGACCACTTCGTCATAGGCTTCGAGCCAATAGCTTTCAGTGTTTGGGGCAATCTCGCTACCCAGCTTGCCTACCACGTTTTCCAGTCCCGTCTGTTGCTTGAAGACTGAATTGACTTCCAAGAAACGGTAATCAACTGCCTTTCGGGTTTGGTCATAAATCATCTCAAACAGGCAGAAGCCTTCATCGATTGAATCAAACAGCGATCGATATTTTGCTTCCGACTCACGCAGGGCGTTTGCTACTTGCCGTTGCTCAATTAAGTCAGCCGCTTGACGAGCCAGTAAATCGAGAAACCGCAGTTCTCGATCGCTCGGTCGATGGTGTTTGCGCCAGTGGGTGGACACCATACCCATTGCTCTGCCGGAACGGGCAATCAACGGGGTGGACTGCGCCGAGAGGTAGCCGGCTTCAACATGGATTCGCATCGATCCGTCGGGGTCTTCGCTCTGGGGTACATCAAAATCAATAAAGGTGCGTTCGCCCGTAACTAATGCCCTGCCGCAGGATGTATTGGAACTGGCATTGACCCGATAGAAATGATCGGTCAGGTCGCGCTCAAAATTATGGGTTGCCAGCAACAGCAGGTCTTGCGTTGCCTCGTCCAAAATTTGCACGGTTCCGGCATCGGCCTGGGTAAGAGTGATCGCCGCCTCCATAATTTCTTGATAAAGTGCGTGAATGTTATCCTCGCTGACGAGCCGTGTGCTTAATGCGTGCAGCAGTTGGGTGTCTCTCAGGTCTGCTGTTAAGGTTTGTTCTGCACGCTTGCGATCGGTAATGTCGTAGGAAACCACAAGCACCGCATAGACTTCACCATTCGCAGCATAAAGCGGTGTTCCCCGTGAAACGTAGCTGCGATTGTGGGCATTGTGTTCATGCTCAAACGACTCACCCGCAAGAGCTTTACGGTACATCGGCTCGTAATATGTAGCTAATTCGGCTAGTAGTACCTCGAAAATCGTCTGCCCAAGGAAGTCTTCAGATTTGAATCCGGCGATCGCTAATGCTTCGCCTTCGGCATATAAATAGCGTAGATTGCGGTCAACGACAAACACCGCTCCCCCAGGTAGATTCTCAACTATCGCCTGCAAGAGTTGTGCCGATTCACGCACAGATGCTTCTTGTTGCTGGCGTTGTGTGATATCTCGCACAATGCCAAACATCTGCACAGGTTCACCATCAGCATCACAATTTAAGTCTGCTTCTAAGTAAATGCTACGCTCAACTCCATCAGGGCGAATAATTCTACACTCCACTTCTAAAGGACACTTATGAGCTATGGCAGTATCCGTGGCAGTTAATAAATTAGGTAAGTCTTCCGGGTGAACAAGATTGATGGCGGCTGCGTAGCTCAGTTGAAACTCACATTCACCCACAAAAATGCGCCGAGCTTGTAGCGACCAAAATATTTCTTTGGTGACTAGATTATAAGTCCAGTGTCCCATTTTACTGATGTTTTCGGCTGGCATAGGATTTACTACTCCTACCCTTGTGGGTTGGGGTTGAGTTGGGCTGTATTGAACAATGGCAATTTAATTGTAAATGTTGTACCTTTGCCAACTCCAGCACTGTAGGCTTCGACTTTACCTCTGTTTAGTTGGACAAGTTGTTGAGCGATGCCTGCGGCAAGATGCTTTGCGTCTACGCCAGTCCTAAACCTAGCCTGCTTGGTGAGTGATGGTTGGGTACTTCTTCTTTGTCTCCCTTGTCTCCCCTTTCTCCCCTGCCCCCCTGCACCCTGCCCCCCTGCATCCTCTACACCCCTAACTAAAACACTCTCCCCAAGAAATCAATTATTTCCTTCCAAGCTGAAGTAGACGCGGCTGGGTCATAGCGATAACCGTCGTCGCGCATGAATGTATGTTCTGCTTCATACATATATATTTGATGCCGGATTTTAGCTTGCTCTAAGGCTGTAATTAAGGTGTTCCGGTCATTTTCTGGGATGTGGGGGTCGAGAGTACCTAAGACTAATAACATTTCGCCTGTAATTTCACTTACCCTATGAATACTATCAGCGACTCCTTTACCTAATTTACCGCTAGGAATACCTGTAGGGTAGCAGCAGACAGAGGCTTTAATTTCACTAGCAAAGGCGGCTCTAAAGGCTAAATGACCACCAATGCAAAAGCCGAGAGTACCAATTTTATTAGGGTCAACTGCGCTATCTGCCTTGAGGAAGTCAATCATAGCACGGCAATCTGCATCATATTCTGCGATCGCAGTCCGCCTTGCAGCATCATTACCCCGCATTCTCCCCAAGTCATCCGGCTCGATGACTGTCCCAATAGGCTCAATACGGTGAAAAATCTCCGGTGCTGCTACCACATAACCAAACCCAGCTAAGTAGTTAACTAACCGCAGCATCGCACCACCCAACTGGTAGATATCACTGTAAAACAAAATTCCAGGATAAACACCTGCGGGTTTCGGCGTAGCCACATAAACCCGCATCAAACTATCGTCCACCCGCAATTCCACATTCCGCTTAGTAATCTGCACTGGTTTTGCTCCATCTCATGCTTTCACTAGCTTTTACAAGACTTAACCCGAAAATCGGGATTTTAACAACAGTCACGAAATCAGAGCTATTTACTTCCAATTTGATTCATCACTTTAATTTATCCTTTTAACAAAAAAGAGTATTTGCTCCTATTGTGGGAAAGACGTAAATTAAAAGTCATCGAAGCGAACACAACCGTAATTAACTAAAAGGTGCAGTATGAAGCCTACTAAAAATAAATTATCAAATCAACATCAAGTTATAAAAAACTATCAAGATAAATCCACAGAAGAATTAACTAGCGGACAACATCTAGCTGATAAATTAGCTAGTCATGTAGGTTCTTGGAAATTTCTCATTTGTCAAAGTGCAGTTTTAGCGGGATGGGTAGGAATGAACTTAACACCAGGAATTCCCCACTGGGATGAATCACCATTTATTATGCTCAACTTAGTATTTTCATTTGCTTCTGCTTATACAGCACCCATTGTATTAATGAGTCAAAATCGCCAATCTGATACAGACCGCAGAAATGCTGAAATTGACCATCAAGTTAACCTCAAAGCTAGCCAAAATATCGAATTACTGCACCAAAAATTAGATGAATTACACTCTCAAAAGCTCAATGAATTAACTCAAATCATCAAAGAACAGCAACAAGTAATTAATGAATTGAGGGTAACTTTTATTCCTGCTGCTAAAGATAGCCAGGAAATGAAGGTTAGTCTATTACCTGGCTTACATTTGCAAACTAATAACAAATTTACTCAAAAAGGCACTAATAATAAACCTTTTATGATTGACCAAACAGTTGGCAACAATCCTAAATTTGTAGAAAAACTAAATCGTAACCAATAACTCAGATATACATTGCTGTTGTGATTCCCTCTACTAACAATAGCCAAGCTGGTGAACACATCAACAGATGAAAAAAATTAGACTCCAAAAAAGTTATTACTCTGTCCCTAATCCCTTCATTCTCAGCAGCTACAACCTTCCTATTGAACAGGAAATGCTACCTCTCCACGCTTCATTTAGTAGCAATTTCCCCAGGATTTGCAGACATAGACTTGCACTACTTGAAATAATTCCAACTAAAAAACTAAGAAGAACTAGAAATGAACGAATTTATTACTAATTTTTCCACAGGCATCACAGCTTTCACCGCTACCAATCTCGATGATTTAGTCATTCTCACACTATTATTCTCACAGGTGAATAAAACTTTCCATCGTCGACATATTGTCATCGGTCAGTATTTGGGTTTCTCTACCTTAGTTATTGCTAGTTTAGTCGGTTTTTTGGGGGGTTTAATATTACCATCACAATGGATGGGACTTTTGGGTTTAGTGCCAATCATCATTGGCTTAAATCGTTGGCTGAATGCAGATAGCGATGACTCTGGGGAAACGGAGTCAGAAATAGAATTATCTCATAGTTCTAGTATCGCGAGTTTTTTATCTCCTCAAGCTTATAGTGTAGCGGCTATTACTATTGCTAACGGTAGTGATAATGTTGGCATTTATATGCCATTATTTGCCCATAGTTCTGTGACAGATTTACTAGTAATAATTAGCGTGTTTCTATGTTTAGTAGGTGTGTGGTGTTATCTGACTTATAAACTAACTTGTCAGAGTGCGATCGCTAATTTACTGACACGCTATGGTAATCATTTAGTTCCCTTTGTTCTCATAGGTTTGGGTGTATTTATTATCTTAGATAGTGCTTCTCTCACTCCCATTGGTTTGACAGTTACTTGTATATGTCTCATAGGATTAATCAAAGTAATTCAAACTTCTAAATTCAAAACGCAAAGTTTGTAACTGTTAACAGTATGAAATTTATTTCTCTTTCTGTAATTTTTGTAGTGCTGGGAATCAATTTCTTAATTTCCGTTCCCGCTTTGGCAGACACAAATATGTCTGTAGCTAATAACTTTGAAATTGGACAAAAAGTTATATGGCTTTATAAAAATCGTCCTGATGCTGCTGATGTCCAGAAAATTCCGGCTGAAGTAGTTAAATTAAGCCCTAAAAAAGTGCAAATTAAAGTCCGCAAAAACAATGAATTTATTAATCGTTGGGTAAGTCCCCAAAAGCTAGAAGTTTTCCCCAGAATTCAAGACTCACCATCACTATAAATTTAGATAACAGCTAATAACTGCTTAATTCCAGGAGAAAGAATATGCCATTCATCAAAATTATACTTGTAGCCATAGCGTTAATTGTTAACTTTACAATTTCTCAACCTGCTTGGGCTAGCAAAGATTTTACTAAAGGGGTTGATTACACGGAAATCACTCAAGAAATCAATCAACTTTTGAACGTCCAAAATACTCCAGAACAAGCTGGTTATACATCTGAGCAATTACAAGCGAGATTAACACAATTGCAAGCTCAAAAATCTATCATGGAAACTGCGAAAAAACGAGCGCAATGTCTGAATGAAACTGGTAAAACTCTAGGCGTTTATGCCAATAAAGGAAAAAAATCTCCAACGCAACTTTACTATTTAGCCGCAGGTCAAATTACAGATGACGATTGGGATTGTGATGGTATATACTTACCCGCAGGTTCTCAAGTGGTTTTAAATCCGAATGCTCCAGTTGAAGAACTAACTGAACCAATTGCTGTTAAGTTTGTAGATGGTACACAATCAATCGCTAAGACTAATCCCACTACAGGCGCAATTGAATTGAATGTTGCACCCGCGAAAATCTTCAAAACTGGTGAAACTAATTGGTCGCTACCTACCTTATCTCAGGCAGAAATTGATACACAAGTTCCTAGTAAACAACTAATTGACTGAACTTGCATCTAGCGATCGCACAACCTCTTACTGTACCAAATCATACCTCACCCTTCTGAATTCAGGAGGGTTTTTTGCTCACTTACTGACATCTAATTTTTCATGTAATTTATACAAAGCTGAATTAAACGATTTTCCTCATCAATTCAGGATATAGCAATCCGAAATAATTAATGAGAAAATACTGAAGAATATATAGCAGTCCTATCTGATTTGTGAGAACTCGCGGTGTCCAGATCCCCGACTTCTCAAAGAATTCGGGGATCTTGTGTCTAACGAATGATTTAAGACTGCTATAGTTCGTAATAGGTTGCACCTTGCTACACTAACAGAATTTGTGTGTAGACAATGAAAACTTCTGATTCCGAACTCAGGTTAAATCCAATTACCAACTAACACATAGGCAGCCCAATAACTAGGGCGACTATAATTAGGATAATTTGTTAATAGTTTGACTTGAGCGCGACGTAAAGCTTCAGCTTTAGTGACTTTACTATTGATTAACTCACTATAGAATTCACCAATTAAGATAGCAGTAGATTGATCATTAATGTGCCATAGGGAAGCGAGCGTGCTATGTGCGCCTGCTTTAACTGCTGCGCCAGCTAATCCTAATGTAGCACGATTGTCACCTGTGGCAGTTTGACAAGCACTCAGAACTAATAATTCTAGAATTTGCGTATTAGTTTCACTTTGAGAACGCAGTAAGTTATCGAATTGTAAAACATTAATAGAACCATCACTGGCTAAAATGAAAGTATTTTCTGGACGGGAACTAAATTGGCCGTGAGTTGCTAAATGTAAGACATTAAAAGGAACAGTATTAACGTTTTTTTCGAGAGTGGTACTGGTAAATTCTTGATCTAGTAATTTTTTGGTAGATGCTCCTGTTCGAGCTATCAGGTCAAATTCTAACCTGATTCCTGGTAAGGGTGGAAATGTGGGAAATTGTGGTGGTGGTTGTACTAAACCAGCCGCCAGTATACTTACAGGTTTTTGCGCTAAGGGTTTGTTTGCTAATAGCTGAAGCCCTAAACTTAAAGCCACAGCATATTTTTCCACTAAATATTTTTCACCGTCGTATAAAGCAGCTAGGGGTATATTTCGGAATGCTCCATCTAATACGAATACTAGAGTATTAACTTGACTGGTGGCTAAATTAGAGGCAATGGGTTGAATTAACCAGTTATAGACTTCGTGTGATAGGGTTTGGACTTCCTCTGTTCTATCTGGTTCTAAAATATATTCTTGTAGTTGTGCTAAAGTCTCCTCAATTTCTACCTGGGATTTGTTAATTGTAAAATGGCGTAGTGGTTGCTGAGGAATTTTGACAATTACTTGCAATCTTTTTGGTAGAATAATGGGATAAAGTATGGCAGTATTGGGATTTTCTTGATCTACTATTTGATCTAAAATTACCTTCTGCCCTTGTAAACAGGCTTCGCGTAAAAAGTTATCTAGTTCTGCTAACTGTAACGCCTCAATGCGGTTTCTGGCTTTCTCTAATGTGGGAATATCAGGTTTTTCTCCAGAATTTTCTAGTAGTAAAGCCACCGACTCACGATAAACTGGCTCAACATTGTCGCGGAAATTAAACTGAATATCTTGATTGAGTGTGACTAAATCAGTACGCAATGAATTTAATGTTTCTATAGTTGCATCATAAGCTGCGATCGCTCCTGTAAAATTACCTTGGGCTTTGAATAATCTACCTAATTGCCATTGCCATAAATATGTAATTTCTGAGGCGTTACTAGTTTGTGCCAATATCAAAGCCTGTTGTGTCAAGTTAATAGCTTCAGAAATTTGTTGTGTTTTTTCATACAGGTTCCCAAGATTACCTAAAGCATAGGCTTCAGCGCGGATATCTTCTATACTCCGGGCTTGTTGTACAACTTTAGCCAGAAGTTGAGCAATTTGGGATGTGGGAGTATTTAAACTAACTAAACTGTGCGCCAAGTTAATACGGGCATAAATTGAAGGGCGTGACGGTGGCAGTTGTGAGAGTAAAGATTGAATTTCAGGAATTAAATCTTGTGCG
Organism: Nostoc sp. CENA543; assembly: GCF_002896875.1. Taxonomy (GTDB): domain Bacteria; phylum Cyanobacteriota; class Cyanobacteriia; order Cyanobacteriales; family Nostocaceae; genus Trichormus. The sequence continues at coordinate 837,337 of NZ_CP023278.1, forward strand.
GCTGCCAGTTGTTTATCTGCAATTAATAAATTAAGATGATTCAGTCTGGCTTTAACTTTTGTTAGGGGCAAAGGTGAGATATTAAATGCTTGTTGATAAAATGCGATCGCCTGATTATTTTTTTGTTGTATACGAGCATTATTACCTAAACTGAGGAGAGTTAAAGCAATATTCTCTGGAGATTTCAGCCGTTGATAAATTGCTAAACTTGCTTCTAAAGCCAAACGAGATTTTTCTAATTCTCCCACATTTTCCAAGGTATCACCCAAAGACAGTAAAACGCCTGCCTTTGCTAAAGAATCATCTTGAGATTTGAGAGTTTGGTTTACCTGTTCTAATTGCTTAATAGCTTGCTGATTAAAACCTTGATGGCGTAATGCTTGGGCTTGATAAAGTCGTGCTAAGGCAATACCATTTTTATCGCCTAGCTGAGTGTAAATATCTGCTGTTTTTTGCCAAGTTGTGAGAGCTAATTCTGACTTACCTGTGAGGAGATGTAAGCGTCCTTGAATATCTAGAGTTTGTGCGAAAACTGCTAAATTCTGACTGTTATTCTTCTGTAAATTCAAGCTTTTATTAATAGCTAATTGTGCTTGTTCCCAATTACCAAGTTGTTGATAAGCCAATGATAAATTACTCAAAGCCACAGCTTGTTTTAAAATATCTCCCTGCTGTTCATAGACTTTAACTGCTTGCTGTAAGATTTGCACAGCCTCAGCAAATCTCCCACTTTCATATAAGTGTTGACTTTCAATAATATTTGATTGTGAATCTTGATTGATGATTGTCTTTTGGGGAATATTGGCGAAAGCTGGAGTTACTAAAACACATATTAATATAGTGCTTAATACCAGCAACCAAAAATTAAAAAATTTCTTCTTCATTACTACCATTTCCTGACAAGTGTTGGTGTAGGGGTATAGGGGTGAGAGTGTGGGGATAGTATTTTCCTGTACTTTACTCTGTTTCTCAATCCCCAGTCCCCAGTCCCCACCTAAAAACGCAAAATTTCGCGCTCATAGTCTAGCGGTAAAGGCGTAACTTCCCAAACTAAACCTTCACCGGTTTCTAACATCACTTCTACAGATAATTCTTCTCTAGGAATTGTCGCTGTATCTTCATTGTGAGGAAATGGTTGTAAATCTTCTGTGAGTAGTCTAAGTTGAAAGCCTACAGGAATGAGATTGTCTGAATTTGTCGGGTGTAATTCAAACCGCCAAATGTTTTCATTGGGATCACCTTGAGAAATAACTCGTAACTCATAAGTATTACCAGCTACTAATATTTGTCGAGATAAACCTAAAAGAGACACTTGACTTTCTGCGCTCCGCATACCGGAAGATATAGCTAAAAACTGTCGTCGCTCCCAGCCTAATTGTTGAGCAAAATTTGCTACACCTGCTTGTAACCATTGCCCTACGGATGCTGATTCTACAACTCCTTGACGCAATTCATACAAACGTTGTCGCCAACCGCCATGAGTGATTAATGCTCCCCAAAGTTGAAAGGGAACTTCTAAGCGAGGAAATTTGATATCTGCGTGACTTAATCTTTGCAGTAAATTGTCTGCTTGGGTTTGGGGTAAGGGTGGTAGAGGTGCAACTGAGGCGCGCGTGATTTCTTGGGGTGACAATTGGCGAGTTACCCACAGCACATTCAAATCGGAAATTAGCTGATCAGATTCTAAACTGTAAGTGCGATCGCTCCCATCATAAACCCCCACAGTTTTAACTTGTTGGTGAGTTGTGTAACCAAAAACTCTCATCCAGCCTGCATCGGAATTTAACTGCACAGCCAAATAATAATCAGCCGCCCATTCAGGAATATCCACCCATTCTTGAGGTACACGCAATTCATCTCCATCCATTGCTAAGGTAGGAATTAACACCAAGCGCGAGTTATCAAAATTCACAGCCGTACCGTTAACTACTTCCCAAATACTCGGTAAAGCAGCAGTGTTGGGATAAACTCTCGCATGGGGTGTAACTTCCCCTTGCAACCAGTCTAAAAAAGTAGTTAAACAAACTTGATTAACCCAAGCACGCTGACAAGCACCAGGAGTAGAGTAGTTATGCTCTAGATTAGGTGATGTCTGAACCACTTCTAGAACCAAGTCATTATCAACAGCGAAACCCACAGCATGATCAAACATAATCTCAAGAGGTTCTATAGTAATTAGTAAGCCATTCATCTAGACTTTTGCTGACGGCATCGACTACGACAGATGTCGGCGAAATATGCAAATTATCCTGACTCCACTGGGTTAGCGTAGTGAGTAATAAGCGTTTAATGCTACTCAGGCGGCGAGAGACTGAATATTGCTTAATTTCTAACTTTTCGGCAATTTGTTGTTGAGTCAAATTTTGCTGATAATAAGCTTGGAGTAATTGTTGAGCCTGAATATCCAAAGCTGCTAGAGCATCCATTAACGCTTGGTTTAATTGTATTTGTTGTGTTTGTCTAGTTCTAGCTTCCTCTTGGGCAATAATTTCTGTAATTAATGATGTTGGTAAATCTGCGGGTAATGTATCTAATAAATTACCTGATTCCTGCCCAGAAATGGGAGCATCTACAGACACAAACTTGGGATAAAGAAACTCTCGTACAGCTTTAGCGCAGGTACTCAACCATTTTTCCAATGTTTCGGGAGTTAATTTACTCAAGCTTTGTCTATTGTAAAGTTGAGTAATTGCTTCCCATGTCCTAGTATCTGGTTTTCCCAACTGACGGATAGTTTGACTTTCACTGGTGTAGAGTTCCCGAAAACATTCCCAAGCTAGGACGTAATTATTGATAATTTGACTATTAAAACCAGCATGATTTAAGGAATTTACCAACCGCTTGCGGCTAATTTTATGCAGTAAAGCCCAGTCAGTGCAGATATCTGCTTCCTTTCCCACACGTAGGGAATCTTTCAGAAAACGCTCAAAAGCAAATTCTGCATAGCTTTTTAAGCTTGTACTATATTCAGGATTAAAATTTTTGAGGATTTTATAAATGCAGGAAATCGCTATCTGAAAACAATCAGCAATAGAAAATTGACTCGAAAAATTTAAGGCTATTTTTCTCGCCACCCAGTAACATACCTCTTGCAAATAAGCGGAAATATGTCCTACCGCTAAAGGACTGGCTTCTATTTGCCAGATTTTGTACCAGTACAGCACCCAAAAATGATCAGATGTCTGTTGTGGGTATTGTTGTAAGCAATTTTTTATACTTCGCTGTAGTTTGCTATCTGTCACCCAAACGCTGAACCTATCTGCATCAAACTGCACAAAGGTTGAGAAGGTTTCAATAATACCCTGTCGGGGTTGCATAAAATTTTTTGAGTATAGAAAATTTAGACTTTACGAATTTACACTTAATTGTAATACAAAGCATTCCAGGCATTTCCTATATTTTTCAAAAAAATATTTTTACTAGGGTGCATAAACACTAAGAGCCATCGTAGAGAGTCACAGGAAGACAAAAGCACAGGTAAATGCCTCAAGTTAAAAGTCTTTCACTACAAAACATCAAAAATTAGGAGAAAAATAAATGTCTAAACAACAAGTGGTAGAATTTTTCCAAGCTGCTGCTCAGGATGAAGTATTAACAGAAAAGGTCAAGTTTGCTGCTAGCCCCTCAAACATGATAGCGATCGCTATTGAGTACGGCTATGAGTTTACTGAAGATGAATTACTGCAATTTGAACTAGAACGCCGACAAACTCAAAGTGGCCTCCAAGAACTATCTGAGCAGCAAATGGAAGCAGTGGCTGGTGGTGGAATATTTGGTATTTGCTTTTCCACACATTGGACTCATGTAGGTACATTAGACCCAGGTCGCTGTTGTAATTGGAAGCCTCAATAAGCAAGAGATTGAGGTTTATAGAGGTCTTCCTGGGCTGAAACATTTGCTATGTCGAAGTAATAAATAGCCCTAATTACCTGCTACCAAATATCAAGTTTAAGCCAGCCTGCATAGAGTTTTCACAGATAAAACTTGCTGGCTGGTTTTTCTTCATCATAGAAATTCCTGATTATACGCACAAATTATTCTCATATCTGTCTTTGAATTTAGGTTAATAACATGAGAGTAGATTCATCTGAGCTAAACAAGATTATTATCCAAGCTAGTTCTTTATCTGAATGTCTGAGCAATCGATTGTGCAAGTTGGAAACAGCCGAAAAAGATAAACAAAATGCTAGTATCCGCCTCAATCATTGGTGTGAAGTTGTGGCTCAAGGAAATTGGGATAAATTTCATAAACGTCTTGAGTGGGATGGTTTGGATATTAATATAGTCAGATCAGTTTTAGAAACAGCCGATACTGGACATAATTTATCTGTACCTCTCTGGGCGCAAACATTAACAGAAATTATGCAAATCGCCTCAGAATTGACTTTTGATGAGCAATCTAAAAGCCCTCTTAATCCTCACGAGCCACTAATATTTGAAGATATTTTTTTACCTGCCATATTTGTAGCCCGACGAAAATTATTAACTTGTCTAGGAGCGGCGGGATTATCTTCAGATTACTTACCTTTAAAACTACTAGACGAAGCAGTTTATCTAACTCTAGAGCGCAGCTTGCTACAAAAACTCGTGAATCTTTGTGAGAAAACCCTGGAATTAGAATTTTCTCGTTTTCGTCCCTTTGGGCATAGTTTTGTTAACTTAATCGAAAAACAAACACATGGCTGTCCTAGCAAGATTCATTACAATGGTTTTGTGCAGAAACTTCTGCAAGATGGACTGATGGCTTTTTTCCAGAAATATCCGGTGCTGGGTAAATTAGTGGCGACTACGATTGATTTTTGGGTGGAAGCGACAGGGGAATTTTTACAACGTTTACAAGCAGATTTATCGGAAATTCAGCAATTATTTCTAGGTGAGCAGATTCACCCAGAAGAATCAGCTATTAATCAATTAGGAAAGGTTAGAGAAATCAAAACTGCTTTATCTGATCCGCATCATCGAGGACGAAGTGCGATCGCCATCACTTTTGAATCTGGCTTAAAACTCATCTACAAACCCAAAGATTTAGGTTTAGAAGTTGCCTATAACCAATTTTTAAACTGGTGCAATCAGCGTCAGATCCCTTTATCTTTGAAAGTTCTCAAAGTATTGAATCGTCAGAATTATGGCTGGGTTGAATATGTAGAACACTTACCTTGTGAAGATGAGCCAGCCGCACAACGTTTTTATCAGCGTGCGGGGATGCTGTTGTGCTTGCTGTACGTTTTGCAGGGAACTGACTGTCATAATGAGAATCTCATTGCTAGTGGCGAACACCTGGTGCTGGTAGATATGGAAACCCTACTGCATCACGAAGCCAGAGCGATGGAAATATCCCCAGAAACAAAGGAACTACAAACTGCAACTATGCCCCAGCTTTGGGATTTAGTTCTGCGTACCGGATTGTTACCTCGCTGGGATTTTAGTCAAGACAACCGTATGGCCTATGATGTTAGCGGTTTGGGGAATGTTGATCCTCAGCAAATACCTAGACGTGTATCCTATTGGAAATCTATAAACACAGATGAGATGCACCTGGGTTATCAGAAAGTGACAATGCCTATTCAGAAAAATGTGCCAATTTTAAATGGAGTGGCTTTGTCTCCTAATGACTACCTGGAGGATTTGGTAGCAGGATTTGAGCAGATGTATCTCTTTGTTAGAGAGCAGCGTCAAGCATTGTTAGCAAGTGATAGTCCCCTCAGACAGTTGCAAAGGCAGCGAATAAGGTTTGTTTTTCGCCCCACTCAAGTCTATGGAATAATTTTACAAAAAACCCTTGTTCCACAATTTCTGCAAAATGGCATAGATCGAAGTATTGAACTGGATATCCTCAGTCGGGCGTTACTCATAGCGGAGGATAAGCCGAATGCTTGGTCAATTTTGCATTCTGAAATCAGTGCAATGGAACAGTTAGATATTCCTTATTTTGCAGCTAGTGCTGACAGCGATGCTTTAACCTTTGGAGTAGAGTCACCCATTGAAAAATACTTTCAAGCTTCCAGCTACGATCAAGTTATCTCTCGGTTGCAAAGACTGGATGAGGCAGATTTAGCACAGCAAGTAGCTATGATTCAGGGGGCTTTTTATGCCAGAGTAGCACGGACACCTGGAACTGAAATAGCAAATACAGCCAAAGATGCACAGATTTCACAGACTCATAGTTTAACATCTGAAAAGTTATTGCAACACTCAGAAGCGATCGCCCAAGAAATTCAAACACGAGCAATTACGGGGACAGATGGAAGCATTCACTGGATGGGATTATCTTATATCCCTGATGCCGACCGCTTTCAACTTCAACTGTTGGGTGGTAGTCTTTTCGATGGCAATTGTGGTATTGCAATGTTTTTGTCAGCCTTGGATTATGTTCGAGGTACTACTCAGTTCCGCAATTTAATTTTGGGTGCTTTACAACCTGTACGCAAATTATTGCAGATATCCGACCCCCACTTAGCTCCCAGATTAATCAACGCGATTGGCATGGGTGGAGCGACTGGATTAGGTTCAATTATTTATGCTTTCGTCAGAATTAGTCAATTTCTCAAAGAACCATCGTTATTAGATGATGCCCAACGAGCAGCACAGGCAATCTCATCGGAACTGATTGCTGCTGATACAAAGTTCGATATCCTTGCAGGATCTGCGGGCGCGATTTTGGGACTGTTAACACTTTATCGCCAAACATCAGATGCAGCCGTATTAGAGAAAGCAATAGCTTGTGGTCAACATTTGCTCAAGCATCAGATCAGTGTGAATGGTTCGCCCAAAGCCTGGATAAATTTTGCTCAACAGCCGTTAACGGGCTTCTCTCACGGTGCGGCTGGCATTTCCTACGCCTTATTGCAACTGTATGCAGCAACCGATGATAGGGCTTATTTCCAGGCTGCCCAAGAGGGAATTATGTATGAAACCAGTGCTTTTTCTGATAAATCTGCCAATTGGCCAGATTTTCGCCATGTCGAACCTGTATATATGGTTACTTGGTGTCATGGCGCACCTGGAATTGCTTTGGCAAGGTTGGGGGGTTTATCTATTTTAGGGACAGAAAAAATTCATCGAGATATAGAAATAGCATTACAGACAACTCAAAAATATGGTTTGCAAAATGTTGATCATCTTTGTTGCGGTAATTTTGGACGCATAGAAGTTTTGCTGGTGGGCGCACAAAAATTAGGGCAGGAAAGTTTACGCAGCATTGCTCAACAACAAGCGGCTGGAGCAATTACCAGGGTGGAGAACATGGGTGCTTATCAACTATTTCCTAATTTGCCTAACCAAGTTTTTAGTCCTAGTTTCTTTCAAGGTACTTCGGGAATTGGCTACGAATTGCTGCGATTAGCTTACCCCGATTTACTACCCTCAGTTCTGCTTTGGGAGTAATACCAATTCAAAACTAACAGTGGTGTCCAAGATGAAGTCAATGAATTATCAACTTGTTAAACAACATAGTGAAGAAGACTGCGGTGCTGCCAGTCTAGCAACAGTGGCTAAACATTATGGTAAAACTTTTAGCATGACTCGTTGTCGGGAAGCTGTCGGTACAGGACAGCAAGGAAGCACCCTCTTAGGATTGAAACAAGGCGCAGAAGCCCTTGGTTTTAATGCACGAGCTGTAAAAGTTACTCTGGAGACTTTCAACGAAAAAACTATTCCCTTACCAGCGATTATTCATTGGAAAGGTTATCACTGGGTAGTTTTGTATGGCAAGCAGGGCAATAAATACGTCATTGCTGATCCAGGTGCAGGCATCCGGTATCTAGAAACAAAGTGGCTTTTAGAAGCATGGACAAACGGAGTCATGCTCCTATTAGAACCCGATCCAGTCCGCTTTTTTACTCAGGAAGATGAACAAGAAAAAATTGGCGGTTTTGGTCGCTTTCTGCGCCGTACTGCACCTTATCGCGGTATTTTGGCTCAAACCTTGTTGCTCAACTCGGTTTTAGGTTTACTTTCCCTCGCTTCTCCCTTCCTGTTACAAATTCTCACCGATGATGTGCTAGTGCGGGGAGATAGTCAGCTCCTGACTAGTGTGGCTATAGCGGTAATTGCTATGCACCTCATCAGTAGTAGCCTACGTTTAGCCCAATCAAATCTCGTCGCTCACTTTTCACAACGTTTGCAATTAGGATTAATTTTTGAATTTGGCAGGCAGATTTTACGCTTACCTTTAAGTTATTATGAATCGCGGCGTAGTGGTGAAATTGTCAGTCGCCTGGAAGATATTCAACAAATTAATCAATTAATTTCTCAGATTGTTGTGAGTCTGCCCAGCCAATTTTTTATCGCCTTAGTATCTTTAGGTTTCATGCTGTTTTACAGTATCAAACTTACAGTATTAGCTGGTGCGATCGCTCTGTTGATGACCCTCTCTACAGTAGTTTTCTTACCCACCTTACAACAAAAAATTCGCAGTGTTTTAGTTTTATCCGCCGAAAATCAAGGCGTTTTAGTGGAAACTTTTAAAGGTGCAATTACCTTAAAAACTACTGCTGCTGCTCCCCAATTCTGGGAAGAGTTTCAATGGCGTTTTAGTAATTTGGCTAACTTTACCTTCCGAACTATTCAAATTGGTATTGTTAACGGTGTCTTCTCAAATTTAGTATCTAACATTGGTAGCATCGCTTTAATTTGGTTCGGCAGCACCTTAGTCATTCGCCAAGAATTATCGATTGGGATGCTCCTGGCATTTAATAGCATGAATGGCAACTTTAGCAGCTTTATACAAACTACTATCGATTTTGTTGATGAATTTACCCGTGCTAAAACTGCTACCCAACGTCTTACAGAAGTCATTGACGCTACCCCAGAAATTTTAGATCACAGTCAAAAGCCTTGGGTAAAAATTCCCAGCAATGCAGATATTACCTGTACGAATCTCAACTTTCATCATCCAGGCAGAGTTGAACTACTGCAAGATTTCTCGCTGACGATTCCTGGGGGTCAGGTAATTGCACTGATTGGTAAATCTGGCTGTGGTAAAAGTACCCTAGCTAAATTGATGGCAGGTTTATATCAACTCCAGTCTGGTAATATTCGCTTTGGTATTTATAATTTAGAGGATATTTCTTTAGACTGTTTTCGCCAACAAGTGGTGCTAGTACCGCAAGATGCACACTTTTGGAGTCGGTCAATTATAGAAAACTTCCGTTTAGGTGCGCCTGATATTAGCTTTGAGCAGATTGTCCAAGCTTGTCAGATTGCTGGTGCTGATGAGTTTATTAGCAATCTCCCCGACAAATATCAAACCGTATTAGGTGAATTTGGGGCGAATCTTTCAGGGGGACAACGGCAAAGATTAGCCATTGCTAGAGCCATTATTAATAACCCACCAGTGCTGATTTTAGATGAATCTACGGGCGCACTCGACCCCGTGAGTGAAGCTGAAGTATTAAATCAGTTGCTAACTCACCGCCAAGGGCAAACCACTATTTTAATTAGCCACCGTCCCAAAGTTATCCAGCAAGCTGATTGGATTGTGATGCTGGAACAAGGACGATTAAAAATTCAAGGTTCTCCAGAGGTTCTCAGTCGTCAAGCTGGTGAGCATTTAGATTTTTTGGATGGTGTAGATTTATCCGTCAGCAAAAATTTTTGCCACTGTCAGAGACTGTCAGATAAAAAAATATCCAAAATGTAGGGGTAAAACTGTTCCCTGTTCCCCGTTCCCTGCCTTCATTAAAGGAATTTTTCAGCAAGCCCCAAGTAGCATTCCCTAATTTTTACTCAGAAAACAGTCATGGTTAATCAGATTAACACCGACTCTCTACCCCTAATTAAAAGCAATGAATTTCTTCCGCCGATTAGTAATTGGATTAAAATCGGTAGTCTATTACTCGTTGGTGGTGTGGGGGGAGCGATCGCCTTATCTTCTATTATTGAATACAGAGTCACTGTGCAAGGACAAGCAACTATCCGCCCTACAGGAGAATTGCGACTCGTGCAAGCGGCGATGGCTGGTCAAGTTACCAAAGTTTTGGTCAAAGAAAATCAGGTAGTAAAAAAGGGAGATGTGCTAGCCACCATTGATGATTCCCGCCTGCAAACTCAAAAAAATCAACTGCAAAGCAACATCCAGCAAGCACAACTGCAACTACTGCAAATTGATGCCCAAATTACAGCCCTGAACCGACAAATGCAAGCGGAAAGCGATCGCCAAAATCGGGTGGTGAGTTCAGCCAAAGCTGCATTGAACCGCGCTCAACGCAATTATCGAGATCAGCAAATTACTGCTCAAACAGAGGTAGAAGCAGCCCAGGCGAACTTAAATAGAGCGCGCAACGAATGGTATAAAGCGCAGGTAGAATTGCGTTCTGCCCATGCTAACTTACAGTCAACCAAAGCCGCGATGAATGCAGCCCAAGCCAAACGCGATCGCTATCAACAAGTAGTCCAAGCTGGTGCTTTATCTTTGAATCAGTTGGAAGAAGTACAGTTAGATGTGGCTCAACAACAGCAAGCTGTGGAAGTGCGACAAGCCACCGTTGAGGCGCAACAGCAAATCATCGCCCAACAACAACAAGCTGTAACCGCCGAACAAGCCAAACTGCGCCGCGCTCAAACTGCGCTGAATCCTAGTGATGCAGAAGTAGCGATCGCTCAACAAACTATTGCCCAGGAAATGGCTAGTGGTCAAGCCACACTCGCCACCCTCAAACGCGAATGGGAAGGCTTGTTTCAGCAACGATTACAAATTAAAAGTCAACTCCAGCGTGACACCAGCGAACTCCAACAAGTAGACAAGGATTTGAGCCTGACTCAGATTACAGTCACCGAAGACGGGATTCTCTCGCAATTAAACTTGCGAAACCCTGGCCAATCAGTAGGTCAAGGTGAGGAAATTGCTCAAATTGTCCCTAGTCATGCGCCCTTAGTCATCAAAGCTACAGTCTCCCCCGATGATGTCAGTAAGTTGGCACCAGGTCAAGAAGTACAGATGCGGGTTTCAGCTTGTCCCTATCCTGATTACGGCACTCTCAAAGGTGTTGTCAATCAAATTTCTCAAGATACAATTAAATCCCCAGGGAATCAGTCTGTTCCCACCCAAGATAGTACGAGTGCGGTTTACGAAGTAACCATACTTCCAGCAACCTTGTCATTTGGTACAAGCAATCATCAATGTACTATTCAGCCAGGAATGCAGGGACGAGCTGATATTATTTCTCGCAAAGAAACCGTCTTGAAATTCCTGCTCAGAAAAGTCAGGTTAATTGCTGATTGGTAACACAACTAATATACATATATACTTTTAGCAAATGAGATAGTTCTGCGTTCCTATTCACCATACTCTATTGCCTAAAGTCAATCTATGTAAGTAAGTTAAACACCAAGAATTTGTATAAATCTTAATAATTAGCTGCCTTTATCAAAAAATAATACGATTATAGTATAAATACGCTGATATATGTTTTAATCTAAACTAGAGTCGTCAAGAGAAAAATAATTCACTTAAATATATGAGATGTTTTTTTAAAGCATCTCATATTAATCCATATTTATCATAGATTTAATATTTAGTTAACAAAAATTTTAAATAAAACAAACTTAATTCATTTAGTTTTTGGAGATAGACAGATGAAATTAATATTTACTATAGTCACGACTAGCATAATTGCCATCTCATCATTTATGCAACCAGCAGCAGCTCAAAGAAGCTCTGGAAATCAACAAAGTGGTATGGGAGGTAACGAAACTTTTATTGGTTTTCAATTCAATTTATTTGATACGGATGAATCAGGCAATTTAATAGTTGATAGTGCGCTGGGAAATACAGTAGGTCTTTTTAAAGGTGCAATTACTAACTACGCTTTTAATTGGGATTATATGAACACTGGTAGGCTACCGATGGCCGAAAGTATGTTACAACCAAGTGATTATGATGCAGATGGTCATCCTCTTCTGTCCAGCCCAGTTACAAACATAGTTACACAATTTGCTGTTGGAGATTTGCTAGCAGAGTTGATTATAGGGGCTGATGGAAAACAATACATTCGATATACTATTTATCAAAAATATGGAGTGACCGCACCCTACAGCAATTTTATTTTAGATCCCAAAAGTCCAGGAAAAACATTTAATACTCTGCCCAATCCCATTGATATTAATAAGGCAGTTAATGATTTATCATATATATTAAATAACAATTTGCTAGATGCCGTCAAATCTCCTAATCCTGCCCTCAATTTGCTGTTGAATGACATTGATAACAGTATTTTTCCCACAGTCTATATTATTAAAACTGGAGTTATTAAGCCTGCACCTGCGGTCAACTCTGACTTTAATCGACCACTCAACTTACGTTAAGAGAAAACACGCATAGGGAATGATAAGTAGATAGGCATGATTAAATATAAGATGTCGTTGTGAGCAAAGCAATCCCAGATTCATGGTGATTGATTAGTTCGCAATGGCAGAACATATTATATTTATTTACACGCCCCTAATATATTATGAAATTTTACTTGAATAGATTCTCTCTATGGCAGTGGAGTTTGATATTTTATTTCATCGCAACTGCACCAACTTTAGCTCAAATTATTCCCGACCAAACTTTACGTAATAACTCCGTTGTTTCACCAAATTGTACAAATTGTCAGATTACGGGCGGTACAAGATTGGGCAATAATTTATTTCATAGTTTTGATAGTTTTTCCATCCCTATAAATGGCATTGCTGATTTTCAAAATCCAGGAGATATACAGAATATTATTAGCCGTGTCACAGGTCAATCGCCATCTTTGATTGAGGGATTAATCCGTACTAATAATACAGCTAACTTATTTTTAATTAATCCGAATGGAATTGTTTTTGGTTATAACGCTACGCTCAATGTCGGTGGCTCATTTATTGCAACTACAGCCAATAGAATTAAATTTGCGGATGGCTTTGAATTTTTAGCAACACCCACTCAGGTTAATCCTTTACTAACAATTAGTGTGCCTGTGGGGTTAGGTTTTGGAGAAGTACCAGGAAAAATTATTAATCAGGCGATCGCACTAGACAAATTTGGTAATCCTGTAGGTTTACAAGTACCATCCAATCAAACCTTAGCACTGATTGGTGGAGAAATATCCTTAGACGAAGGTTTTGTTACCACACCAGGAGGCAGAATTGAGTTAGGCAGTGTCTCAGGTAACAGTTTCGTCAACTTTATCCCTACAGATAAAGGTTGGACTTTCGGTTATGAAGGTGTACAGAACTTTCAAGACATTACCCTCTCTAAAGCCGCTTTTGTCGGTTCTAGTGATTTCCTGGGTGCTGATGTCCAAATGCAGGGAAAGCGCATTACTATCACTGAAGGTAGTCAGGTGAGTTCCTTAGCTGGAACTGGTGGACAAGCAGCTAATTTCGATATCCGGGCTTCAGAACAATTAGAGTTAATTGGAACGACGCAAGACTTGTACACAACAGGTATTTTTAATGAAGTTCGTCAGAACATTACAGGAGAAGGAAAGACTCTCTCAATTGCAGCTCCCCGTTTAATTGTGCAAGGAGGCGCACAAATTTCCACTATTACTGACGGTGCAGAACGAGCCGTAGATTTATCTGTTAAAGCTTTCGATTCTACTGAACTGACAGGATACTCAACTGTTTTTGGTATTCCTAGCGGTTTATTTGCTCAAGTCAAGCCAGGGGGTACCGGTGATGGTGGAGTCTTAACCATTGAGACAGCAAATCTACTAGTCCAAGGAGGCGCGCAGGTTTCAGCTGCTACTTTTGGGGGAGGTAAGGCGGGGAACTTGAACATCATAGCATCTGAGTCTGTAACAGTAGAGGGAAGAACCCCAGATAACTTGATTGGTAGTGGTTTATTTGCTCAAGTTGAAGACGGTGCTACAGGTGATGGTGGTAATTTAATTATTCAGACTCAAAAATTAAATGTTTTGGGTGGAGCGCAAATTTCCACATCGGCACGCAGTGGTGGAAAAGGGGGAATTTTAACTATCAATGCAAGTGATTATATCCTGGTGAGTGGAACTGCACTCATAGCCCAACCAACACCAGATGATCAAAATAGAAGTAACATCCTCGTCTCTGCTGAACGAGGAGCTACCCGTGATGCAGGCGCATTACAAATCACTACTCCTACCTTAACTGTAGAAAATGGCGGGAGAATATCAGCAGATAACTTTGGTTCAGCCAAAGGAGGAATTGCCACTTTAGATGTCAAAAAATTACTGATTAGTAACGGCGGGGAAGTCAGAGCAGGTTCTTTTAGTCAGGGTGATGGTGGAACTTTAACTGTCAATGCTAGCGAATCTGTAGATGTAGTTGGTATTGCTAATATTGGTGGTCAAGCAACCCCCAGTACCTTATTCTCTCAAGCTCAAGACAGTGGGAAAGCCGGAAATCTCATTATCACTACCCCAAATTTAAATGTTCGTGATGGGGGAGAAGTAACTGTAAGTGCCATAGGTACAGGCGAAGCAGGTAACTTAACAACTAGAGCCAACATTATCCGCCTCAACCAAGGTAAAATCACCGCCGAAACTAATGCAGGTGCAGGTGCAAATATCAGATTAGAAGATGTAAAACTATTGCTGTTACAAAATCAAAGTCTCATTTCTGCCCAAGCATTTAATAATGCTAACGGGGGTAACATTACTATTGATGCACCTGATGGTTTTATTGTCGCCACAGCCAAGCAAAATAATGATATTGTCGCCAATGCTTTTCAAGGGCGTGGTGGCAATATCAACATTAATGCTCAGAGTATTTTTAATTTAGAACAACGCCCATCACTACCACTAAACAATACTAACGACATTGATGCTAGTTCCCAGTTTGGCTTAACAGGAACAGTCACAATTAATACACCTGATATAGATCCGAGTCGGGGCTTGGCACAGTTACCTAGTAATCTCACTGATGCTTCAGAGCAAATAGTGTCTAGTTGTAACCCAGGCAATCCCGCCAGACGCAGTTCCTTTACAGTCACAGGTAGGGGAGGAATTCCCCGCAGTCCCATCGAACCATTTCAAGGTGAAGTATCTACAGCACGATGGATAACTTTAGATTCTCTCAACCTTGAGCAAAATACTCATGTCAGTCATGAAAATCAGCCATCTTCCCCAGCGAAAATAGTTGAGGCGCAAGGCTGGATTGTGGATCAAGATGGTACTGTATCTTTAGTAGCTCAAATGCCAAATATTACCCCGCGCGGTTTGTCTGTATCTAGTGGTACTTGCTTCTGAGAAATATAGGTGATAGGTGAAAGTAAAGAGGAAACAAGAGTTTTTCTTTTATTCGTGGCGAGTGGTAACGCTGCCAGTGCGGTTGCTTCTATGTAAAATCTGATTTATTTATGCGGCGAGACTCAATTTTTTACAAACTATTTCAACAATATCCCAATTTGTTATTTGAATTATTGACCAATCCTCCAGAAAATGCAAATGCCTATAGATTTGATTCGGTAGCAGTCAAAGAACCCAAATTTGAAATTGATGGCGTGTTTCTCCCACCGGAAAATGCAGGTGTAGGAGTCGTGTATTTTTGTGAAGTCCAGTTTCAAAAGGATGAAAGATTATATGAACGTGTTTTAGCTGAGTCCTCACTGTATTTCTACCGCAACCGTGACAGGTTTAGTGATTGGCAAGCAGTCATTATTTATCCATCTCGTAGCCTCGAACAAACTGATATTCATCCCCATCGCTCATTTTTAAATGGTGGACAATTACATCGAATTTATTTAGATGAATTGGGAGATATTCGTACATTACCTATTTGGGTAGCACTGATGGTATTAACTACAGTAGGGGAAGAACAAGCACCCGATACAGCAAGGTATTTGTTAAACCGAACTCGTCAGGAAGTCTCATCACCTACGAGTCGCGCCATAATAGAAATGATCACAACAATTATGGTTTACAAGTTTGAGCAATTAACTAGAACGGAGGTAGAAACAATGCTGGGAATAACACTCAAGGAAACACGCGTTTACCGAGAAATTAAAGAGGAAGGACGTGAGGAAGGACGTGAGGAAGGACGTGAGGAAGGACGTGAAGAGGCAACAGTTAATATAATTACGCGACTGCTAACGAAGCGATTTGGTGAACTTTCTCCAGAAACGCGATCGCTAATTTCTAGTTTACCTTTACCTGTCCTCGAAGATTTGACGGAAGCACTGTTAGATTTTACTAGTCTTGCTGATTTGCAGTCTTGGTTGGCAGCACGTTGACGACTGATGGAGTGCATATAGTAGTGTAACCTTTCGTACTAAAGTAAGTTACATTGCCATATCTGGGGTACTGACGTTGGGTAAGTTAGTCGTTTTAAAGTTAGGCACAGGCAATTTTGAGGCGGGATTTCCTGTCACACTGCAAATTGGTGATGAAGATTTCCGACCTATTTTAGAAATCACTGCGGAACTCCCACCAAACCCAGAAATTCCCCTCTGTTACCATCAATGGCAGTCTATCTATCGTCAACTGAAATTTCCTGGTCGTCCTATCGGTATTCCTAAGCAATCAAAACAAAACCCTTCCTTGCAAGATTGCCAAAAAGCGGCAGATAATTTGAGATTACAGTTAAATAATTGGCTATCATCCCCTAGTTTTCGTCCCATTCGGGAAAAATGGCTGGAAAAACTTGTACCGGCAGACCGTATCCGCGTACTACTACAAACCAATGATTTGAGATTGCAAAAACTGCCTTGGCATTTGTGGGAGGTTTTAGAACGCTATCCCAAAGCCGAAGTTGCGTTGAGTGCGCCTAGTTATGAACAAGTCAACCGCAACTCACAGCCTCAGTCACAGGTGAAAGTTTTAGCAATTTTGGGTAATAGTCAAGGAATTGATATCCAAACAGACAGTCAAATCTTAGCAGCATTACCTCACGCCAATACTACTTTTCTCGTCGAACCATCAAGCAAAGACCTGACTGACCAGTTATGGGAACAAGACTGGCAGATTTTGTTTTTTGCGGGACATAGTGCTACTGATGGCAGTAATCAAGGGAAAATTGAGATTAATCACACAGAAAGCCTGACAATTAGTCAATTAAAGTATGGGTTACGAAAAGCTGTAGAAAAAGGTTTGCATTTGGCAATTTTTAACTCCTGTGATGGTTTGGGTTTAGCGCGGGAGTTTGCAGATTTGCACATACCCCAAATCATCGTCATGCGAGAACCCGTCCCTGATAGGGTGGCGCAACAGTTCCTCAAGTATTTTTTAGAAGCTTTTGCTCACGGTGAATCTTTATACATAGCAGTTAGAGAAGCGCGGGAACGTTTACAAGGATTAGAAACGCAATTTCCCTGTGCGACTTGGTTGCCTGTAATTTATCAAAATCCGGCAACTATGCCTCTACTGTGGCAAGAATTACACCTCAACCACAATAGTCAGCAAATAACATCCGTACCCAAAACCCCAACGAGGAGAGGTATTGAGCTTAGAACAGCTTTATCTGCGGTCATGCTGACAAGCATAGTTACCACAGCATTGTTAATGGGTGTACGGTATTTTGGTTTTCTGCAATCATGGGAGTTAATGGCATTCGACCATATGCTGCGTCTTCGTCCCCAGGAACAACCAGATTCTCGGATACTGATAATTGAAGTTACAGAAGAAGATGTGCAAGCCCAATCTATAAATAGGCGCGGGTCATTGTCTGATGAGGCTTTAGATAAGTTATTAGCTAAATTAGAAGCGTATAAACCACGAGTTATTGGTTTGGATATATACCGAGATTATCCTGTACAGCCAAGTTATCCCAAGTTGGCGGCACGGATGAAAAATAGCGATCGCTTTGTGGCAGTATGTCAAGTTAGTAATCCCCAAAGTAGCAAATCAGGGATTAAACCACCGCCAGAAGTTCCTGCTTATGCCCTTGGTTTTAGTGATATCGCCATTGATGCCGATAATGTGGTGCGTCGTCATCTATTGGCGTTAACTCCTCCTCCCTCATCTCCCTGTAATGCACCTTATGCTTTAAATGTGCAGTTGGCACTACGTTATTTATATCAGGAAGGCATTCAATTAAAATTTACCCCTGATGGAGCATGGCAATTAGGTCAGCTCGCATTTTCACCCATCGAAACCCATACCGGAGGCTACCAAGGTATTGACGCGTTAGGACACCAGATTTTACTCAATTATCGCTCCTTGCGTGACTTAGAAGCGATCGCTCCCCGCATCACCTTACAACAAGTATTAACTGGTAAACTCCAACCTGATGCAGTTCAAGACAAAATAGTTTTAATTGGTACTACCGCCGAAAGTTTTCGAGATTATTCACTCACACCCTACTCTTCCTCAAAAGGTGAGTCACAGCAAATAGCTGGAGTTTCTTTGCAAGCACAGATGGTAAGTCAGTTGTTGAGTGCGGCTTTAGATGGACGACCTCTGTTATGGACTTGGAAGATTTGGGGTGAAGTGATTTGGGTTGGGGGTTGGGCGATAATTGGCGGTTTACTTGCTGTATATCTGCGACAACCCACTTATTTAGGTTGGGCAGTTGGGGGAGTGTTTCTGAGTTTATACGGTTTTTGCCTGATATTATTAATACTATATAGTTGTTGGATTCCTTTTGTACCTGCGGCGATCGCTTTAGGATCTAGTGCGGTCATACTCATCACAGTAATTAAGCCTATCCAAAAATCATAAACATATATTTTTACTCGACCACAAATTATGAAAATCCTGCAATTAACCATAGCCTTGGGAATATTATTCACAAGCAATATATCCTATCCTTTAAAACTCCAGGCTTTACCAATTAATCATCATCTAGCATCCTTAAAATTTGTGCCACCACCACCACCACCAAACCGAGGTGCAACAGGTTCGAGAAGCGGGGCTGCTAGTCGTGGATGCACTGCAAATAGTCAAACTGTCACAGCCTTAGTTCCCACCTATCAAACAACTCTGAACTCAGGTGAGCAAACGATTGTTCCCATCACTCAAGTTTGGGGTTTAACAAACACTGAATCTCCTCAATTCTTCTTTTTTGTTCCCTACAATGTCTCATCTATAAAAAACATTGAGTTTGTTTTACAAGAACAAACCAATAACAAAAATAAAACTTTATATCGTACTAATTTGACAATTCCAAAATCACCAGGAATTATTAGCGTTAATTTACCCCCTACTGCAACTTCATTACAGATAGGAACAATGTATCACTGGTTTTTTAAAGTCCGGTTGCAATGTGACCAGCAACAACCTTTGAAACTAGATTATACAGAAGGTTGGATACAAAGAATTAACCAAAATTCCACACTTAATGCACAACTCAAACAAGCACAACCCCAACAACAGGTGACACTTTACGCCGCCAATGGTGTTTGGTACGATGCCATCATGAATTTAGCAGAATTACGCCTAAAAGATCCTCAGAATCAAGACTTATTGACACAGTGGGCAACTTTACTGTCTTCAGTTAGCTTGGGAGAAATAGCAACTCAACCACTAATTGATTGTTGCCAACCCCAGTTAAATAACGTTCCGTAAACCGAAAAGTTTGGCGATCGCTATGTCCAGAATACCTGCTCCAGTGGATTTTTGCGAAAATCTGTGCTTTTCGATATATTTAACCAAACCACAAATAGCAGCGATGCTGATGGG
This sequence comes from Nostoc sp. CENA543, assembly GCF_002896875.1. Classification (GTDB taxonomy): domain Bacteria; phylum Cyanobacteriota; class Cyanobacteriia; order Cyanobacteriales; family Nostocaceae; genus Trichormus. The sequence continues at coordinate 856,899 of NZ_CP023278.1, forward strand.
AAATTTAAGTATCAAATCATACCTAACTCTTTCTGATCAGGAGGGGTTTTTTAATGGGATGGAGATTTTCTGACTCAGTAACAAAAAATAAAGCTTGATTGAACTTTCACTCTATGATACCTATAATACTTTTAAATAACGGTATTCCGCTCAAGATACCGTATAAAAGGAGTATTACGAATGAGCAAGTCGCAGCATCAAACGCAATTAAGCTATGACTTAATTGTGAAAACCCAGGTTTATGTTGTGCGAGTTTTGCAGACTTTGCAGATATCTTCCCAACATATAGTTAGGTGGTTAAAGGTTAGCAAGCTCCGCAGTTTTACAAGTCTTGTTGTAGTTGGAGCTATTTTCAGTATAGCGATCGCATCCTGTTCTGGAAATCAAGCTTTTAGTCAGCCTGCTGATATTAAGCTGAAACTCGTCTCTTTCTCTGTGACAAAAGCGGCTCATGATCAAATTATTCCTAAATTTGTTGCCAAGTGGAAGCAAGAACACAATCAAAATGTCATTTTTGAGCAGAGTTATGGGGGTTCTGGGACACAAACTGCTGATGTGATTGCAGGTAAACAAGCAGCAGATATCGTACACTTAGCTTTGCCTTTAGATGTCAATAAAATTCAACAAGCAGGCTTAATTAAACCGGGTTGGGAAAACAGATCGCCGAGAAATGGTATTGTCAGTAAATCTGTAGCGGCGATTGTAACTCGTGAAGGCAACCCCAAAGGGATTAGAAATTGGGCAGACTTAGCAAAAGACGACGTAACATTAATTGCAGCTAACCCCAAAACTTCTGGTATTGCTATTTGGGAATTTTTAGCTTTGTGGGGATCAGTGACTCTCACAGGTGGCGATGAAACGACAGCATTAGATTACATCACAAAAGTCTATAAAAACACCCCAATTCTCACAAAAGATGCTCGTGAAGCTAGTGATTTATTTTTTCAACAAAATCAAGGTGATGTTTTAATCAACTATGAAAATGAAATAGTCTTGGCAGAAAAAAGCGGCTCAAAACTTCCTTACATAGTACCTGCTGTCAATATTTCTATTGATAATCCTGTTGCCATAGTTGATAAAAACGTTGATGAGCATAGAACCAGAAAAGTTGCAGAAGCATTTGTTGATTTCTTGTATTCCACAGAAGCACAACGGGAGTTTGCTAAGTTACAATATCGTCCCGTTAACCCAACTGTAACTCAAGAAGTAGTATCTCAATTCCCTCCAGTGAATACTCTATTTACATCTCAAGATTTAGGAGGTTGGGAACTAATTCAGCAGAAGTTTTTTGCTAACGGGGGAGTTTTTGATCAGGTGCAGACTGCCAAAAAATTATAATTAATTTCCAATTAATTGGCAATCATTGGACATTTTATCAGAATCATATTTGATTTCTGCGAACCTAGTTATGCTTCTGTTCCCTGTTCCCTAAATACGCCAGTAATTTCAATAATCAAGTCAGATTCCTATATGAGCTTTTATCGCCTCTTGAAAAATAGTATTTATCCTGCAACTTTGATGCTCATTGTCAGCAGCATTACAGGTTGTAACAGTGGAAAAGAATTACAAACTCAAGTTAGTATTGATGGTGCAGCCGTAGGTTTTCCCATTTCCTTAGCAGTTGCAGAAGAGTACAGTAAAGTTAAACCTGACGCACAAGTGAGTGTTGCTTCTAGTGGGACTGGTGGTGGTATCAGTAAGTTTTGTAATGGTGATATTGATATAGTTGGGGCTTCTCGTACTATTAGAGATGAAGAAATTAAAAAATGTCAAAGTAAGAAGATTGACTTTATTGAATTACCTATCGGGTTAGATGGTATTGCTGTGATTGCTAACCGGCAAAACAACTTTGCTAAATGTCTCACAATTAATGAATTAGACAAAATTTGGAGTGCTAAATCAGACGGGAAAATTTTGACTTGGAATCAAGTTAATCCCAAGTTTCCTAATGAAAAACTCAAGCTATATGCTCCAGCTTCCGACACCGGAACATTTGATTATCTCACTCAAGCTGTAACTGGTAAAGCTAAGAATGGCCGGACAGATTACACCCCTAGTCATAATCAAAACCTACTTGTACAAGGGGTAGCAGGTGACGCGACCGCTTTAGGTTATGTAGGCATATCTTACTACATTCAAAACCAAGATAAGCTGAATTTAGTAGCAGTAGAAAGTCCCAGTGGAAAGTGTGAAAAACCCATTCCTGTGGATAATGTGATTAAAAATATCTACACGCCTTTATCTCGTCCTTTATTCATCTACGTCAGTAAAAAATCCTTAGATACTAAGCCAGCCGTAAAAGAATTTGTCGAATTTTATCTAGAAAATTCTTGGAAATGGGTAGATAGCGTTGGTTATGTAGCTTTACCTGATGAAGCTTACATCAAAGTCAAACAGAAATTCGCTAGTGGTGAAACTGGGACAAAATTTAAAAAAGCTAAACCCGGTCAACCAATTACTAATTTTATTTAACTAAAATCTTGATAGCTGAGATTTTTTATGCAAAATCCAAATCTTCCAGATGATTCCTACCAAAGATTGAGACGTTCTTTAGAGAAAAAGGCCTCAGAAGATATCTCAGAAAAAATTGTGGCAGTGATTTTGTTTGCTTGTGCTTTAGTATCTATCTTAACTACTACGGGGATTGTCGTAATTATCTTTCAAGAAACATGGGGATTTTTCCAAGAAGTTTCTTTAGCGCAATTTTTCCTAGATACTAAGTGGACACCGCTATTTGCTGATAGACATTTTGGGGTTTGGCCGTTAATTAATGGTACATTTTTAACGACCGCGATCGCAATGGCTGTGGCGATTCCTTTGGGTTTATCTTCAGCTATTTATTTAAGCGAATATGCTCAACCAAAGGTCGCTGCAATTTTGCGTCCAGCCGTAGAACTTTTAGCGGGAATACCAACAGTAGTTTATGGTTATTTTGCCCTTTTATTCATCACACCCTTACTCAGAAATGTCATTCCACTAGAACTATTTAACGCTTTAAGTGCAGGCTTAATGATGGGGGTGATGATTACTCCTACTGTCGGTTCTATTAGCTTAGATGCGATTAAAGCTGTTCCACGTTCTTTGCGAGAAGGTGCTTATGCTTTAGGTATCACCAAACTAGAAGCTATTTTTAAAGTTGTGCTTCCAGCTGCACTTTCTGGAATCATCGCTTCAATCATTCTCGGAATTTCTCGCGCAGTCGGTGAGACAATGACTGTCGTAATTGCAGCTGGACAACAGCCAAGACTGACTATTAACTTTGCAGAGTCAGTAGAAACGATGACAGCTTACATGGCGCAAATTTCTGGCGGAGACAGTCCACGGGGAAGTTTAAATTTCAAAACATTATACGCCGTAGGCGCGCTGTTGTTTTTAATTACCCTAGCTTTAAATATTGTCAGTTATTGGGTTGCTAACCGTTTTAAAGAAAAATACGACTAAGAGATTATGACGATTACTTATAAACCAGATGATTATCTAGATTCAACACCAGAATTTACTGATAATATTGAGCAGCGAGAAACATTAGGCAAAGTATTTGAAATCCTGTTTTTATTGGGATTGTTAATTGGGATATTTATTTTAGCATTGCTACTTTTTGATATCTTCCAAGATGGATTAGCTAGATTTCTTTCCCCTGGTTTTTTAACTGAAAATCCCTCGCGCTTCCCCGACCAAGGTGGTATACGTCCGGCGATTATCAGCAGTATTTTATTAGGAATTGTTGTAATTGTGGTGACAGTTCCCATCGGTGTCGGAGCAGCTTTATATCTAGAAGAATACGCGCCTAGAAATTGGTGGACAGCAATTATTGAGATTAATATCAGTAATTTGGCGGGAGTCCCTTCCATTGTCTATGGACTTTTGGGTTTAGGTGTTTTTAACTATTTATTAGGTTTTGGCCCTGCTTTAATTTCTGGTGCTTTGACTTTATCTTTACTATCTTTACCGGTCATTATTGTGACATCTAGAGAAGCAATTCGCGCCGTTCCTAATTCCTTGCGATATGCGTCTTATGGATTAGGGATTACTAAATGGCGAACGATTCGGAGTCATGTTATACCCTATGCTGTTCCTGGAATTTTGACAGGGGTAATTATTTCTATATCTCGCGCCATTGGGGATGCGGCTTCCTTAATTGTTGTGGGTGCGGTGGGTTTTCTCACATTTAATCCTGGTTTATTCCAGAGATTTATGGCTTTACCCATCCAAATTTATAGTTACATTACTCGTCCAGAACCAGGTTTTGCCAATGCAGCAGCAGCAACAATTATTGCGTTATTAGTTTTGATTTTAACCTTAAATGGTGTGGCAATTTATATTAGACAACGCTTCACAATTAATTAGTTGAGCGAGTCATCCTTGGGTATTTAGATTTATTGGGAGAATACACAAAATGTTATACAGCAACAATAGAAATCCATTAGATACAGCCATCATCAATCAACAGGATAATTATGTATTCCATGTGGAAGGTGTGAAAGTATATTATGGAGGATTTTTAGCATTACTAGATGTCTATTTACAAATTCCAGAAAAACAAATTATTGCGTTTATTGGCCCTTCTGGATGTGGGAAAAGTACATTGCTACGTTGCTTCAACCGTATGAATGATTTGATTCCAGGAGCTAGAGTAGAGGGGAGATTAAATTATCGCGATCGCAATATTTATGATCCTAAGATTAATTCCGTCAAATTACGTCGCCAAGTGGGAATGGTATTTCAAAGACCGAATCCTTTCCCCAAATCAATCTACGAAAATATAGCCTTTGGGCCACGTGCTAATGGTTATAAAGGGAACATAGATGACTTGGTAGAAGATTCCCTCAGACGCGCCGCCATTTGGGATGAAGTCAAAGACAAACTCAAAGAAAAAGGGACAGCCTTATCAGGTGGACAACAACAACGACTCTGCATTGCTAGAGCGATCGCCATGAAACCAGATGTATTATTAATGGATGAACCATGCTCTGCGCTTGATCCTATTTCCAGCCGTCAAGTAGAAGAACTCTGTTTAGAACTCAAACAGCAATACACCATCATTATGGTCACTCATAATATGCAGCAGGCTTCCAGAGTCGCAGATTTTACAGCCTTCTTCAACACAGAAATTGACGAACACAGCAAACGCCGAGGAAAATTAGTCGAATTTAGTCCCACAGTGCAGATGTTCAGTTCTCCCCAAACCAAAGAAGCAGAAGACTATATCAGTGGACGTTTTGGTTAGTAGGGGCGGGTTTAACTAAACGTGAGTTCGATAAATTCGGAAGAACCCCTCTCCAAACCTCTCCCCGACGCGGGGAGAGGCTTAAAACCCTGATTATTTGGTACTCAGTTATAGATAGATTTTCAGCCCCTTACCTTGTAGGGAAAGGGTTGGGGTTAGGTTCCGTCGAATTCACGTTAACCAAAATATCTGTTTGACAACGTGAATATCTCACAGAACCCCCCCTACCGACTAATGACTAATGACTAATGACTATTTACTGTTGACTGTTGACTATTGACTATTGACTATTGACCATTCCCTTTCATCTCCCCCCAACTCCGAATATTCAAGTTACCATCAAAAAAACGCATCTCTGGTAAGTAAATCTGTGAAAAAGCGAGTTACTCTAACATTTCCTAAACGCGCCATCCAAATGCCGGTAACTTATGTACTGGCGAAAGACTTTAATGTAGCCGCTAATATTATCCGCGCTCAGGTGGCTCCCAATCAAATTGGTAAGCTAGTAGTTGAGTTATTGGGAGATATTGATCAATTAGATGCTGCAATTGAGTGGATGCGATCGCGTCATATCAGTGTTTCCTCTACCTTGGGGGAAATTATCATTGATGAGGATGTCTGTGTTCACTGTGGTTTGTGTACTGGGGTTTGTCCTACAGAAGCCCTCACCCTCAACCCAGAAACCTATAAACTGACATTTACGCGATCGCGTTGTATTGTCTGTGAACAGTGTATTCCTACTTGTCCTGTTCAGGCAATTTCTACTAATCTTTAACCCAGACGAAACACATCGGCTGACACACCACTTTCATCTACTAGGCGATTGTCGGCGGGAGAGTCATAAACTACTAATAAAGAAGGTTCATTAGTAATTTCTGAAAATAAAGTCATCCCTTCAGCTTTATCATTGCGATCGCCATGCGGAATTTCTTGCACAAACTCAGGATTATTCATCACATTTTCCTGCAAATTCACACCATTTTTTAGCCGATAAACTTGCACAGTTCCATCTAAATCCATAGTCGGCCCGGCTAAAATTAACAAGTCCTCACCATCCCAACACAAATCTCTAATTCCCAAGCCATTTAACCACACAAAATGCTTTTTATATTTTTGTTTTTCCTCACCCATTTTACGTAATTTTAAAATACCAGGTAAAGAATCTTCTACCTCAAGCTCTAAAATTATTGCCCAACCCCGCAACACAGGGCCACGCAACCCTAAAAAAATTCTTCCTTGATTAACAGCTAAACCTTCAATATCAAAACCATTATCCTTCCCAGGAATTTGCGCTTGGATAAAAGCACCTAAATGTGGGTCATCAGCTAAAGCCGCCATTAACACATTTGTATCTTTTGTTAGCTCTAATTTGGCGGCATTTAACTGGATTTCCGGTTTGTTTGGATGTGGACAAGACTGTAACAACTGACCATCTATCAAAGGAATTCTCCCTAAAATATAACGATTTTGCTCTGATTCAATCTTTGCCAATCTAGAAATATTTTTTGAGTCACTATTTTCAGATTTAACTTTCTTCCGTTTATAACTATGTGAACCCGTAAACCATAAATAATAACCATCACAAGCTAAACCTTCAATATCAATTTCCTCATCTTCTGGTCTAGGTAAAGTTATAAACTCAGCCACACGAAACTGTTGATGTTCAGCAATTTTTTTTGGTTTAATGAAAGACAACCGCTCAATTGTTGTAGTTTCATCAGAACCAAACCACAAATATTTTTTGTCAGTCATGATGACTGCTGACAAGTCTTTTCTATGTTCTTGAAAACTTGCTTGAAATGAAAGTAAAACATTCTTAATAAAAAGTGAATCAGTCATATTTTTAGAAACCCTTGAAAACTCTTGTGACTTAATCTTATTGCCTATTCCCCGTTCACAGTTGCCTATCCCCTGTATTTCTTTGGAATATTCAGCAACTTCATACCCAATGGGTAAGAAGCGAATATCCATGAATTCTTGATAGACTAAGGAAAATTGAGGAAGCGCAAATGGCAAAAGCAACTGGGGTTAAAAATGAAACAGAAACAGCCGCATCAGAATTATCTGCTGTTCCTGAGACTGAAGAAGTGGTAACAACTGAAGATACACCAGCATCAGTAGAAGATGCACAAGATATTGATGACATCTTGAATTCCCTCAAAAGCTTACTGAGTGCTTTAGAAAAACTACAAAAAGTCAGACAAGATGTAGGAGACATCAAACCCCTAATTGGGCGGATGCTAGACGGAGAAATAATTACTGGCGAAGAACTAGAACAATTAAAATCCGGTGTTAACAGTTTATCTCGCCTAGTTCGTGCTTACAGCGACCATCAAACCGCACTCACAAAAGCACAAGCCGCTAGAAACTTGCTAGATCAAGTATTGAAAGTGTAAAACAAGGGAACAGGGAATAGGGAATAGGGAATAGGGAATAGAAAATATAAGAAAAACCCCATAAATAATAACTAATGACTAATGACTAATGACTAATGACTAATGACTATTGACTAATAACTATTTCCTCACCACAAACTGAGTCACCATCGCCATTCCACGCCAACCTAAGAATTTACCGATGGGTTCAGCCCTTTGAATGGCTATGCGGGTGAAATTGCCACCTACTTTTTCATACCATTGATATAAAGTTTGCTCACCTTCTAAGGTGACGACGTTAGCCACTAAAAGTCCGCCTGGGTGTAAAGCTTGCCAACAAATGTCAAATAAACCTGCGGCTGTAACTCCACCACCAATAAAAATAGCATCGGGTGTAGGTAAGTCTTTTAAAGCTGATGGTGCTTTCCCAGAGATAATTTGTAAATTCGGAGTACCTAAAGCGGCGGCGTTATCAGCAATATATTGTAGTCTAGTGGCATTTTGTTCAATGGCGATCGCCTGACATCGATGATGAGTCCGCATCCATTCTATAGATATTGAACCACAACCCGCGCCTACATCCCAAAGTAATTGTCCTGGCGTGGGTGCAAGGGTAGAAAGAGTAATTGCCCTGACTTCTCGTTTGGTTAACTGTCCGTCATGGTGATAAGCTTCGTCTGGTAAACCTGGTAGTCTAGATAGAGGTATTACCCCATCATCAGCAATACAATTAACAGCGATCGCATTTAAATCTGCAATTTCATTTTCCTGCCAAGTGGCAACTTCGCCTGTAATTATTCTTTCGTTAACACCCCCCATTCTTTCTAATACAGTCATCTGACTTTGACCAAAACCTCGCTGTGTTAATATTTTCGCCACCATTTCCGGTGTATCTTTCCCTGCGCTTAAAATTAACAACCGCGCCCCAGGATAAATGTAAGATTGCAGCATAGCCGGAGGACGACCGCATAAACTCAAAGTTTCTACTTCCGTCAAAGACCATCCTAATCTGGCACAAGCGAGACTAAAAGCTGATGGTGCAGGAATAATCGTCATTTCTGCAATAGGAATGTGACGCAGGAGAGTAACACCAATTCCATAACACAGAGGATCACCACTAGCTAACACACATACCGACCGACCCCGATGCTGGATAATGGTGTCTATAGAACGACTAATAGGCGAAGACCAAGAGATTTTCTGACGTTGGTCATCAGTTGGTAACATTGCCAAATGACGATCGCCTCCCACAATTATCTCAGCTTGAGCGACAATAGAACGAGCGATCGTGCCTAATCCCCCCAAACCATCCTCACCAATACCGATAATAGCCAGCCACTTACCCACCATAAGGGACTTCCAATTCAAAAAATATACTATCACGTTGATGGCAAGGGGGCAGGGGGCAGGGAGCAGGGAGCAATTGCGGAGGGGAAAGACAGTTGTTTTGAAGCAGATAAATTTCGATAGCTGATTTTCTGGAAGTCCCTAACCAAAACTCAGTGTATATTTGCGTTGCCAAACTCTCACTCCATCAAAATATCATGGTAGACTAGTGAGTCTTGGGATTGGGAAACTCTGGTGAAATTCCGGGACTGTGCCGCAGCTGTAATGAAAAGGCAAAAGTAAAAAGGTAAAGGGCAAAGGAAAGAATATTGACTTTTAGCTTTTTAGTTTTTGAATTTTTGAGTCAGAATGCCAAAACCAAGAGTTTAGTATCTACTCCCTGCGTCGCACAGGGAAGGAGTTGGAGTCTTGTTAGCCGGAAGTACGCCTTGTCCTGGGTTATTTTATGCCACACCAGCCCAAGATGGAATTTTATCTAGAATCAGAATACCAGGTGGGATCATTAACAGTAAACAATGTCAGGCGATCGCAGATATCGCTGACAAATATGGTGGTGGTTACGTCGATGTTACCAACCGCGCCAACCTCCAAATCAGAGAAATCCATCAAGGGATAGACGCACAAACCCTACAACAACTCCAGCAATTAGGCATCGGTTCGCACAACGCCAGTGTAGACCAAATTCGCAATATCATGACCAGTCCCACAGCCGGGATTGATCCCCAAGAACTCATTGATACCCGTCCCTACGTCGAAAGCTGGGACAAATACATTACAGCACACCCCACCTTATCAGAACTCTCCCCCAAATTCAGCGTTTGTTTTGATGGTGGCGGCTTAGTTTCAGTGTGCGATCGCCCCAACGATATCACATTAGCAGCCGTCACCATAGACAATAAAATCTACTTCCGCCTCTACATTACCGCCGGTGCAAAAGGTCAACCCCCCACCGCCACTGACATTATCTTACACCCAGAGCAAACCCTAAAAGTTTTAGCCACCTTCACAGATATCTATCTTTCTCTCTGTGTCTACCCTACGGGAACATCTCCGGCGAATGGGCCTCTGTGTGAAAAAAACCATCCCCATACACAACGCAAACCTAGACTCAGACAAATCATCAACCATATCGGCTTAGATAACTATCTTCGAGAAGTCGAACAAAAATTACCATTTCCATTGCAGAGAATTGACCTAACCCCCCTACCCCCTTCCCTACGAGGGAAGGGGGAGTTAGAGACTATTTTCTCCCCTCTCGTTGTAAAAGAGGGGTTGGGGGAGAGGTCAAAAACCCAATATCACCACATCGGTATCCATCCCCAACGCCAACCAGGGTTATATTACATCGGTCTGGTCTTACCTCTAGGTCGCCTCGAAACCAAACAACTGCGAGGTTTAGCCAAATTATCTGCAAAATACGGTGACGGAACACTCCGCCTCACCCCTTGGCAGAATGTACTATTAACAGACATCCCCCAACATCAACTTACTGATGTTCAAACAGAAATTACTGATTTAAAATTAGATGCCTCACCCACTAACATTAAAAGTGCCTTGGTAGCTTGTTCTGGTAATCAGGGATGTGCATCAGCAGCGACAGACACCAAAACCCACGCCCTAGCTGTAGCAGAATATCTACAATCTCGGATCACCCTAGAAAATCCTGTTAATATCCACTTTAGCGGCTGTGACAAATCCTGCGCCCAGCACACTCAAAGTGATATTGCTTTAGTTGGTGTGAGTGAGGAACGCTATCAATTGTATGTGGGAACAGGTGAAAATAACCAAAAATTCGGACGCGAACTCTATCAAGATGTGAGTTTTACCGACCTACCAGCCTTGATGGAGAAGATTTTAAATGTGTATAAAAACAAACGTTTAAATTCCGCCGAATCCTTTGGGGAATTTGCCAACCGCCACACACCCAACCAACTAAAACAATTACTTTCTCGTCCTTCCATGCCCGACTATATACGCAACGCTAATGAAATCTACCGTAATTCCTTCGCCATTATTCGGGCAGAAGCCAATCTAGATATTCTCCCTTCTGATGTAGCAAAAGTAGCAGTGCGTCTGATTCATGCCTGTGGAATGACGGATATAGTGACAGATATAGGATATTCCACCACGGCGGTCAACTCGGCTAGGAAAGCAATAGCAGCAGGCGCACCGATTTTGTGTGATTGTCGGATGGTAGCTGACGGAGTGACGAGAAAACGTTTACCAGCTAATAACGCGGTAATTTGCACCCTCAACGAGCCGGAAGTCCCAGAATTAGCGAAAAAACTAGGAAATACTAGGTCGGCGGCGGCGTTGGAGTTATGGAAACCTTATTTAGAAGGTGCAATCGTCGCCATTGGTAACGCACCTACAGCCTTATTTAGATTACTAGAAATGTTAGATGCAGGATGCCCCAAACCGGCGGTAATTTTAGGTTTTCCTGTCGGGTTTGTGGGTGCAGCCGAATCCAAAGCTGCATTAGCCGCAGATAGCCGCAATGTACCATTTTTAACTTTACATGGTCGGCGCGGTGGAAGTGCGATCGCCGCCGCCGCCGTTAACGCCCTGGCCACGGAGGAAGAATAATATGACAGCCAAAGGTCGTCTCTACGGAATTGGTGTAGGGCCAGGAGATCCTGAATTATTGACCCTGAAAGCATTGCGGTTATTACGTGCAGCCCCTGTAGTCGCCTATCAATCAGCCACAGACAAAGAAAGTATCGCCAGGGGAATTGTTGCCCAGTATCTCACAGGCGAACAAATCGAAGTCGCCTATCATCTCCCCCGCGCCTTAGAACCGGAAAAAGCCAAAGACATCTACGACCAAGAAATCGCCCCCATCGCCGCACACTTAGCAGCCGGACAAGATGTAGTAGTGTTGTGTGAAGGCGACCCGTTTTTCTACGGTTCATTTATGTATGTATTTACACGCCTATCAGAACAGTACCAAACGGAAGTCGTCCCTGGAGTCTCTTCCTTAATGGCTTGTCCTGTCTCCTTGGGTGTACCCTTCACCTACTACAACGATATCCTCACTGTTTTACCTGCACCCCTACCGGCTGAAGAATTAACCAGCCAACTACTGACAACCGATGCAGCAGCCATTATGAAACTCGGCCGCCACTTTACCAAAGTGCGGGATATCCTGCATCAATTAGGACTAGCATCACGGGCATTGTATATTGAACGTGCCACAATGACCCAGCAAAGGATTGTCCCCTTGGATGAGGTTGATCCGGCGGAAGTGCCTTATTTTGCGATGATTGTCATACCGACTAAAAATCGACTGTAGAGGGTTATACCATTTTGGATTTCAGTTCGTAGTGAGGACTTTAGTCCTTTTCTGTTCGCAGAGCGTCTCGTAGAGAGAACTAAAGTTCTCTCTACAAACCTTGAATTATACCAATTCTCCAAAATTAAGCAACAGATGCAAAGCTTGAAACCCAGATGTTATCTGACTTTCTTAATTGCGAATTGCGAATTGCGAATTGGTATTAGTTACCCCCACAATATTTATCAATAAACTTTTCTGTAATGGTGCAGAGATACTCATCAAGATGGGCTAAAGTTTGTCGAGCGATCGCCTGGGGGACACCACCATAGTAAGCTTGAGCAATACCACCTGTAATGCAAGCAATGGTGTCACTATCGCCACCCAGAGAAACCGCATTGCGAATCGCATCTTCAAAGCTAGTGGATTCCAGAAAGGCGATAATGGCTTGGGGGACAGAACCAGGACAACTAGCATCATATTGATATGCGGGACGAATTTGGTCTAGGGTGGCTTCGAGGTGATAACCAAAGTTAGCCTGAATGTAGGATTTAATCGCCGTTTGATGATAACCCTGGCGCGCCAAAAAAATAGCGGCGGCGGTAGCCTGCGCGCCTTTAATTCCTTCAGGATGATTATGGGTGACTTCTGCACTGCGTTTAGCTTCCCTTAACACAGTCTCTAAATCATCGTAAGCAAAACCAATAGGACTAACACGCATAGCTGCACCATTACCAAAACTGTTGTATGGTTGGCGACTGTGAGACTTAGCCCAATTGCTGAAGTTGCGACCGTAGCCTGCATACTGATAACGATGGTAATACCAATGAAGTTGGTCAATATACAGACTACTGGGGGGAAATTGGTCAGTATGGAGAATGATATCTGCAACCGCCACAGTCAACACCGTGTCATCTGTAAAGCGGGACTGTCTACCAAATAAAGGAAAATCTTTAGTTTTTAGACCATTACCTTCATAGACTGAACCAATAATGTCACCAGCGATCGCACCCAGCATAATCCCTAATTGTATGTAATATTAAGCGAGTTTTTCTAGTCAGACTACGGCTTTGTATGGAATTGCTCCAGTATAAATTCGTCCTGATAACTCACCTAATTGATGGTTGAGAATTACTTTATCACCATCTTTTCAATTAAAGTTGCATTCTGCAAAGTCCTGGTTCTTCGTTATGGGACTTCCAGAAAATAAACTCTCCAAATTTCTCTTCTTCAAAACAACTGTTTTCCCCCTGCCCCCTGCTTTCTGCTCCCTTGCCATCAACGTGATAGTATATTTTTTTAATTTTGAATTTGGAATTTTGTAGGTGCTAGCCTTTTCTCCGAGACGCTAGGCGAATCAGCAGGACATTTTGCATTGGCATTAGCTTCTTCTCTGGTAGCAGGAATGATAACTCTAAAAGTTGTTCCCACATTGAGTTCACTAGTGACTGTAATCTCGCCACCATGAACATCGACGCACTTTTTGACAATAGATAAACCTAAACCAGTCCCTGGAGTTTTACCAACATTGAGTCCTCGGTAAAAGGGTGTGAATAATTTAGCCATATCTTGAGATGTTAACCCAATACCCTGGTCAATAATTTGAAATTCAATGTGGTTGGGCTGACATTGTAAGGCCAAGGTGACAGTGCTGTCTGCTGGTGAATACTTGATGGCATTTTCGAGCAAATTAGTCAGGATGTGTTGCAATAAATGGGGGTCAACACTGTACATCATATTTTTTGTTGTCTCACCCTCCACTCTCAATACCAGTCTATTGGCGGTGGGTAAGTAAGACTCTAAATCTGCCATGAGACTAGAACAAAAATAGTAAATATCTATCAGTGTGGGTTGACAATGAAACTGTTCTTGTTCTAACTGACCAACAACTAAAATATCTGTGATCAGTTTTGCCATGTGCTTGATAGCTTGTTTACTCCGTTCAAGATGAGCTAGTTTCTGCTCAGGAGTGAGGGAATTTGGCTCTTCTAAGAGTTCTAAACTCATGAGTAAAGAACTTAAGGGGTTGCGAAATTCATGGGATACGATGGAAACAAATTGTGATTTGAGTTCATTCAGCCGTTTTTCTTGAGCTAAGGCTTTCTGAATAGCTTGTTCAGCACGATGATTAGCTAGAGCCACCTGAATGGCAATACTTAAATCCTGCCCCTCGAATGGTTTGACAATGTAACCATAAGGATGGGCTGCGATCGCCTCTTTTAATGTAGACTCATCGGCATGGGCGGTGAGAAACACTACAGGTATGTTGAATTGTTGTAATATCTGATTTGCTGCTACAATCCCTGTGGTGTTACCTTGCAAATAAATATCCATTAACACCAAATCTGGTTGATTTCTCGCCACCAGTTCTAAAGCTTTCTGTGCCGAATTGGCAGTTCCAGCGATTCTGTAACCTAATCTTTGAAGATGTTGTTTGATATCTAGGGCAATCACCCATTCATCTTCAACAATCAAAATACTAGAATTAGAAGCTGTCTGTGCCATACTACGACCTTTTTTGAAAGCGAATCTTAAATTCACTGCCTCGTTGCCGATTTAACTGAATTTCACCGCCAATTTGTTCTGTTAGTCCATATACTAGTTGCATTCCTAGTGATGTAGTACACTGGGAACCGAAATCAGCAGGAATGCCAACACCGTCATCTTTCACTACCAAGCAATAATAGTCAGTCTCATCCTCTAGCCAGAATTGCAGGGTGATTTCACCTTTTTGCTGGGGAAAAGCATACTTGAGGGCATTAGATACTAATTCATTAATGATTAAGCCACAGGGAACAGCTGTATCTAAGTCTAGTTCTAAATCAGCCACTTCTAATGTGACCTCGATCTCTGAATCAACAGTAGTGTAGGATTGCACTAAATTTCCCACTAGTTCTGGAACATAAAAAGCAAAATTAATGCGCGATAGGTTTTTAGAACGATAAAGTCGTTCATGGATTAATGCCATTGTTTTGACTCGACGCTGACTTTCGGTGAGTAACTTCAGTACAGCTGGGTCTTTGATGCTATTGGTCTGTAAGCTTAATAAGCTAGAAACCATTTGCATATTATTTTTGACTCGGTGATACACTTCCCGCAACAACACCTCCTTTTCTTTCAAAGAAGTACGAATTTTTTCCTCAATTTCTTTGCGTTCTTGCAGTTCGGTTTGCAGTTGTCCATAAAGTTCTGATTGTTGAATCGCAATTGCTAATTGATTACCTATCTGTTCTAGTAATTCAATTTCCCAAGTTTCCCAATTACGGGGGGCGGTATTCTGATAAATTGCTAACAAGCCCCACAGACTATCTCCGCAAATAATGGGGGCAATTGCATAAGCCCTGGCTTGAAATTGTTCTAGAAGTGCGATGTGACAATCTTGGTGTCCCACGGTGTAAATATCGCTCACAGCAAAGGTTTCGTGATTTTTATACCTGCCTCCTTGGGTTTGTTGTAAATAACTATCTTCCCAAACCTCTTGAAAATCTGGGCTTACAAGCTTTTTCCACCCCTTACTAACGGACTCAACGATAAAACTCCCACTCCAATCGGGATGAAAACGATAAACAGCCGCCCGATCTACACTCAATGTATGCCTAACTTCCGTGACAGCAGTGGTAAGAATGGCATCTAAATCTAAAAATTGGCGAATTTCTTGGGTAATTAGCCTCAATAACCTTTCTTTCCTGGCTTGTTGTTGTCTAGTGGCTTCTGCTTGTTTGCGTTCTGTAATATCGTTACCAGTGGTGAGAAAACAGGGAATTCCGTCTACATGAATACATTCGGCAGATGTTAAAAAAGTGCGTATCTCTCCTGTTCTAGTGCGGATGGCACATTCCAGATCACGTACACTACCCTTGGCTAATATTTGCTGACGAATTATTCCCTCATAGGCTGGATCAGCAAAAAAAGTGAAGTCCTCTGGAGTTTGGGTGATTAATTGTTCACGGGAATAGCCGAAAAGCTGACAAAATGCTTCATTGGCTTCAATAAAGCGTTGATCTAGCAAGGACATAATCACGATGGGATAGGGCGAGGCGTGAAAAATTTGCTCGAATCTGGCTTCGGCTTGCTGGAGTTGTTGAGTGCGTTCTGCAACTCGTTGTTCTAGTTCTTGGTTGAGTTTTTGTAAGGCGGCTTCGGCTTGTTGACGTTCCCTGAGTTCTTGCTGCACCTGTTGATAGAGTTGTGCTTGCTGGACTGCGATCGCTAATTGATCAGCAACTTTCCTTGATAGTTCTACTTCTTCATCTTTCCAGGGACTTTCACTTTCCGGTTTGGTGAGTGATAAGCTACCCCAAATTGTACCGTTCACGATAATGGGTGTTAACAGCCATACTTGAGTAAATTTCTGGGCTAGTTGTTTGTGGATGGGATCATTAATTTCATCTACGCCATTAATTCGCACCACTTGCTGCTGTTTGAGTTGGGCTGCGTAGAGATTTCCCTGATCAGGAATTTCTAAACCTATGCTATCTGGGATAGATTCATCTAAGCGATGAACTGCCAAAACTTTCCAAATCTGCTGTTCTGGTAAATACTGAATAATGGAAGTTCGATTGACTGCTAATAATTGTGTGACTTCTGCTGTCGCTGTGGAAAAAATCGTCTGTAAATCCAGGGAACTGCGAATAATTTGCACTACTCGATTTAAAGCCTGTGCTTGCTGTGCTTGACTTTTTAAAGCTTTTTCTGCGGCTTTGCGATCTGTGACATCTCGTGAAATACATAATATCGATTCAATTGTGTTGTCATAGCTCAACTCTGGGGCGATCGCCATTTCAAAGTCACGTATACCGTTAAGCGTCTCTACTTCAAATTCAATGATTTGTTTTTTTCCTGTTTGCAGTAAAGTTTTGGCAGCACTTTCCCAAGTGTTGACCATGACTGGTGACATTCCCAACTCACGACAGGTTTTGCCCAAAAACACTGGTGCTGGAATTCCTGAAATGTTGGTCAGGGATGGACTAACATAAAGATGCCGCAGTTGTGTATCAAAACGTTCAATAATGTCGGGGGAATTTTCTACTAAGGTTTGATATTGTTGTTGTGATTCTTGCAAGGCTGTTGCTGTAGCTTGGGAATCATCTACAGACAAAGAAGTTTTCTGGATTGCCTGCTCAATTGCTTGTACTAATTTGTCAATTTGATGGGGAGATTTGAGAATATAATCATCTAACCCTGCTTTCATGGCTGCCACTACGGTTGCGATATCATGGCTATCTGTAAACATGATCACAGGACAAGCCTGATGATGCTCTTTTATGGTTTGCAACACCTCGATTCCGGTTGCCCAGGATAAATTGTCATCGGTGATGACTAAATCAAAGTTAGCATTGGCGATCGCTTGAGCTAAATCTTCTACATTCAAAATTTCCTTAATTTCCCATCCTGGCAATTTTTGGGAGAGTGCTGTGATGATCCAAGCACTCTCTACAGGGTTAGAGTTAATTAACAAAATTCTTGGCAACAGGCTATCTCGTCCCATCTCAACCCCCTTGGGAAATTCACAATTTACCAATCCCCTACGGGATGTAGCTACAAAATTCCCCATTAATGACGCTACTAATTTATTTATGAAAAAACTCGGTTAACTTCTGCATCTATAATTTGGTTCTCTGTTATTATTTGCCCATTACCTAACTACGCCAATAGTTTGGTTATGCCATATTGCGATCATCAGAGTCAAGTTCAACTCTCCTATATATTAAGGGACTTCCAGAAAATAAATTATCCAATTTCCGAGAGAGAATATTTTGATTTTCCCCCTGCCTCTCTGCTCACAACAGCGATTGTATATTTTTTTAGTTGGAAGTCTCTAAGTCTGTACGAAAAAATCAGGATTTTCAGAAAAGTAAACCTAGATCAACTTTTCCGCTATTTTTTCCCTTCTCTTCTTCCCACTACAAATATTTACACTGTTTTAGTTATTTTTTTTTATAATACTTCCTCCTCAAGATAGATTTTTTCATCATCAAAAATCCTGATTTATTAAAAAATCAAGATATATCATTTGCTCTATCAACTAAAATAAATTCATTAGTATATTTTTGTATAATATTTTTAGATAAATACATAATTTAGAGATAAATCGATAAATATAATTCCCAGCTAATTGCTAATAGCAAAGTGCTATCTTAAGGTCAAAGTCATTTGCTCACATGAGAGGAAAATGCTATGACTGCTACACTCATAGAAAGCAATTCTCTTGAGTCATTATTGGGGAATGAAGCCGAAAATTTGCTCAATTATACAGCCAAAGTCTCTAAAGATTTACTGCATTTACCTGGATCTGACTTTATAGACCGAGTTTGGTTAAATAGCGATCGCCATCCCCAAGTCTTGCGTAATCTCCAGCAGCTTTATTCTAGTGGACGGTTAGCAAATACTGGTTATCTCTCAATTTTGCCTGTAGATCAAGGGATTGAACACTCAGCCGGTGCTTCCTTTGCACCCAATCCCATTTATTTTGATCCAGAAAATATTATCAAATTAGCGATCGCCGCAGGTTGTAATGCTGTCGCTACAACTTTAGGAGTATTAGGGAGTGTATCGCGTAAATATGCTCACAAAATCCCTTTTATCGCCAAAATTAACCATAATGAATTGTTGACGGTTCCTAATCAATTCGACCAAGTATTATTTGCTGATGTCGAACAAGCTTGGAATTTAGGTGCAGTCGCCATTGGTGCAACCATTTACTTTGGTTCAGAACAATCAACTAGACAAATTCAAGAAATCAGTCAAGCTTTTAAATACGCCCATGAGTTGGGGATGGTAACTATTCTCTGGTGTTATTTGCGAAATAATGCTTTTAAACAAGATAAAGATTATCACGTTGCAGCTGACCTTACAGGACAAGCCAATCATTTAGGCGTGAGCATTGAAGCTGACATCATTAAACAAAAACTGCCAGAAAATAATCATGGTTATGAAGCAGTAGCTAAAGCCACAGGTCAAAGCTACGGTAAAATTGACCAACGAGTATACACAGAATTAACCAGTGATCATCCCATCGATTTAACCCGTTATCAAGTATTAAATTGCTACTGTGGACGCTCAGGTTTAATTAACTCCGGTGGTGCTTCTGGGAAAAATGATTTTGCTGAAGCTGTGCGTACAGCCGTGATTAATAAACGTGCTGGAGGTACAGGTTTAATTTCAGGAAGAAAGACTTTTCAACGACCTTTTGAAGAAGGGGTGAAACTATTTCACGCCATTCAGGATGTTTATTTATCGCCAGAAATCACAATAGCATGATTAAAGTTAGAAGGCAAAAGGTAAAAGGTAAAAAATAATTAATTCTCTAGCACATTTTATAGAACAGAATAATGAATAAAGCCTAATAAGTAGGCTGAATTATTTCTGTAAATGGATTTCATTTTTTTGATGACTCCCTATAAAATTGGGATTTTAATCCTTTACCCTAAAACTACCTAAAGAGACAAATAATCTTTTATCTTTTGACTTTTGCCTTTTGACTTTTGCCTTTCTCCTTCCTAATCCCTACCTAAAGAAAGACGTTAGCAATATTGAAAATTATCTAACTTTGTGTAAGAGCAGAACGGGGATTTTTTCAATGTTGACAATCAAAAATAGAATCAATCAGTGGCAGCATAAAATCACTTTAGTAATGCTAATCGGGTTAATTTGGTTGCTGGGTTTACCTACAAACTCTGTTAATGCTGCTGGTTATTATTCAGCTAGAGACCACAAAACAGAATTAGCTACACCTTATTACACCCATCAACAACGCCGCATAGGATATACAGAACCTACTAGTCCCTACTACAAGGCCAAAAACAGAAAACACATCACCAGAAACAGCGATGAATATCTTGAGGGTGGTAATCAAAGCCGAGAAGTTACTCCTCAAGAATTAGGTAGGATTAAACAACAAAAACATTCTATATCTAGGCAATAAAATTACTAGAACAGAATGTACGAAATCGTACAATAATGCAGTGAAATTTATCTCCTTTTGTCTTTTGTTGCTAATATCAATTCTCCGACATTCGGTAACAGGCGCAAAATCTGAAACTTGATCTTTTTTTACTAGTCTCTATTTTTGAGACAAATTCTGGGATATCCTAAGATAAGTGAAAGATTTGCCAAATAGAGTAAGAATGAAGCTGGCAGCAAGAGTAAGTCAGGTAACACCTTCACTCACCTTAGCGATCGCCGCGAAAGCTAAGGCGATGAAGGCAGAGGGTATAGACGTTTGTAGTTTTAGTGCTGGTGAACCGGATTTTGATACCCCAGCGCACATTAAAGCAGCCGCAGCTAAAGCTTTGGAATCAGGTAAAACCAAGTATGGCCCAGCCGCAGGTGAACCAAAGTTAAGAGAAGCGATCGCCCACAAGCTGCAATCGGATAATGGTCTCAACTACAAAGCCGAGAATGTGATTGTCACCAATGGCGGTAAACATTCTCTTTATAACCTCATGGCAGCATTAATTGACCCTGGTGATGAGGTAATTATCCCTGCACCCTACTGGCTCAGTTACCCAGAAATGGTGACATTAGTAGGCGGGAAACCTGTAATTATCCAAACAGATGCTGCTACAGGCTATAAAATTACCCCTGAGCAATTAAAACAAGCTATTACCCCCAAAACAAAGCTATTTATCCTCAATTCTCCTTCTAACCCCACAGGGATGGTGTATACACCAGAGGAAATCAAAGCTTTAGCACAGGTAATAGTTGATGCAGATATATATGTGGTATCTGATGAGATTTATGAAAAAATTCTCTACGATGGTGCAGAACATATCAGCATCGGTTCTTTAGGCGAGGAAATTTTTCAGCGCACCTTAATTAGTAATGGATTTGCCAAAGCTTACTCCATGACTGGTTGGCGACTGGGTTATTTAGCGGGGCCAGTGGAAATTATCAAAGCTGCTAGCACCATCCAAGGGCATAGTACATCAAATGTCTGTACCTTTGCTCAATATGGGGCGATCGCTGCTTTAGAAAGTTCCCAAGACTGTGTCGCAGAAATGCTTCAAGCCTTTGCAAAACGCAGACAAGTGATGTTAGATAGACTCAACGCCATTCCCGGCTTAAGTTGTCCTAAACCAGATGGCGCGTTTTACCTGTTCCCCGACATCAGCAAAACTGGTTTAAAATCCCTGGAATTCTGTGATGCGCTGATTGAAGCTCATCAAGTAGCTGTAATTCCTGGAATTGCTTTTGGTGCTGATAACAACATTCGCCTTTCCTATGCTACGGATTTAGCAACCATTGAAAAGGGCATGGATAGGTTAGAAAAGTTTGTGCTTTCTCGGATCTAGTTAATCATTAATCATTTCTCATTTTTTATTGTTGACTGAGAAGTATAGGTTGAAGGTTTAAACTTTCAACCTTTTTTTATGGGCAACTAGTACCGATTTGGGAGATGAATCCAAAACATAGCCGATGCTTGGAGCTAATGAGACTTTGTTTGGGGCGGGTTGAGCAAATATAGTGATGAGCATTATTTAGACAGCGAGTAAATCAGTAATTGCGGCAATGAGATGATCTGGCTCGATAGGTTTAGCAAGATGCTTTTGAAAACCAGCTTTGAATGCCTGATGTTCATTTAATTCACCAGCATAGGCAGTAAGGGCGATCGCTTTTATCGCTCCGCCCTGTTGGAGAGGTAAGGCGCGAATCTGCTGCATCAGCATATAACCATCCATCTCAGGCATTCCAATATCGCTGAGGAGAATATCAGGTTGGGTTTGAGTTAACACTTGTAATGCTTCATATGCGGAAGCAGCTGTGATGACTTTTGCTCCGGTTTGTTCCACTAAAAAAGCGATAAAATCCCGTGTATCAGTGTCATCATCTACTATTAAAACTTGGATATCATGCAAGCTCAAGGGTGCTTCGGGCAATGGAGAATCGGAATTGACAATTACTTGAGTAGACATTAGTGGTAGCCCAACGGTAAAAGTAGCACCACTACCTTCACCCTGGCTGTATGCCGCAATGGTGCCACCGTGAAGCTCGACTAAATGGCGAACAATCGCTAATCCTAAACCAAGCCCACCGAACTTACGAGTAGTGGCACTATCAGCTTGACGAAAATAATCAAACACATAAGGTAAAAAATCCGGAGAAATCCCCTTTCCGGTATCACTAACAACGATTTGAGCCTGATTTTCAACTTGTGACAATCGCACCCAAACTTGACCGCCTGTAGGTGTAAATTTAATTGCATTAGACAGCAAGTTCCAAATTACTTGCTGTAAGCGAGTTGAGTCGCCCAAAACGACACCAACATCAGGATCAAGATTTACTTGTATGCAAATAGATTTAGCTTCTGCTGAAAGTTGCACAGTTTCGAGTGCTGCTTTGATAGTAGATGCTAGATGAATCGGTCTACTTGTGAGTGTGAGCTTACCTTGCAAAATTCGAGAAACATCAAGAAGGTCTTCAATTAGTTCTACTTGCAACTTGGCATTGCGCTCAATGGTTGAGAGAGCTTGCTGGACTTTGGTTTCATTGAGCTTGGTTTTTTGCAAAAGCCTTGACCAACCTAAAATCGGATTGAGGGGCGATCGCAATTCATGGGATAGTACAGCTAAAAATTCATCCTTGATTCGGTTTGCAGTTTCGGCTTGTGCTTGTGAGGCTTCGGCCGCCGAGCGGGCTTGCAGTTCTGCTTGGTATAATCGGGCATTTTCCACAGCAACAGCAGCGATTTGTGCTAGTTGAACCAGGATGGCTTCGTCAGCTTCACTAAATTCACCCTCACACTTGTCAGAAAGCTGAATCAAACCAATATTTTTGCCGTCGCGCCCAATCAGAGGTGCTGCCAGCCAGCCACGCATCGGCGGGTGGTTGGGAGCCTCCTTACCAAAACCTCGCCAGAGGGGATGTGCCTCTAGTTGGGCTTGTGTCATTCGCATTGGTTGATTTAAGTGACACACAGAGGCATAAATCCCAGACCCATCCGGTTTTTCATCGTAATTTTGCCAAGCGGTATATTTATCAGACAAGTAGATAGAAGTAATTGCCTGAGTCCAATTCTGGTCAATCGTCAAGCTGGTAACAGACTGATGACAACCGATGATTGATGCTGCCTGATCCGTAATTACTTGCAACACTTGTTCAACCGAAAGGGCAGAATTAATTGTGAGTGCGGCTTTAGTTAATCCCTGTAATTGGTTCAGGTATTGAAATTCGCGGGCAAGTAGTTGTTCGCGTTGGAGTTCGGCTTGTTTGCGCTGGGTAATGTCAGCAGCAAAAACTGTTAGTCCATCCGGCGACGGATAGACCCGATTTTCATACCAGCGATTCCAGGTAGGGTAAAAATATTCAAACTGAACGGGCTGTTGTTCATTGAATGCTCGTTGAAAGTGAATGTAAATTTCAGTGTCAATAGTATCTGCAAATACTTCCCAAATGCTGTGATCGAGAATTTGCTCTCGCTTCATACCAATAATTTCACACAAGCGATCGTTGACGTATGTGTAGCACCAGTTGCGATCTAAAACATAAAACCCATCATTAATGCTTGACAAGATAGTTTCAACATTCTGCTTGGCTGTTTCGGCTTCTTGTCGCAGAGATTGTTCTTGCTGCATCGCATTTTGCCGCAGATGCGTCAGCTTTAAAGTTGCCTCAACTCGCGCTAACAATTCACGGGCAGAAAACGGTTTAATCAGATAATCATCGGCTCCAGCTTCTAATCCCTCCACTTTTGCTTCTTCTCCGGCTCTAGCAGACAGCAAAATGATGGGAATTTCACGCGTGCGATTGTTACTGCGTAACGCACTCAACAGACCAAAGCCATCCAAACGGGGCATCATTACATCCGTCATTACCAAATCGGGTAAATGATGGGAGATGGCTTCTAAGGCATCGATGCCGTCAGTGGCAGTTTCTACCACATAATCTTGACTGAGCAATCGCTTCACATACTCTCGCATATCAGCATTATCATCGACCAGGAGAATGCGAGCAGATGAAGGCAGGGGTGCAGGGTGCAGGGGGAAGAGGGAAGGATTCTCTTCCTTGCTCCCTGCTCTTTGCCCCCTTGACTCTTCCGGTAGCCAACGCAAGGCTTCTTCTATGAAAGAATCTACACCTATGGCGGTAGAAGCTAAGGTTCGCGTTGCCTGAATTCGCTCAGGCGGTAAGTGGGCTGTGCCGACAGGAATGGTAATGGTAAAAGTGGTGCCGTTGCCTTCAATGCTTTCAACCTGCACTTGACCACTATGCAACCGCACTAACTCTTGGACTAATGCTAGTCCAATTCCTGTACCTTCTTGAGTCCTGCCCCGCGCTCCCTCAACACGGTGAAATCGCTCGAACAATTGTGGTAATTCTGAAGATGGAATGCCAATCCCTGTATCCCGAACTATTAATTGGGCTTGGTGTTTTACCTGTTGCAAAATAACTGTAATTGACCCAGAAAACGTGAACTTAAAGGCATTCGATAGCAGATTCAAAACAATTTTTTCCCACATTGAGCGATCAATGTAGACGGGTTGGGTGAGGCTTTCACATGAGACAATGAACACTAAGCCTGCTTGCTCAATTGCCGAGCGAAAGATGCTGGCTAATTCAGCAGTGAAAGTTGCTAAGTCTGTGGGTTCATAAACAGCTTGCACCCTTCCGGCTTCAATGCGAGAAAAATCTAGTAATGTATTTACTAACTTCAACAGACGCAAACCATTACGGTGCATTAACTTAAGCTCTTGTTTTTGCTTTGGTGATAAGTCGTCTGTAGCTAATAAATCCTCTAACGGACTCAACATTAAAGTTAACGGAGTCCGAAATTCATGAGAAATATTACTAAAAAATGTAGTTTTGGCGCGATCTAGTTCTGCTAAAGCTTCGGCACGTTTGCGCTCTTCTTCGTATGCCTGAGCATTACTAATGCTAGCCGCAATTTGAGATGCCACTAAGTTCAAGAATCCCTGATAGTGATCATCGAATAGCCGACATGGGTTTAAGGCTGTTACTAATATACCTGCTTTCCCCGTCCGTCCCGATGGCGATATCGGTATGACAACAGCTTGCTGAGGTGAGCGATTCCACACTCCTGTAGGTAAATCACAAAATTGCTGTTCTAAGTTAGTCAGAACATAAATTTCATGAGTCGTCAATACTTTGGCAAACTGCCAAGGCGAATCATCATCGAGTGCAACAGTTTCAACAACAGCTGGGTGTCCTGGCTCAATTCCACAACTTCCGGCTAAAGTCACGCACTGCCGTTGAGCATCTACCAAATAAATCATTGCAAATGGCAGATCGTATGGGTTAGTTGCTAGACAGTTCAGGCTCAGAGTACAGGCTTCTTCAAAAGTCCGAGCATCTGCTGTTTTAGCTGCCAGTTCTTTTAACAGTGCCAACTGCCGTTCTCCAATGATGCGCGGAGTATCATCACTATTGGCACAAATAATCCCGCCAGTGGTACCATCATCATTTGGTACTGGGCTATAAGAAAAGGTATAATATGTTTCTTCCGGGTAGCCATTGCGTTCCATAATTAGCAGCAAGGCTTCGTCATAAGTTCCCTGATTTTGTAATAGTGCGGTTTGGGCGCGTGGGCCTACTTGTGACCAAATTTCTTGCCAGACGATCGCAGCTTTTTGACCAAGTGCCTGTGGATGTTTGCCACCAAGAATGGCGCGATAGGCATCGTTGTACAAGTTGATTAAGTCCTCACCCCACCAAACAAACATTGCTTGGCGAGAAGTCAACATAATTCGCACCGCAGTTTTCAAGCTCTGTGACCAAGTTTCGACTGCACCCAGCGATGTTTGTGACCAGTCTTGCATTCGCATAAGTGCCGCCATCTCACTGTCTCCGACAAAGAGATTAGACGAAAGCTGAGAGTTAGTCTCATTAGTCACAGTTGAAGCCCCCAAATCAAGGTACAAAGCATTGGTTAAGCCAGAGCTATCATCTTCTAAGTTGTAGCTATGATTAGGAAGCTATGTAGGAAATTAGGGTATACGGTGTACGTCAAACTGATTTTCGGCTATTAGCCTCAAGCAACTTATCTATCTATAGCGTGAATTTTGAGCTAAATCAAAAAGAAGTCTCTCGCTCGCTGTAACAGCGAGCGAGAGATTCTCTAGTTAATTCGCACTTTCATGTTGCAAGCCGCCACGGAGACAGGAATGTCTCCATTTTGCTTACGAAATTTTAGTGGACTCAATAATGCTAACCTCGGATTCCGTTGGGATAATTTGTGTAATTTTCAACCCTGCGGCTTTAAATAGCTTGTGAAATTCTTCTTCAGTACGGATGCGTCCGCCTGGACACATGACTAACATATTTACGTCTATGAACTTGCTGCCGTAAAATTCGTTGCCTGGAGGAATGACAAAGTCGATTACCAATAATCTGCTTTGTGGTGTCATAGCTTGATGACAGCCTTGGAGAATGGTGAGCGATCGCTCGTCATCCCAGTCTTGGATAATATGCTTGAGGATATACGCATCTGCGCCTGTAGGAATATCCTCAAAGAAGCTGCCACCGATAAATTTGCAGCGATTTTGCAAGGCTAAATCCCAGGAATTTTTAGCCCGTTCA
This sequence comes from Nostoc sp. CENA543, assembly GCF_002896875.1. Taxonomy (GTDB): domain Bacteria; phylum Cyanobacteriota; class Cyanobacteriia; order Cyanobacteriales; family Nostocaceae; genus Trichormus. The sequence goes on from NZ_CP023278.1 coordinate 883,654, forward strand.
ACTACATCTGGACGGTCAAATAGTATCCCTGTCATACTGGGGTAGGCTTGGAGAATTGTCGCTAGGGAAAGACCTTTACCACCACCAATATCAGCTAACTTATCAATAGAGGAAAAATCATAAGCTTCTAATATTAAAGTATTTTCCTCTTCAGACTCTGCCATTGCGCGATCGAAAATTTCACCTTGGGTAGAATCTTGGTCATTATACTCAAACAAGTCCATGCCATATAAACGCTCAAAGGCACTGTCTCCAGTCTGCAAACTGTACATCAAATCGCCCCAGGATTTGTAATAATGCTCCTCACCCCGTAAAATTGCCATAGCTCGCACTGATTCAGGGTGATTAGTTTGCAAATTATCTGCTAATGGAGTTAAGGCAAAATAACGTGGTTTAATCTCTGCAAAAATGCCCACACTAGCTAAGGCTCGTAAGATGCGATATAAGGCATCACTATGGGTGTCAGTCGCTTTTGCCAACGTGTCGCAGTGTTGAGGACTTTCACTAAGTAAATCTGCAATGCCAAGTTTAGCCACTACGTAAACACACCGCGACATCCAGTAGGCGTGTATCCATTCCATTGCTGTCATTTGAAATGGTGTATTGCTGGGTGCATAGATAGATTCTGATACAGTCATGATTAACCTCTTTACTAATTTTTTAATTCCAATTCTTGGAGTTGAATAGCATCACAAACCCTGTCTGGGAGAATCTTCGCTAAAAGCATGAGAAAATCTAGCATTAATTTTTCGTTAGATACGAAATAGCGAGTTTTCGGTTTCTTGACTTCTAAGGCTTTTTGAATCACATTTGCGACTTCTGCCGGTGGTACTCCCATACGGTTTGATTTGATTAACTGCTCCAAGGAAAACTTGTAAATATCACCGTACATAGCTCTAGCTGTCGGTGACATATTAGCTAATTTTTTTTGTAAACTTGCTTCTACTTTATCTGGAGCGTTGGAAGCAATTGAGCCTGGTTCAATTAAAATTACTTCAATTCCCCAAGGATGTAATTCCATTCTTAAAGAATCATTTAAGGCTTCTAAGGCAAACTTAGAAGCACACAAAGCTGAAAAAAATGGTGATGATATTTTGCCAGAAACTGAGCCAATATTAATAATCCTGCCTTTGGCTTGGCGAATCATTGGTAAAAAGGCTTGGGTAACAGCTACTTGTCCAATGACATTAACTTCAAATTGCCATCTGAGTTCATCGATGTCTAAATATTCTAATGGCCCATCTACTAATATACCGGCATTATTTACTAATCCAACTAATCCTTTATCACTAATAGCTGATGCCACAATTTCTGCGGCAGCTTTAATCTGTTCTTTTTTGGTGACATCAAGAATTACTGGGATTAAATTACCAGATGAATTTAACTTGAGCAATTCAGCATCTTTTGTTTGACGAACTCCGGCAAATACTTGATAGCCTTGTTTATCTAATAATAGCGCAGTTGCTCGTCCAACTCCTGTAGATGCTCCTGTGATTACTACAGCACCTTTACGTTTTTGATTCATCGATTTTTCTAGTTATTCTCTGCGGGTTTGAAAGTCTATTTATCAAGTAAGTAGTAAATAGTATGGTGTGTTACGGCATTGTGAGGATTTGAGTATAAGCGACAGGATAAATTGCCTTAACGCACCCTACAATTTCTGAATGCTAAGTTTTTTAAATTCTAATCCAGTGATTAATAAAGCAATTGATACTACTAATGAATCTGTTAATAACATTCCATAATATACACCTCTAACGCCAAAATATGAAGACAATATCAATACAAATGGAATCAGGAAGAAAAGAGTTTTAGAGAGAATCAAGAAACCTGCTGCTTTGCCATTACCAATGGATTGAAATAACGTGACACTGCAAAATCCTAATGGTAAAATCAGCAGGAGAAAGTTGACAATTTGAAAGTTAAATAAATCATCACCACTAAAATTAATAGTTGGCAATAAAATTCTCAGAAAGGTTGCTGGGAATAATTGTAAAGGCAACCAAATTAATCCTAAGCACAGTGTTGCACCAATACTAAATGTGAAAAATGCTTGTTTGAGGCGGTGATAATTTTTGGCTCCGTAATTTATGCCAATTATAGGCTGTAAGGCTTGCACAAATCCTTCGACGGGGATAAATGCTAACGCATATATTCTCAGGGTTGCTCCGGCAATAGCAATATCGTGTTCACTGCCATATTGAGCAATAGATTTATAAATTACAGACTGTTCTACTAAGCTAATAATCTCCATTAATAGGGCGGTTAACCCTACGGATAAAATTGCTGGTAGTAAATCTATGGCTAAAGTTAAATTTTTGGGATTAACCAGAATAGAACTTTTCTTAGAAAGGAAATAGCTAATATTTAAAATACTATAAACTATCATAGAAATAACTGTAGAAAATGCTACTCCTCCAATTCCTAAATTAAAAACACTAATAAATATAGGATTGAGAATAGCGTCGAGGATAGCAAATATTCCGGCAAAAATCATAGCAAGGCGGATTTTGCCTTCTGATTTAATTAATTGGCTGGACGCAACTGCTAAAATATAAAATACTGAACCTGATGTGTAGATTCTAAAATACTCTGCCCCGGCTGCGGCTACTTCACCACTCCCTCCCATAAAGGCAATTAATTTATCACTAAAAAAGTAGCCTAAAAGGGTGATAAAAAAAGCAATAATTACGCTCAGAATGACTAAAGTGCCAAAAATTCTTGACTTGGTTCTGGTATCTTCTGAACCGATCGCCCGACTGAGAACTGAGGCTGTACCTACTCCTACTAAATGAGCGCAACCAATAACTAAGGAAGTAAGTGGTACTGCTAAGGATATGGCAGCTAATGCTGTTTCACCAATTAGTTGTCCAGCAAATAGGGCATCTAAGAAGCTATTAAAGCCAAGTAATAGCATTCCTAAAATGCCGGGAATAGTGAATTTTATCATCAATGTAATTAGATTACCATTGAGTATTTCATGAGTAACTGGTGATTGTGTTTCTGTTGTCATAATTTGCCGCTCATGCTTCAAGCAATATGCAATATGGGGGTTTGTGATTACAAATAATCAGGTATTTGTAATTTGGATAAGTAGCACAGGATAAATAATTAAAGGCTTGTAGTGTGAAATTTAGTTCACAAAAAAGGACTAAAGTCCTTACTACGAACTGAATTTTAGTATTTTTAGGTTAAGTTACATGGTTTGATCTGTTCAATTCGTTCTATTTAATTCTCTAAAATAGATACTTAATTTCACTAAAAATGCACAGCCTCTTGTGGGGATTGTTGATGTTGCTGAATGTTGCATAATACCATCTTTAATTTACTGGCTGGGGGATAGTTTGCACCTTGGGGTTGTGGTTTTTCTCGTTGTGTATGGGTTAGAGATAATTGATAACGTGAAATAATTTTGGCGAGAACTAGTTTCATTTCAAACGTAGCTAAAGCTTCCCCAGGACAACGCCTAGCACCGCCACCAAAGGGCATAAATTCGTATGGAGAGTATTGTTTTTCTAGAAAACGTTCTGGTTGAAATTGCTGTGGTTGTGGATATAATTCTGGGTTTTGATGTGTTAAATAAATACAGCCGATGATGATTGCGCCTGGAGTTAAGTGATAGCCCATGAGATTAGTTGCTGATTCTACTATCCTGGGAAATGTGACGAATTGAGTGGGATAAATCCGTAAGATTTCGTTACAGACAGCATTGAGATAAGGAAGTTCAACAATGCTCATGGGGTTGGGAGATTCACCCAGAGTGTTGATTTCTTGACGCAATTTTTCGCGGACTTGTGGCTCACGGTGAAGCCAATATAATGCCCAAGTAATGGCTGTTGCGGAAGCATCTCGTCCACCGAATAATAATGAAGGAAATAAATCGCGTATTTCTTCATTTGTTAATAATTCGCCTGTTTCGTTGCGGGCAAATATTAACTCGGAAAGGACATCATTAGCATTGGGGTTTGGTTGTTGACGACGATCGCTAATTTCTGCGTAAATCAGGTTGTCAAATTGTCGCCACAGATAACGAAAGTAACCCCAAGGACTCCACCGCCCTAAGTCTTGTTGTAAAAAGGGGAAGGATAGAGGGATTTCGACAAAGGGCGATCGCGCATAGTTCATTAAATTAGTTAGCAGTTGCTTGAGTTGTTCGTAGCGATCGCCTGTATGTAAGCCAAATAAAGTATTTAAAATTACCTCTAGGGTAATTTTTTGCATGGTGGGGTAGGCTAAAAAAGATTTGCCCAGGGGTAGCTGATTCATGACTTTTTCGGTGACATCACAAATTTGCTGTCCGTAGGCTTTTACTTTATTACTGTGCAAAGGAGACATCAGCAGTTTGCGTCTGGATCTGTGGCGTATACCATCAAGCAGAAGTAGTCCGTTTTGTCCCACCAATGGGGCTGATTCGGCGTTTAACTCTCCAGCCGCGATGATTTCTGTTGTATTGGTGAAAATCTGCTTCATCCCTTGGGGATTACCGACAAAGATTAAGGGTGTGGATTCAGACATAATGGTGAAAATGTCACCATAGCGTTGATTCATTTGATCGAGAAAACGCAGAGGATCGGCTGTAAATTGCATTCTCAGCCACCAAGCTGGGAGTTTTGGGCCTTGAGGTAGGTTCATATTGGGTATATTTTTAAACGCAGAGGGGCGCGGAGGTTTCCGCAGAGGGGCGCGGGGTTTTGGCTGAGATGTGCATTTTGACACCACTAGCTGGGTAGCACATTAAACCTTCAAATTTGGGTTGTTCTGGTTGTTTTTTGACTAGGGCGAGTTCATAGTTGGAGAGGATAGTGGCTAGGATGAGCTTCATTTCAAAGATGGCTAAGGCTGCACCAATACAGCTACGAGTACCGCCACCAAAGGGGAAAAATTCGTAAGGGGTGTATTGTTTTTCTAGGAAACGTTCTGGTTGGAATTGTTGGGGATTTGGGTATAAATCTGGCTGTTGATGGGTGAGATAAATACAACCCATGATGAGGGTTCCTGGGGCTAATTCATAACCCATCAGTTCAATTGGGGATTCGACGCGGCGCGGAAATGTGAATAATTGCGCCGGATAAATACGTAGGACTTCGTTACAAACAGCACTGAGATAGGGCAGTTGGGCGATGCTCATGGGATCGGGTGAGTCGCCAAGGGTAGCTAGTTCTTGTTGCAGTTTTTCGCGGACTTGAGGTTGGCGATAAACCCAATACAATAACCAAGTGATAGCGACTGCGGAAGCATCTTGCGCGGCGAATAAGGGTGAGAGTAACAAATCGCGGACTTCTTCATCTGTCATCAGTTCACCCGTCTCATCACGGGCAAATATTAACTCGGATAGGATATCGCTGCGGGATGTGTCTGCTTGTTGGCGGCGTTCTTGCACTTCGGCGTAAAGCAGCTCAAAAATTTCTTGGCGGAGGTGCATAAGATATCCCCACGGACTCCACTTTCCTAAATCTTTTTGCAGAAAGGGTAGAAAAGAGGTAGTTTGCATGATGGGCGATCGCATACTCTTAAGTATGGTGGGAAGTAGGTACTTGAGTTTTGCATAACGTTCTCCCTCTTGTAAGCCCAAAACAACTTTCATGCTGACTTGCAAGGTAATATCTTCAATTGTGGGATAGGCGGTGAAGGTTTTTTTGGCTAAATATTCATCTATTACTTGCTTTGTCAGGTGGCAAATTAGCTTTCCTTGAGCCTGCATTTTGACACCATGAAAAGCTGGCATCATTAATTTACGTCGATGTTTGTGGCGTAGTCCATCGAGTTGTAATATACCTTGGTTGCCGGTGATTAATGCCGCTTCTGCGTTTAATTCACCGGGTGTTTTAATATCTTTTGTATTGGTAAAAATTTGTTTGATGGCTTGGGGTTCGCTCACAAATACTATGGGTGTTTCACCAAAGTTAATGATGAAAATGTTGCCATATTTTTTGGAGATAGCATCCAGGTGGTTTAGGGGGTTGTTGGCTATTTTAATAATGTTTAGCCAGAGAGGAAGGTTTACTTCGGGTATTTTCATGTTTAAGCTCACGCAGAGACGCAGAGGCGCAGATGTGCAGAGGTACAGAGAGGATTGTTTAGAGTTTTTGAGTGTGGAGGAAAGATGTTTTTAAGTGATTGGCTAATTCTTGGATGTAAGGCTCATTAAATATAGAGAAATGATTGCCGGGAATTTCAATCATGTTGATAGGTTGGGAAGAATATTTACCCCAACCTAATAAGGGATCATCTGTATGGAATTCGTGACTTTCAAAGTCGTGGGTAATTATTTCGCTGGCTTTAAATAATGTAATTTCTTGGGGATAAATCTCTGGAATATAATTCCGCATGGCTTGAATATGGGTTTTGAATAGCTGATAACTTTGCAGATGTTGTGCCATTTCTGTCTCGCTAATTTTGAGGTTAGCTTTGCTAAATAAGAAATGAAATTGTTCATCTAGTGGTAAATCTCGTAGCTCATTATAGGAAACGGCAAATTCTATATTGAACCAGTTTTTGATAGCTTCAGCTAAACGCAGCACTAATTTAGCATCATCATCTTTGTCTGGCTGGATGATAGTTTTGGGCAAGATTGCGTCAATTACTGCAAGTAAATCAACTGTTTCATTTTGTCTTTGTAGTTGTTGTGCCATTTCAAAGGCAATGATACCACCGTAACACCAACCTCCTAAAAGATAAGGGCCATGAGGCTGGACTTGACGAATTTCTTTGAGGTAATAAGCTGCGGTTTCTTCTACAGACAGAGGATTAAATTCTTGTTGATGGGGGGTTTGTTCTAGAGCGTAAAATGGTTGTTCTCTACCTAATTTTTTGGAGAGAATAAGGTAGTTGTTGACATCTCCTCCGGCTGCATGAACACAAAAGAAAGGACGATATTCACCAGCAGATTGAATGGCGACTAAAGGAGAATTTGCACCTAAGCTTGCTGGTTGACTGACAATTTTGGCGAGTTTTTCAATTGTAGGATTTTCAAAGAGGGTTGATAGGCTGAGGTTGTGTCCAAATAGCTCATAAATTTGGGCAATTAAGCGCACAGCTAAAAATGAATGTCCTCCTAGTTCAAAAAAATTATCTGTAATGCCAATGGGACTAGTGTTAAGTAACTGTTCCCAAATTTTTACCAGGGCTAATTCTGTAAAAGTGCTAGCTGCAACGGAAGATTTATTAACTATTGTGGGAATTACATCATGAGATACAAGTGCTTGCTTGTCTACTTTACCATTAGGTGTCAGGGGAATTTCATCTAATAATATACAAGCCGAGGGTAGCATAAAACTTGGTAGTTTCTGCTGTAAATATGCTTGTAGTGGCGGGATGATATCTTTTTGTTGTGTAGCTACATAAGCAATTAAAGATTTATCGCCATGAGCATCATCATGAGGGATGACAACAGCATTTTTTACAGACGGATATTGAGCGATCGCAGTGGCAATTTCACCTAATTCTATACGAAAACCTCGAATTTTAATTTGGTCATCATTACGACCAAGATATTCTAATTGACCGTTATTTTGATAGCGTACTAAGTCACCAGTTTTGAAAAGTTTAGTTCCTCTTAAAAATGGGTTATCAATAAATCTTTCTTGTGTCAGTTCTGGACGATGTAAATAACTCCTAGCTAGTCCATCGCCACCAATATATAATTCTCCAGCTACACCAATGGGAACAAGTTGTAAATTGCTATCTAAAATATATGCTTGTGTGTTATCTATAGGTTTACCGATGGGAACTGTGGAGGATGTTTCACTCAATAAACTTGTGTCGTAATAAGTGACATTGGCAGAAACTTCTGAAGAACCATAAAGATTAATTAATTTGGCGTTTGGTAATAACTGGTGAAAAGTTTTGGCTAAATCAATAGTTAATGCTTCTCCACTGGTAATCCAAAGTTGGAGATGAGATAAATTTTGTGTGAGATGTGGGTAATTATCTAGGAGTAGCCGCAATAATGAAGGGACAAGCACGAGGCGCGAAACTTGATAGTTAGTGAGAGTTTCGAGGAAAAGTTGCGGGTCTTTGGCGATCGCATCGGGGATAATGACTGTAGGAAAACCTTGCAATAAGGGTGCGAAAATTTCCCAGACTGAATCAACAAAACTAATTGCGGTTTTCTGACAACAAATTTCCCCAGTTGCGAAGGGATAGGTTTTCCATAGCCAGTGTAAACCGTTGACTGTACCACGATGGGTTCCCAGCACACCTTTAGGCGTTCCCGTTGAACCGGAGGTGTAAATTACATAGGCGAGGTTATGTGCTTCAGATGCGCTGCGGGGGTTTTCTGGACTTTCTTGTTGAATATTATCCCAGGCTGTGTCTAATGCGATTGCTTTTACTTCTCCCCAACATTTCTTTAATGATGTGTGACTAATCATCAACGCAGCTTGAGAATCAGCCAACATAAATTGAAGGCGTTCCACGGGATAATTAGGGTCTAGAGGTAAATAAGCACCGCCAGCTTTTAAAATCGCTAAAATCGCTATGATCATATCTACAGAGCGTTCTAGACATATAGCCACCAGAGTTTCAGTTGTGACTCCTAATTTAATTAAATAATGAGCAAGTTGATTTACTTTTTGGTTGAGTTGTTGATAAGTTAGATTTTCTGACTGACTAATTAATGCTAAAGCATCGGGAAAATGCTCGACTTGTTGCTCCAATAATTGCTGTAAAGTTGCGTGATGTGGATAATCAGTTTGAGTATAATTCCACTCTAATAATTGCTTTTTCTCTGGAGTTGTCAGTAATGGCAATTCGGAAATGCTTTGATGAGGATTGATGATAATACTTATGAGTAAATTTTGAAAATTATCAATCAATCTTTGAATTGTCACTGCATCAAATAAATCTGTATTGTATTCCCAAAATCCAGTTAATCCTTGTTCTGAGTCTGAGATGGACACAGTAATATCAAATTCCGATGTACCGTGATCAATTTCTAAATTACGCAAAGTTAACCCAGCCACTTCTTCTACAGGTGTTGGGGCATTTTGGAGAATAAACATTACCTGAAACAAAGGATTCCGGCTTAAATCTCTCTCAGGTTGTAATTCTTCAACTAACTTTTCAAAAGGTAAATCTTGATGTGCATAAGCGTTGAGAGTTACATCTTTTACTCGACTTAAAAGTTCTCGGAAAGTAGGATTACCACTTAAGTTATTCCGCAGAACTAAGTTATTGACAAATAAACCAAGTAACCCTTCTAATTCGGCGCGGTTACGATTAGCAATAGCTGAACCTACTAAAATATCTTCTTGAGAAGTGTAGCGATATAGTAATGTATTAAACGCCGCTAGCAGCGTCATAAATAAAGTACAGCCTGCTTGCTGGCTTAATTCGGTTAATGCTGCGCTTAATTCTCTTGATAAAGTAAAGTATTGTTTCGCACCGTGAAATGTTGCAACCGCCGGACGGGGATAATCTGTAGGTAACTGGAGTATTGGCAGTTTACCAGCTAATTGTTGCTTCCAGTAATTAAGTTGAGTGTTTAGCCGTTCTCCTTGCAGGCGATCGCGTTGCCAAATGCTAAAATCTGCATATTGAATTGGCAGTTCTGCTAAAGGAGAGGGTTTCCCGTTAGAAAAAGCCGCATATAGCGTTGCTAATTCTTGGGCAAACACACCCATAGACCACCCATCTGTAATTATATGATGTATGGTTAAAAGTAATATATTTTCTATTTCACTCAAGCGCAGTAAACTTGCTCTGAATAATGGTGCAGCAGCTAAATCAAAAGGTTTTTGTGCTTCTTTGATAGCAATTTGTTGAACTTCTGTTTCCCAGTCTTGATTAGCTAAATGCTCAATATTAATAATAGGTATTTCCCAAGTTAATTGAGGTAAAACTATCTGTATTGGCTGTTCATCTCCTGATACAAATATTGTTCGCCATGCTTCATGTCGTCTGAGAATTTCGTTGAGGCTGTGCTGAAGTGCTGATAAATTCAGTAAGCCTTTTAGGTGTAAGGCACTGGTGACATGATAGAAAGAACTACCGTGATAAAGTTGGTGAATAAACCAAAGTCTTTGTTGCGAAAAAGATAATGGTATGGGTTGAGAGTTTTGGCGTTTGGGAATGGCTTCGGTTTTAAATTTACCTTTTTTCCATTTTTCTAATAGGGCTTTTTTGGCTGGGGAGAGGGTGGAGTTGTCCATAGTTTTTATTTGGAACGCAGAGGGGCGTGGAGGTTAACGCGGCGAAAAGTTGCGTGCGGGGGTTCCCCCCCGTTGAGCAAACTTTTCAAGACAGAGGTACGCGGAGAGTGGTTAAGTTTTGAGGATAAGTTGAACTTCTTCTTCAGATAATTCGGTGAGTTTTTCTAGCAGTAGTTCTTCAATTATTTCTGCTTGCTTGGCGATAGTTAAGGCTTTTAATAACAGTTCGCGGAGTGGTAATTCTACAGGGAAGTTTGCTTGTAGGCGAGAAGCAAGTTGAGTAGCTATTAAAGAGTCTCCGCCCAATTCAAAGAAGTTGTCATAAATGCCAATTTGTTGAATTCCTAAAACTTCTTGCCAGACTTTGGCAATTTGTGATTCTAATTCGTTGGTGGGAGCAATGTAAGTATTGTCGATATGGGGTCGGGAATAAGATATATTTGATTCTTGTACTTTCGTTTCTGTAAAGTTGGCTGAGTTAGAAAAAACTTGATTTTCTTCTTGTGATCCAAATGATGGTATTTTTGCTTCAATCCAATAACGTTGACGTTCAAAAGGATAAGTAGGTAAAGGAACACGATAAGGTTGTTTGTGGCTATAAAATTCTGACCAATTTATGTCTATTCCTGCTAGCCATAGCTGACCTAATGTATTTAGTATAAAAGCAATATCTGCTTGTTGTTCTTGGGGATGGCGGAGAGAAGTTACAACTAATTGTTTAGCATTATTTGTTAAATGCTGCCTTGTTAATGTACTTAATGTCCGTCCTGATCCTACTTCTATAAAGATACCTTCTGCTTGTTTTAATAACTCAGATATACCTTGTGAAAATCTCACACAAGAGCGTAGATGTTGACTCCAATAATGGGGATTTGTCGCTTCATTGGCTTGAATCAAAGTACCAGTAAGATTAGAAATGAAGGGAATTTTGGGCGGTTTGGGATTAGCTTTTTTCACTTGTTCAGTAAACGCCGCTAAAATTGGTTCCATCATCTGCGAATGGAAGGCGTGAGATGTATGCAACAGACGAGAATTTATATTTTTAGTAGCTAAATAGTTTTGCAAAGTCTCAACAACTTCTGTCTTTCCAGAAACAACACAAGCAGATGGACTATTAATTGCAGCTAGAGAAAGTTCCTCACCTAAAAATTGTTTTACATCTGCTTCTGATAGCGGTACAGCCAGCATACTTCCAGGTGGCTGTTGCTGCATCATTTTTCCTCTCGCAGCAACTAAAGTTAAAGCATCTTCTAAAGAAAATACACCAGCTAAAGTAGCGGCTACATACTCACCAATACTATGACCTATCATCGCCGTAGGTAACACACCCCAAGACATCCATAACTTGGCTAAGGCGTATTCAATGGTGAATAATGCAGGTTGAGCCAGAGATGTTTGTTGCAGTTGGGCGGAAGCTGTTTGTATTTGTTGTTCACTAGGATATAGTATTTGACGTATATCTAGCCCCAATTGTGGTTGAAGAATATCTGCACAAATATCTACCTGTTCTTGAAAAATTGGCTCAACTTCATACAGTTCTCGCGCCATATTTACATATTGCGTTCCCTGCCCTGAGAACATAAATATAACGGGACGTTTGCTCGGTTTTTGGTAGTAGCTAAAAACTCGTTCTGGGTCTAAATTTGTTAATACTTCAATTGCATCTTCAATATCACGACAAACAACCATCCGCCGATAGTCAAAAGCCCGCCGCCCAACACTGAGGGTATAAGCCACGTCAGCCAAATTTAATTCAGGATGTTGTTGTAAATGTGTAGCAAGATTAATTGTTATTTTCTCAAGTGCCTGCTCACTTTTAGCCGATAAACATAATAGTTGATAATCTCTCCCCTGCACCCTGCCCCCTGCCCCCTGCCTCAAAACAGGTGCTTCCTCCAAAATCACATGAGCATTAGTTCCACCAATACCGAAGGAACTAACCCCAGCTCGGCGCGGTGTACCGTTACTTTGCCATTCTGAAAGAGTGGTATTGATATAAAAGGGACTGTTAGCAAAATCTATTTGAGGATTAGGAGTTTGAAAGTGTAAATTGGGAGGTATTTGTTGATGTTTAAGGGCTTGAACAGTTTTAATTAAACCAGCCACACCCGCAGCCGTATTCAGGTGTCCAATATTTGTTTTTGTGGAAGCGACAGCACAAAAACCTTTTTTATCAGTGCTATCACGAAAAGCTTGTGTGAGAGCCTTTATTTCGATGGGGTCTCCTAGTACAGTACCCGTTCCATGAGTTTCAATATAAGAAATAGTTTCTGGTTCCACATCAGCTAATGCTAATGCTTCTAAAATTACTGCTGTTTGACCTTCTACACTAGGTGCTGTATAACCTACTTTTAAAGAGCCATCATTATTAATTGCTGAAGCTTTAATTATGGCATGAATGTAATCGCGATCGCGCACAGCATCTTCTAATCGCTTCAGCACAACTACACCCAAGCCGTTACCGAAAATAGTACCACTAGCATGAGCATCGAAGGCGCGACAGTGACCATCAATTGATAAAATTCCCCCTTGTTCATAGTAGTAGCCAGATGTTTGGGGTAAATGTACAGATACACCACCAGCCAAAGCCATATCACTTTCGCCGTTGAGTAAACTTTGACAAGCAAAATGCACCGCTACTAATGATGTCGAACAAGCAGTTTGAACATTAACACTTGGCCCTTTTAAATTTAATTTATAAGAAATTTGTGTAGGTAAATGGTCTTTATCATTCCCAACAAACATTTGAAATGATTCGACTGAGTTTAACGCATCCCAATGGGGATAAAAGTTAGAAAATAAATTATTTAATAAATAAGAACTTAAAGCAGCACCAGCAAACAATCCTATTTGACCAGGATAAGTTTCAGAATTGTAGCCAGCATTTTCTAATGCTTCCCAAACACATTCTATAAATAATCTATGTTGCGGATCTATTAATTCTGCTTCTTTAGGAGTGAAACCAAAAAAATTAGGATCAAATAATTCGATATCTTCTAATAAACCAAATGCTTTGACATAATTAGGATCATTAAGTGATTTTGGCTTGATACCGACTGATAGCAATTCTTCATCAGTAAAGAAAGTAATTGACTCTACACCATCTCGTAAATTTTGCCAAAAACTATCAACATTCTTAGCACCAGGAAAACGCCCAGCCATACCAATTATTGCTATTGCATCATCATCGATGCTAGGAAATTTATTTTCAGGATTCATCGAAGTAAATTTTAGAGAAGTCTGTAAACAGTTATCACGCCAGCGTCACGCATCATAAATTTCTGGCGGTGCGTTAGGACTATTGTTAATAACGCACCCTACTGGCGTGGAAAGCCTTAAATGTTGCATTAAAATTCTCTTGTAGGATGGGCTTCTAGCCCGTCCGGTGCGGGCAAGATGCCCACACCACAAGGACTAATATATTTGCACTACTTTAGGCTTGCCACGCCACTACAAAACTACAAAACTTAAAACCTTACCAATGAAAAATGGCAACCTTCTTCAGCTAGTTCTTAGAATATACTTTTACGAAAAACGTATATTATTCTTGAATCTGCTAAACCAGATATTTCAGCATCCTGTGTAACATCATTGACCAAAACTTTTGTAAAGCCCACTTTTTCTAGAACAGACTGCACCTCTGTCCGAGAATAAGCTTTAGCTGTACAATTTACATCCCTTCGTTGCCAGTTACCATCGAGCAATTGAAATGTCACATAATGACTTTGCCATAACTTACTTTTTGGGTCGTAAATTGAACGTTGTAGCCACGTATAGTCATCGCCAAAATCACCACTACATTCCTCAACTAAATTGTTATCTTCTCTCACTAATTCTCCTTCGCTCAAATCGAAGCCAAACCAGCCATTTGGCAATAGCGAATCATATACTTTTTGAAAAGCCTTTGTTAAGTCTTCAATACTCAACATATAGTTGAATACTGTACTCGATGAAACAACTGCATGAAAAGTAGGTGGCATTTCAAAAGAGCGTATATCACTCTGAATAAATTCGCCACTGGGTGCATTCTTGCGAGCATAACGCAACATTTCGTCTGATAAATCAACCCCAGTTACTTGATAACCTTTAGCAATCAGTTTATTGACTAATTGACCCTGACCGCAACCAACATCTAAAATACGAGCATTTTCAGGCAAGTGTTCTAATATATGTTTTCCCAAAAATTCCAGCCAAAGTTCGCTGCTATTATCTTGTGGATATGCAAAAGCCCAGTTGTTGTAAAGATTTAGGGCATTATCTTCTATGATGGGACTTGCTAAATACATAAAAATCGCTCCAAGTTAATTTTATTCAAAACTGTAATTTTTTTCATCTTCTAAGCGTGAAATTTCTGAGGCAATCTGGATCTGATCCTGCAAAACCGCATCAATATCATCTTCAGTTGTCAATGGATTTGCTAATACTGCCCGTAGTGCCACAATGGAAATTTCTTGACTAAAGCAATTGCTCGTTTTCATTGTCCGCGAGATAAAAGTTCGTCCCGCTTGGCGTTGATTTTTTTGCAGACGTTCATTAAATTTATTAATAAATAAATTGTCAATTTCCGTCAATTGTTTTTTAGCGACAAGCTCTCTTAAAGATTCGGGAATATAACGATAAAGGAGCAAGTTGCTATCAGGTTCTGCTAATAACTCAAACTCAGGCATTAAACGAATTTTATTAGCCATATATTGAGTTTTTCTAATACCTTCATCAATTAAAAATTCATATCCTTTACTACCAATTAAATTCAGTCCAGCGTGTAAGAATAACGCCATACCAGGACGAGAACCTTCCAAAGCGCGTTTACCTAAATCGAAAGATCCCTTACGCATGGTATAGCTGGCTTGTTTTTCAATTGATTGTGCCATTTGCGGTTCACGCAGAAATAGCATCCCAATTCCCATTGGCAGATAAAGTTGTTTATGTCCATCAATGGTGACGGAATTAGCTTGTTCAATACCTGCAAGTTTATAGCGATGTTTTTGAGAAAAAACTAAAGGCCCTCCCCAAGCAGCATCTACATGAAAATGAACATTAGCTTCTTGGGCAATTTCGGCAATATCTAAGAGTGAATCTACACCGCCTGAATCTGTAGTACCAGCAATACCAATAATGGCAATTATACACAAGTTTTGCTCACGACATTTAGCTACAGCTTGACGTAGCAATCGCACTCGCACTCGATTGTTACTATCCACCGGAATTTTCATTAAACCCCGATTTCCAATACCTAACAAATCTGCCGCTTTATCAAAAGAAAAGTGCATTAATTCCGAGCCAATAATGGCTGCACCTTTATAGCCATAAAAATTTAATGCTGCGATTAAACCCTCTTTTTCTACACCCAAAAAATCATCTTTTGCACCCAAAATATCATTCCGAGCGCACCACATAGCAGTAATGTTTGCTGTTGTCCCACCAGATGTCAAAATACCCAATGTACTTTGACTATTTTGTATATGTTCAGCGTAAAAATTATCAGATAGATTATATATTTGCCGATGCAACATTGCTAAAGCTTGACGCTCGTAAAAACTGAGAGATTTTGCTGTCTCAATTTTCACCGAATTTTGATTCATCGCCGTCATCAACTTAGCTAACGGTTGCACAAAATATGGCAATGCCGAAGTCATGTGACCAATAAATCTTGGTGAAGCCGTATGAATTGAATGAGCAATGACATTATCAGCCAAGTATTCTAAATAGCTAGTAAAATCAGCAGGATGACTCGGTACTTGACTATCACAAAACTTTGCCACCAATGAATCTAAATCAATATCACTACTAGCATCATCTGCCCCAATAAACTTATCAGATATTTCATCAACATACTCATCTATATTTTCTGAATGAGACAGACTAAATAATTGCCTAATGTGTTCTTCAACATCAGAATGCAATATTTCCTCAGTCTCAAACAAGTAACTTTGTTTTAGCATTTCTGGTTTACTTAACGTCATCGTCCTATATTCCTAAATCTTTACTACTCCACCAAAAAAACTCCTACTCCTCCCCTTTGCGCCTTTGCGCCTTTGCGTGAGCTTTCCTTCTAATTTCCTTACGTCGCTCTATGGATACCGACATTCCCACAGACAATTCCGAACCCTGTTCCTGACTAAAGAATATAGCTAACTGGCTAATAGTTGGATATTGAAACATTTCAACCAAAGCAAAATCTCGTTGAAATACTTCTTGTAGCTTGCTATGAACCTGAATTAAAAGTAAAGAATGCCCACCAAGTTCAAAGAAATTATCATGTATACCCACCTCATCCAGTTGCAAAACTTCTCCCCAAATCTCAGCAATAGTTTTTTCCGCCTCAGTTTGTGGAAGTTGTAATTGCTGTTCTAACTGCGGACGCACACCTCCTGGAATTGGCAATGATTGATAGTCTACTTTACCATTTGGTAGGAGTGGTAAAGTTTCTAAAATCACAAAAACCGAAGGCAGCATATACGCTGGTAACTTCTCTTTTAGTAAGTTCTGTAACTCGCTAATAATTACTTCTTTATCTTCAGAAACTACATAAGCAATTAACTGCTGTTGTTCTTCCTTTACCACCACAACAGCTTCTTTAATTTTAGGATATTGGCGTAATATTGCGGCAATTTCCCCTAGTTCTACACGAAAACCCCGCAGCTTAACTTGGTTGTCAATTCGTCCTAAAAATTCTAAGTTACCATCAGCTAAATAACGTGCTAAATCTCCTGTTTTATAAAGCGTTATTCCGGCTTTCGAGATAAATTTATCTGCGGTAAGTTCTGGTTGATGAATATAACCTCTAGCCAAGCCTGCACCACTGACATATACTTCACCAGTTACGCCAATAGGAACAGGCTGGAGATATTGATCTAATAGATGAATTTGGGTATTAGCGATCGCTCTCCCAATTGCCACCCGTTCAGGCAGTGGCTCTGGAGGAGTTATACTGTAACAAGTAACGTCTGCCGAAACTTCGGAAGAACCGTACAGATTTAACAGGGTACTATCTGGTAATGTCTGGCGAAACTGCTGTAACAAGTCAATTGATAACGCCTCACCACTCGTTACCCAAAGTTTCAATTTTGGTAATCTTGCTTGTAAGTCGCGGCTATCTAACAACACCCGCAGCAACGAAGGAACTAGCACCAGTCGGGTGACATCATGTTGAGCCAGGGTTGCAATAAATTGCTGTGGATCTTTGACAGTGCGATCGCCTATAATTACCGTCTTCACCCCTTGCAGTAAAGCCCCAAAAATCTCCCAAACTGAATCTACAAAGTTTAAGGATGTTTTCTGACAACAAACTTCTCCCTCTGTAAACGGATAAGTCTCCCACATCCAATGAAAACGATTGACAGCACCTTGATGTAAACCCAGAACTCCTTTAGGTTTACCAGTAGAACCAGAAGTATAGATTACATAAGCCAAATTCTCGGCTGTAGTCCCACTCACCGGATTTTCTTGACTAGTCTGAGCAATCTGATGCCACTCAGTATCTATGCACACAACAGTCATTTTGTCAAATCTATCAACAAATGACTCATGACAAATGACAAATGACACCCCCGCATCCGCCAACATAAACGCTAGTCGCTGCTGTGGGTACGCCGGGTCTAAAGGTAAATATGCACCACCAGCCTTGAGAATCCCCAACAGCCCAACTATCGTATCTAGGGAACGTTCTACACATATTCCCACCAAGACTTCTTTACCTACACCCAACTTTTGTAAATAATGCGCCAGTTGATTCGCACGCTGATTTAACTCTTTGTAAGTTAACTTTTCTGCACCGCAAACCACAGCCACAGCATCCGGTGTACGTTCCACTTGGGCTACAAATAACTCATGAATGCACTCTTGGGGATATGCAACTTGAGTATTATTCCATGTTGCTAACTGTGTTTTTTCCGCTTCACTTAACAAAGGTAATTCCCAAAGTTGCTGCTGAGAATCACTGATAATTCCTGCTAGTAATATTTGCAAATGCTGCGCCATTCGCTGTATCGTATCAGCCTCAAACAAATCGGTACTATACTCAAAAGTCCCAACAATTCCCGCAGCCGTTTCTTCCATGAACAAAGTCAAATCAAACTTAGCAGTACCGTTGTCATTTTCTAACAAACTCAAATTCAAGCCAGACAACTCTATCTCTGACATTGGTGCATTTTGCAACACAAACATCACTTGGAATAGTGGTGTATAACTCAAAGAACGCTGTGGCTGCAATTCTTCTACCAGCACGTCAAAAGGTAAATCCTGATGAGAATAAGCACCTAAAGCTACCTCACGCACCCGTCCCAATAATTCCTCAAATGTAAAATTCCCTGCTAACTTAGTTCTCAACACTAAAGTGTTAACAAAAAAGCCAATTAACCCTTCTATCTCCGCACGGTTACGGTTAGCGATGGGGGAACCAACTACAATATCTTCATTACCTGTGTAGCGATATAGCAAAGTTTTAAAACCTGCTAGCAACGTCATAAACAAAGTGCATCCCTGTTCCTGGCTGAAACTTTTTAATGCAGCAGTTTGTTCAGCAGAAATTTCAAAATTACAGTAAGCACCCCGGAAAGTTTGCACAGCAGGTCTTGTATAGTCTGTAGGTAATTCAAGCAGTGCAGGCACGCCTTCTAAATGCTGTCGCCAGTAAGCAAGTTGTGACTCTAAAACATCCGCTACTAACCAGCTTCGTTGCCAAGCAGCAAAGTCTGCATACTGAATTGGTAATGCTGGTAAATTGGGGATTTGCCCAGTACAAAAAGCTTGATAAAGTGTAGAAAGTTCCTGCACAAACACACCTATTGACCAACCATCAGAGGCAATATGATGCACAGTCAATAATAGTAAATATTCTTGTTCATCTAGGCGTAATAACTTTGCCCGTAGCATCAAGTCTGTTTGCAGATTAAAAGGCTGTTGTGCTTCTATTTGTGTCAGTTGTTCAATTTGAACTGCTTGTAAATCAGCCGCTAAATTACTCAAATCAATTATCGGCAAAGAAAAATTGGTTTCTGATGCAATTATTTGCACTGGTTTTCCCGCCACTGTCTGAAAATTGGTGCGTAAAACTTCATGACGACACACAATTTCAGAGAAACTTTGCTGTAGTGCTTGTATATTCAGTTCACCTTGCAGGCGAAAAGCGGCACATAAATTATTAAAGGGACTATTTGGTTGCAGTTGAGTCAGGAACCACAACCGTTGTTGAGCAAAAGATAAGATTAATTCCCCATCTCTAGAAACCCGCTCAATAGGAGGAGCATCTAAACCAATTCCCGCCTTAATAATTTTGTCAATAACTGTTGCTAAACCGGCAATTGTTGGTTGTTCAAATAAGCGACGTAGAGGCAATTCTACCTCAAATGCCTGGCGCACTTTAGAAATCACACGAGTCGCTAATAAAGAATGTCCCCCCAATTCAAAGAAGTTGTCGTGAATACCTACTTTTTCTAAACTTAAAACTTCCGCCCAAATTCCCATCAATATTTCTTGAATGGGAGTAGAAGCAGCAACAAAAGTCTTTTCGCTTTGAAGTTGCGTAAAGTCAGGCGCAGGTAAGGCACGGCGGTCTACTTTTCCACTGGGGGCTAATGGTAAATCATCCAACAACATGAAGGCTGATGGCATCATGTGTTGTGGTAATCTTTGTTTGAGTATTTGCCGGAGTTCTGACACTAAATCTGCTGAACTTTCAGGTTGAGGAACTACATAAGCTACCAAACGCTTATCACCATTATCTTCTCGCACGATAACTACAGTTTCTCGTACAGAAGAATGCTGACGCAGCATTGCTTCTATTTCTTCCAGTTCCACCCGAAAACCGCGAATTTTAACTTGGTTATCTATGCGTCCCAAAAACTCGATATTACCATCAGGTAGCCATCTACCTAAATCTCCAGTTTTATACATTAAATCTGGATTACCTGCTGGTAATTTTTTTGTAGAACTGGGGAAAGGGTTAGGAATAAAACTTGATTTTGTTTTCTCTGGATTTTGCCAGTAACCATCTCCTACACCAATTCCTGACACACATATCTCGCCTGGAAATCCTATCGGGACTAACCGCATTTCTCGGTCAAGAATATAGATATTTAAGTTAGTTAAAGGCTGACCGATAGAAACAGTGCGTTGGTTTTCTGGTAAAGGTTGATCAATAATAAATTGAGTAATATCATCAGCCGCTTCAGTAGGGCCATAAGCATCAGCTATTCTAATTGCCGGATACAAACTCAACCATTGATTAACTCGTTTTACAGAAACAGGTTCACCAACTACCATCATCCACTTTAAATCAGGTAGCTGTCTTTGTTCTTCTGGGAGTTGGCAAATATAATCTATTAATCCTCCAAACACTGCGGGAACTAATTCCACAACAGTAATACTTTTTTCTTGAAGAACTTTAAATAATTTGTCGGGAATAAAACCTGATTCAGTATCTACTATAACTGTCTTACCACCAATCAAAAGTGGAGCTAAAAATTGCCAGACAGAAATATCAGTAGAAGAAGGTGCGCTTTGTAAAAAAGCAAAATCTGCTGTTAACTCTAGTTCATCAAACTGAGCATATATATGATTAATCGCCCCGTCATGTCTGACTATCGCGCCTTTTGGCAATCCAGTAGAACCAGATGTATATAACATATAAGCTGGATCTGTACCTGTATTGCTGGTAATGAAATCCTCAGTAGATAAATCCTGAAAATGTAGTTGATTATATATATTGATATCAGTTAATACAGCAGAATTTATAGTATTTTCTGCCTTGTCTAAACAAACTAGAGATTTTAAATGTAGGTTGTCTCCTACTAACTCTGTAAACATATCTAAACAGGAGGAGTCTGTCAAAATAATTTTGACTTCACTGTTAGATACCATATATTTAATTCTATCAGTTGGATACTGGCTATCAATTGGTAGATATGCTCCACCAGCTTTATAAATAGCAAGTATACCGATTAAAAAATTAATGTCTCGCTCTTTGAGAATGCCAACAATTTCACCTTTTTTGATGCCTATATGTTGGAGGAATTTAGCTAATTGGTTGGCTTTGGCATTTAATTGTTGATAAGTTAGTTGACTATCTGCATCCTCAACAGCAATTCGATTGGGTGTAGCTTGGGCTTGCTGAGTAAATAATTGATCGATTGTTTGAGTAATTGGATATTGTTTAGTTTTATGATTAAATTTTTCTAATAGTTGGTGCTGTTCTTCTATGGTTAAAAAAGATATATCGCTGATTTTAGTGTGAGGATTGCTGACTACACACTCAATCACATTTAAATAAGATTTAATTAAACATTTTATAGCATCTTCTCGAAATAGATGCTCATTGTAATCTATTCTAACTACTAATAAATTATCTATAAGTTTGAATGATAAGGTGACATCATTGCTGATATTCGTAATGCCATTTTGTTGATGAATATTTTCTAAGAGAACAACAATGTCACAAAATGGATAGCGATTTTGCTGATTGGGTAAATTTAAGAGTGGCGTTAATTCATCAATGGGATAATTTTGATGGCAATAGGCGTTGATAGTTGTGTCTTTAACTTGCAGCAGTAAATTTTTAAATGTTTGATTTTTATCAACGTTAATCCGCAGGGGTAAAACTTGAGTTAAATTGCTATCAATTTCTGTGAAGTGGTAAGCTGGAGAACCGATAATATTATCATCATTGCCAGTGTATTTCTGCATCAATATACTAAATGCAGACAACAAAATTAAATATGTTGATAAATACGAATTATTGCTGAGTGTGAGAATAGTTTCTGACAGGTAAGCAGATAATTGAAAACTAACTGATTTATGCTTACCAGTGTAAATTGCAGGTCTAATATAGTCTGTAATTAAATTTGTCTCTGGTAATTCATCAGATAATTGATTCAACCAATAAATTTTTTGTGTAAATAACTCTTCAGATGTAATTGTCGGTTTACTTTGAATCGCAACCATTATCTGTTACCTTGTTACAAAATACTTGATGGATATCACGCAGAGGCGCAGAGAGAATGAGAGTTTTATTTAAGTTAGGCAATCATCAAATGCTTGTTTGATAATGGAACACCCTTGCTCTAATATGGGCATTTCAATTGTTAAAGGGGGCAATATTTTAAGGACGGTGTTATTTCTGCCGGCTTTTTCAATTATTAATCCTAGTTCAAAACAGCGAGAGGTGATTCTTTTGGCTAAATTAGCATCACCTAATTGGGAAATATCAATGCCCCAAATTAAGCCTAGTCCTCGTATTTTTATTTTCTCACTAATTGATACTATTTTGTTAATTAAAAAATTATTTAAGAATAATTCTTTAATTTTAACTTCTTTTTCAAGGTTGACAATTTCTCGATATTCTAGTGCAGCAGTACCACCAACAAAGGCTAGTTGATTACCTCGAAAAGTACCATTGTGTTCGCCAGGTTCCCAAATATCTAACTCTGATTTCAATAATAATAACGACATGGGGAAACCATAGCCACCGATAGATTTTGACAGGACTACTATATCGGGAATAATATTGGCTCTTTCAAAAGAGAAGAATGGCCCAGTTCTGCCGCAGCCTACTTGGATGTCATCACAGATTAATAAAATATCATGGCGATCGCACAAATTTCTCAGTCTTTGCATCCATTCTATGGGTGCGACAATTACACCACCTTCTGCTTGCACTGTTTCAAAGATAATGGCGGCTGGTTTTTCAACTCCAGAATTGACATCATTGAGAACTGACTCGATAAATTCTATCGTGTCAAAGCTTTCCATAAAACCGAAGGGATAGGGCATAAATGCAACATTACTTGATGTACCATAAGCCCCAGCTTTAATATCACGATTACCACTAATGGATAAGCTACCCAAGGTCATACCATGATAACCGCCCATGAATGAAAATATCCCTGGTCTTTTTTTCACCTTTCTGGCTAACTTTAATGCAGCTTCCACAGCATTTGTCCCTGTAGGGCCGCAAAACTGAAGTCGGTAGTCTAAATTTTTGGGAGTTAATACTGTTTCGGTGAACTTCGAGATAAACTGCTCTTTGGCAGATGTATGAAAGTCTAAGCCATGTGCGATCGCATCAGCATCTAGGTATGATATCACCTTTTGTTTAATGTAGTCGTTGTTATGCCCATAATTTAACGCCCCCGCACCTGCTAAAAAATCAATATAAGCCTCTCCTGATTCTGAATAGATAAAAGCACCCTTGGCTCGGTGAAATAAAGTTGGAAAGCTTCTGCAATAACTTCTGACATTAGATTCTCTTGTTTCAAAGATATTCATTTACTTTTCCTTAATGGTTACTTACGAAACGTAATTGAGATAAGTTTTATAAAACCTAAATATTACTTGTGGCGGAACTCTAAAAATCAATCCTAGTGCCAATATAAAGTTGTAATAAACATTCTTTAATGGCATACCTTTAGCACTAGCAGCTAGACCTTGCAATACACTAGATTGTGTGTGCCAATCAATATTAAAAGAAATGGATTTATCCCAACTTCTCACATGATGCAGTGTCCCAGGAGGCATATATAAAATATCTCCAGGATTCACAATTACTTGAATAGGTTTGGCATTTTCATAAAGTGGATATTGCCCTAAATCTGGTTTTTCGGGGTCAACCTTAAACCAACGCCAATTACAGCGATAACAATATTGAGCATCTTCCTTGAGAAACAGAGTAAATTGTTTCCGCCCAGAAATTTGAAAAAACAGATTATTTGTGAGTAGACAGTCAAAATGTAGCGGTGTCAAACTCTGAGATGGGCCGATAAAAAATTGGCAATATCGCCACCACTTATAACTATACCATTTTGGCAAATATTCTAAAACAAATGGTTTAACATCCTTAACAAGTTCAGGAATTAAACTAAATAAAGGTAAGTCATGACAATAAGGAGGTAAAGTTTGCTGCTCTCCCTGTTCATATTTATCTAAAACATCTGCATATTCTTGAAAAGTAAAATTTTCAATTTCAATTTTACCATTATGGAAATGTTTAGCATATATTTTCAACTCAGGAGCAAGTGATTGAAAATAGGGCAACGACCATTTAGTAAAAGCATCCCAATTTTGAATTACACCAGAAATAACCACTGGTCGAGACTTCTTGACATACTCTAATAAAAACTCCTCACCTGAAAGTTGATAACGACGGTCAATTTCCGAATCAATAGTCAGCATACTTTTTTTCTATTTTATTAACTCTCTAACTCTGCGTCTTTGCGCCTACTCTTCGAGAAGCCGCTACCGCGTCTATGCGCGAAATTAACACTTTAATTACACACAGCCAATTCAAAGTTAAATCTTGCCTCTTTCTCCAACATCAAGCTGATATCTCGTCCCTGTTCTGTCAGTAACGATAAATCTTTCACCTGCACTTCAGGATTTATGGCAATATTTTCCAGTAATATCTCAAAATGCCTGAGTATGGCATTAATTGTGCTACTATCAAAACTGCGAAAATCGTAGCTAATCCCAATGCGTAACTGTGAGCCAGGATAGCCAACTAAGTTAATAGAATAGTTGGTTTTGTAAAGATTTAAACTCAGTTCTATACTTTGTTCTCGCTCTTGTGATTCTTGTAAAATATCATCTACTGGTTGATTTTCAAATACAAAAATACTATCAAATAAAGGCGAACCAGGCGGTAATTCACTCCAACGTTGAATATCTACCAGTGAAGTATATTCATACTGCCTAATTTCCACTAATTGTTCTTGAAATTGTTGCAACCAAGGTAATAAATACTGATTTGGCTCTACTTTAACTCTCACAGGTAAAGTATTAATTAACATACCTACCATCGACTCAGAACCTTTTAAATCTACGGGACGACCAGAAACAGTACAACCATAGACAATTTCGGTTTGACAAGTGTAGCGGCTCAGGAGTAGAACCCAAACAGCTTGAGCAATTACATTAATAGTCAGGCGATGCTGTCGTGCTATAGATTGTAATTTAGCTGTGGTTGCTTTTGAGAGTTTTATTTGTGGTTCATCATATCGTGCTTCTGGATTATATAAGTTATCTACATATAGATTTTTTAGCGGTGTAGGTGCTTTTAATCCTTTCAGCATTCGTCGCCAAAACTCTTCCGCCTGTGATGAATCTTGTCGTCGCAACCAAGCAATATAATCTCGAAAAACACTACCTTTTCCTAAGTCGATATTTTGACCTTGACTATAGGCTATGTATAACTCAATAACTTCTTTAATGACTAACGGTGATGACCAACCGTCCACAATAATCATGTGTGAACTCCAAACAAATTTGTAAGTATGATCATCAAAGCGAATTAAAGTTACTCGCATTAAAGGAGCTTGGGATAAATCAAAGCCTTCCTCTCTATCTTGGACTAAAAAATCATCTAAAAGTTTTTGCTGTTCTGTTGCGTCTATTCCTCGCCAATCAAGTTGTTTTATGGGTAATTCGACATGGCGATATACAACTTGCAGTGGTTTGTCGATATCTTCCCAATAGAAACCAGTACGCAACATGGTATGTCTAGCTACGACTTCTTGCCAAGCACGTTCAAAAGCAGCAAAATTTAACCTATTTCGCACCTTAAACGTAAAGCCTAATTGCGAAAAATAAAGTGTTACTTCCGAACCATAGACACAGTGAAACAGAATACCGTGCTGTAGGGGCGACAGTTCGTAAATATCTTCAATATTTTCTGTATTCATATTACTTTTGATTTACCTTTGTGATTGAGTTTTGCCAAGAACTGATCTAGACCTTTTTGGCTTAAATCTAGTTCTGGAAAATCAGAAGGGGTGTAATTTTTTTCTTGAGTAGATTGGCAATGAGTAATAATTTCTGTCAAAGCCTTGACAAACTCTTGGGCTAAATTTTCGATAGTGGAATATCGGTGGATGTTTGCGCTAAATGTCCAATCAAATTGCAGTTTATTATTAACTACTAAGCCGTTGATTTCTAATAAGCTACTTCTTTGATTGCGAGGACTGCTCATTAAGCCACTGGAGTTCTGCACAAAGCGGAATAGCGATGAGTTAGAAAATGTCTGGTCAAATTGTCCTAAATAATTGAAGACTACTTCCGGTTCTGGATAGTTTTGTAATCCATTATTCTGCTGCAAATAACGCAGAATACCGTAACCAATTCCACGGTTGGGAATAGCTCGTAGTTGCTCTTTAATTGTTTTTAATGCTTCCCCAGGATGAGATGCTCTTCCTAAATCCAAAAGTACAGGAAAGATAGATGTAAACCAGCCAACGGTGCGCGATAAATCTAAATCCTCAATAATGTCTTCTCGTCCATGACTTTCTAGTGCTACTAATAAGGAGCGTGTACCTGTCCATTGAGAAAAAGCTTGTACTAACGCCGTGAGTAACACATCATTGATTTGGGTGTTATAAGCTTGTGGTACTTCTTGCAGTAAGGTTTGAGTTTGTTCTACAGTGAGAGCGATCGCAATTTTCCTTTCAGAAGCTACTATATTCTCACCATCAGCAAAATCCACTGGTAATTTTTGCTGTTGACACTGGGTTAACCAATAATCTCTCTCTTTTTGCAGGTTAACAGATTGGGCATATTCATACAGATGTTCTGACCAATATTTAAAAGAAGTTGTTTTCGCTAGTAACTGTACTTTTTTGCCTTGGTTTAGCTGTTGATAAGCTGTTTGCACATCTTCTAATAAAACTCGCCAAGAGAAAGTATCTACAGCTAAATGATGAATAATTAGTAATAAGCGACTTGGCTGTTGTATGCCAAAGTTGTAGACAGCAAAGCTTGTTAGCCTTCCCACTGATAAGTCAAGACTAGTTTGTAATTCAGCCGCAGATGTCTGAAAAGCTTGTTCTTGTTCTATCTTTGTCAGTCGTGAAAAGTCAAAACGCTGCAAAGAAATAGGTGTATGAATATCAGATAGAACCTGCTGCAAACCCAACTCTGTTTTTTCAAACCTTAGCCGCAAAGCATCATGATGTAATAGTAACTGTTGTAATGCCTGCTCTAATAAGTCTAAGTCCAGAGCTTGTGGCATTTCCAGCACAATTGTCTGATTCCAGTGATGGGGATTTGAGAAATTCTGCTCAAAAAACCAATGTTGAATAGGTGTTAGGGATACTTTACCTGTGACAAGTCCCTGTTCAATCTGGATTGCTGGTTTCAAAACTGCTACATTTGCTAACTGAGCAATAGTTTGATGCTGAAATAATTGTTTAGTTGTCAGCTTCAGACCAGCTTGGTTAGCTTTAGCAATAATTTGAATAGCAATAATTGAATCGCCGCCTAACTCAAAAAAGTTATCATGAATCCCCACTTGTGACACATTGAGAAATTCTGCCCAGATTTCACAAAGGGTAATTTCGGCAAAACTGCACGGTGCAACAAATGCCTTGTCTAATTCTGGTCTACTGGTGTCGGGTGCTGGTAAACTTTGCTTATTGACTTTACCATTAGGCAAAAGCGGCAGTGCCTCTAGCATCACAAAAGCCGATGGCACCATATAATTAGGCAAATGTGATGTGAGGAAGTTCCTTAGTTCACTTGCAAGATTTTGCGCCTGTTTGTGCGGCACAATATAAGCTACCAAACGTTGAAAACCTGTATCATCACGCAGGATAACTACTACTTGTCGTACTTGAGGATGTTTACTCAAAACCGCTTCAATCTCGCCTAATTCGATGCGGAAGCCACGCAGTTTTACCTGATTATCAATTCGCCCCAGAAACTCAATGTTACCATCACTTAAATAACGTCCCAAGTCGCCAGTTTTGTATAGGCGATCGCATTCCCTCCCACCTCTTTTAAAAGGGTTGGAAATAAACTTTTGAGCAGTCAATAATGAGTTATTGAGATAGCCTGGTGCTAAACCAACACCGCCAATGTACAATTCACCTGGTACATTTAATGGCACAGGTTGGAGATTAGCATCTAGCAAATAAATTTCTGTATTTTGTACTGGTCTGCCTATAGGTGTATTTTGGTGACAAGTCGATTCAGCAGAAACAGTATATAAAGTAGCGCAAATTGTAGTTTCTGATGGCCCATAACCATTGATAATTTGCAAACCAGGAATTAATTTACTCATAGATTGTAGTAATTGTTCAGCAATGGGTTCCACCCCTACAAGTAATCTTTTTAAAGTCAGTTTGTGAGATTTTTCCTGTAACCAATCAGCTAAATCTTTCAGCATGAAAGGCGGAATGTAAGCACTATGAATTTGCTGCGACTCTAACCACTCAAACAATGTGATTGCTTCATAGCGCATACTTTCGGTAGTTAGATGTAATTCTCCCCCTACCAATAAAGCTGAAAAAGTTTCATAAACTGAGACATCAAAACTAATGCTCGTCCATAAACTACACTTATTACCTTGAGCAAGCGGCTGTTTAATTTGAAAATCTGTCAGTAAATTAGTTACGCCTTGATGTGTGCAACCCACGCCTTTGGGTTGGCCTGTGGAACCAGATGTGTAGATAACATAAGCCAGATTTTTTGGTTTTGTATCTGTCACCGGATTTTCTGGACTTTGTTGGCTAATAATTGACCAGTTTGTGTTTAAATAAACTACATTTAATGGATGCTCAGGTAAAGCGATCGCTAAATTTTCTGTTGTCAACAATAGCGATGTCTGAGAATCAGATAACATCTGAGTTAAACGCTCTTTTGGGTAAGTGGGGTCAAGTGGTATGTATGCACCACCAGCCTTGAGAATCCCCAATAACCCCACGATCATTTCTAAAGAACGCTCAAAACAGATAGCCACTGTTACATCTGGTTTGACACCTAATGTCTGTAAATAATGTGCTAGTTGATTAGCACGGATGTTTAACTCTTTGTAAGTTAGTTTCTGCTCGCCAAATACTACCGCAACAGCATCAGGTATTTGTTCTACTTGCACTTCAAATAATTGATGTAGACAAATTTTCGGATATTCAGCTTGAGTCTGGTTCCACTCTACTAATAACTGATGGCGTTCTGCTTCAGTCAACAAAGGTAATTCTGAAATAGATTGCTCTTGATTGTTCACAATTCCCCAGAGTAAAGTCTGGAAATGTCCCATCATTCGGGTAATTGTGTCTGCATCAAACAAGTCTGTATTGTATTCAAACTTCGCCAATAACCCTTGCTCAGTTTCCCGCATTGACACAGATAAATCAAACTTAGCCGTCGCTAATGGTATTTCTAAGAAACTGAGAGTGAGTCCTGAAAGCTGTACCTCTTGTTTGGGTGCATTTTCTAAGACAAACATCACCTGAAACAATGGTGTATGAGATAGATCCCGCGTTGGCTGTAATTTTGCTACTAACTGATCAAATGGTAAATCTTGGTGATTGTATGCTTCCCACGCGACATTCTGCACTCGCTGTAACAACTCCCGAAAAGTAGGATTCCCCGACAAGTCGGTACGCATCACCAGAGTGTTAAGAAAATAACCAATAAGCGATTCTAATTCCCGGCTGTGGCGATTAGCAATAGTTGTACCGATGCAGATATCATCTTGGTTGGTATAACGATACAGGAGTGTATTAAATGCTGCCAGTAGGGTCATAAATAGAGTTACCCCTGACTGCTGACTGAGGTGTTTCAGCTTGGTAGTTAAGTCTTGGTTGAGTTCTAAGGTGATGATATCTCCCCGGAAACTTTGCACCGCTAATCTTGGGCGACTGGGTAATTGTAATACAGGTGGTGTATCACTCAGTTTCTGTTCCCAGTAGCGGAGTTGTTCTGGTAATAATTGTTGCAACTTGTGATGCTGCCAATAAGCAAAATCCGCATACTGGATGGGTAACTCTGGTAAAGGGGACGGCTTACCAAGAGAGAAAGCCTCATAGATGGCTGCTAGTTCTTGGATGAAAATTGTACTTGACCAAGCATCAGCGATCGCATGATGAATGACAAACAACAATACATATTCTTCTGGTGCAAGTTTCACTAAAGTAACTCGCAGCAATGGCCCCTCTGCCAAATTAAAAGGACGTTGGGATTGAGCCACAGCAAACGGCTGGAGTTCTTGCCATTCTAAGGTTTCTACCGCCAGTGTGAAAGTTGGTTCAGGGGCTATGGCTTGGAAGGCTTGCCCATTGATAGTTTTAAATGTAGTCCGCAGAATTTCGTGCCGTCTAATTATTTCCGTCAGTGCTTGTTCAAGAATGGCTACTTGTACTACACCTTGCAACTTAATCGCAAATAATTGATTGTAAGCCGTACTACCACCTTCTAATTCGTCGATAAACCATAGTCCTTGCTGCCCAAAAGACAAAGGTAAATGTTGATTGCGGGAAACTGGTTTGATTGTTTCTTGAGTAGAACTAGTATGAAGAAACTGAATTATTTCGGCTTTCCGTGCAGTTATCTCGGCTTGTAATTCTGCTGTGAGTACATCTTTAGGGGCATTACAGCGCAGGCGTTCTCCATCTAACCATAACCGAATATCTAAATTACTCAATTCAGACAAAAACTCTGCAATTAATTTCATAGTTCCACCTCCACGCGATTATCTAATGCTTCATTAATCGGGGCTTGGAGTTTTTGCGTTGTTTGCTGAATCTCGTCAATTGACTTCGCCAAGCTAGATAAAGTTGGTGCTTGCAGTAAATTCTGCACAGGTAAATTCACTTGAAATTTTTCGCGCATTCGAGCGATAACCTGAGTTGCTTGTAAAGAATCTCCGCCTAATTCAAAGAAGTTATCGTTAATCCCCACTTTCTCAACTCGCAATACCTCTTGCCAAATACCAGCAATGATTTGCTCAGTTTCCGTTTGCGGTGTGACGTAATTGGTTTTGAATTGCGGCCGCAAATTTTGTAATTGCGGTAATGCTTGACGATTGACTTTACCATTCGCTGTCAGTGGCAGAGCATCAAGGAGGATAAATTCACTGGGAATCATGTAATCTGGCAATTTTTGCTGTAAAAAGCTCTTGAATTCCTGCTTTTTAAACTTCTGTACAGATGCAGATCCCCGCGCCATAAACGTATACACAGCCAAAAAGTCAGCGATCGAGCCTGGCTGATTAAATACTGTGCAATCTGTAAATCCTTGCGCCAGTAAAACTTCTTGCCACTGTTTTGGCGATAGGAGAGGATGAGAGCGTAGTGCAGTATCTTCAAAGCGGTCAAAACCTTGCTGCAATCCCATAAATAATTCCCAGAAGGGATGCAGTTTTGTTGGTTCTACAAACAGCAACAAACCATTAGGGGCTAAGAGCGATCGCATATTCTCCAGAGATTCTTGGATATTACGCGTAGCATGAATCACACCACCAGCAATAATCACATCAAAACTGTGGAGTTCATAGCCTTGCTCTTGGGGCGACTGTTCCAAGTTAAATAAAGCGGTTTCTAAGAAAGGATAGTGACCAAAATCTTGCTGTCCTAACTGCAAGAAATATTGAGATATGTCTGTATAAACGTAGGTAGTTTTTTCTGGTGGTAAAACTGGCAATACTTCCCTAGTCACAGCCCCAGTTCCCGCGCCAATTTCTAAAATTCGTAGGTTAGTTGTTGACTGCCAAGACTGGGCAAGGTGATGTAAAATTTCTCGAATGACTAAACTACCAGCTTGAAATTCTTTGCGATACAGTGCCGGAATTTCATCTGTAGCAATAATTTGAGCCGAGTGAATATTTTCTGTGAGAATTGCTGCCAGATTTTTGGCTGAATTCACCAACAATTCGACTGTATTTTGGTTGTAGTCGAGGATGGGCGCGGCTTCAGATAAAATCTTGGCTAACAATTCTGTAGGGAAGCTATGAGGCAGAAGTCGAGTATTAACAAACTTGTCACCATCTACTTGCAACCATTCCAAATCTACCAAGAAAGATAAAGCGCGACTCAGCCATTTACGATAGCGGGGTTTAACCTGGCCTCGCTGCATCAATTCATCGAGAGAGTACGCCTCATGGAGTTGGGTATAAACGCCAAACTGATGAAAGGCGATACTCACAGCATAGGTATAAAGCGGGTCGAGATGTTGTTGCCAAAAAGCTGCAAACACTTCTGGTTTCACAGCATCTAAGTTTTTTTGAGCTATTTTCGCGCCCTTTGCAACTAAATTCTGCCATAGCTGTTGTGTTTCATTACTATCTGCCATTTCTAGTTCAAACAGCGTTTCTGCTTGCTGTTGTGGCACTATACAGGCAATAATTTGTTGATGAGACTGTTCGACACTGGGAACTGTGATAGCGATCGCATCTTTTACCCCTGGATGCTGTTTGATAGCGGCTTCAATCTCACCTAATTCGATGCGATAACCCCTGATTTTGACCTGGAAATCTGCCCGTCCTAAAAATTCAATGTTGCCATCGGGTAAATAACGACCAAGGTCGCCTGTACAGTAAATCCGTTCTTGGGTGCGAGGATGGGTAATGAATTTAGCCGCCGTTTTTTCCGCATCACGCCAATAACCTTGCGCCACCTGCACGCCAGCACAATACATTTGACCAGCAACCCAAACGGGACAATCTTCTAAAGCTTCATTCAAAACGTAATATTTGGCATTAGCCATTGGTGTCCCATAGGGAATACTCTTCCAATTCGGGTCAACCTCTGTAATTAAATAACCAATATTCCAAATGGTAGTTTCTGTAGGGCCGCCAATACTCAAGATTTGTACTTCTGGTACTAAAGCTTGGATGCTGTCAGGGAGAGACACCGGCAACCAGTCACCACCCATAATTAACAAACGCAAGCTTGCCGGAATAACTACAGATTGACTCTCGGCATATTCCACCAACATTTGCATCATGGCGGGGACGGAATTCCACAGCGTCACTTTCTCCCGCACCATCAACTCAGCCCAATGCGCCGGATCTTTCACACCGCAAGCATCAGGGATCACAATTGCGCCACCTGCACACAATAAACCAAAAATGTCATATACAGACAAGTCATGGTTTAACGCTGTCAGAGCTAAAATTCTATCTTGACAACCAATATTGAAGCGTTGGTTAGTGTGAACAACGACGTTAACAACATTGCGATGGCTAATCATTACCCCTTTGGGTAAGCCTGTAGAACCAGAGGTGTAAATAACGTAGGCTAAATCATCAGGTGTTTGTACTGGTTGTAGCGGTTCCTTACTTTCTTTGGCGAGTTCTTGTGTATCTATGCACAGACGTTGAATTCCTGAAGGCCAATCTAGTTTCTCATCCAACCAAGATTGAGTCAGCACAATTTTGACTTCACTGTTTGCTAACAGATAATCTCGGCGTTGTTGTGGCAAGTTGGGATCTATCGGCACATACGCCGCACCAGAGGCTAAAATCCCCATAACAGCCACAATTTGCTCCCATCCCTTGTCCATAACTACGCCTATCAATTGGTTGGGAGTAGCCCCCAGTCGCCGCAGTTGATGACCTAGTTGGTTAGAGAGTGTGTATAACTCTTGGTAAGTTAAGGTGCGCTGGGAGGAAATGACGGCTGGTGCTGTTTTGCACTGCTGTGCTTGCTGGGCAAACATTGTATGCAGCATTGCGTCGGGAGTGGGTGCGGTTGTGGCGTTGATGCGATCGCGTTGTGCTAATTGTGGAGGCGGAATTAGTTGTCTATTAGTTTCTAACCAAGCTGATTCAGAATTAGCTAGTTGTTTGAGTAAACCAAAATAAGCCTCAAACATATCGCTAATTAAGCCTGTCGGGAATAGTTCTTCCACCACATCCCAGTTACAAGTCAAAGTTTCCTTTTCTTCCCAAACTTGAATATCCATCCAAGCTTGCGAAGCTTGACTGATACCGTAAACCAACTCACCAAAATGGCTAAAAGTTAAGGTTTCTTGTCCTAGGGAACTAAAGCCGAGGGTGCTAGTAAAGACAATTGGCATAGCACTGGGTGCTGTACCTTGTCGGCGGGCTAGTTCTCGCGTGACGCGCACACCACTGATATAGCGATGTTCTAAATCTTGCAATAGTTGTTGTTGCAGACGGCGCGATCGCTCTCTAAATGCTTCAGGCTGAGAATTATCTACAGCTAATAAGGTGACAGAGGTAAAGTCCCCTAAAATATCGTTGACTTGGGGATGCAGGGGTAAGCGATTAAATAAGGCTAAATTTAAGGTAAATCGCGGGCTTTTACTCCAAAGAGTCAATATTTCCGCAAAAGCAGCTAGTAAAACTCCAGAAGGAGTTAACCCAGCATTTGCCGCACGTTGCTTTAACTGCTGCCATTCTGTCGGTTCTAATCGCCCTTCATAACGCTTGTTTTGGTGGTGTTTGATTTCCTTGGGACTTTTAGCCAGTGGTAAATCTGGGGCTGGCGGTAACTCATCGAGACGATTAAACCAATAGGCTTGCGATCGCTTATATAATTCTGTCTCTTGCAGTTTTTGTTCTGCTAAAACATAATCGCGGAAGGAAATTTCTAAGGGTGGTAATGGCTCCTCTGGATGCTGGTAAAGTTGAAACCATTCATCAAATAGGCGAAACAGACTCCAAGCGTCAAATATTTGCAAGTCAAAACTAACGTGTAACCGAAAACTTTCTTGAGCTAAACGTGTGACTCTAAACTCAAATAAAGGCCAGCGATCGCTCGGAATCACTTGATGAGACATTCGCTGACGCACTGCATCTAGTTCTGCATTAGCAATGTCTTCTGTTTTGCCTCTCAAATCTAAAACTTCTAGCGTATAAAAGGGTACTTGCTTCAAAACCTGCTGCTTTCCGGTTGGCAAGACTATCGCCCTTAGCATATCGTGGCGTTCTATGACTTTTTGCAGCGCAAGATTCAGCTTTTCTATGTGTAGATATTTACATTCAATCTCGTAATAACCATGATTGGCTACATTTCCCAACTCTAGTACGCCACTGCGTCCTACCCAAAAGGCATACTGCATATCAGTCAGAGGAAAAGGCTCATAACGCAACTCTGGTGCTGGGACAATTTTGGGTAGAGAGGTGGTACTTGTACCATTTTGTTGGAGTAATTTTAGTAGTTCCGCTTTATGTTTCGCTAATGAATCGCGTAATTCTGGGGTAATGACTCCCTTTGGTGCATCAATATCTAGAGAGTTGCCATTAGCAGATAGTTTTACGCCTCGATGGGATAGGTCGGTTAAAAGTGTATGTAAATTCATAGGGATTTATGTTTTAATTTTTTCACGCAGTAGACGCTTTGCGGCTACTCTACGAGAACGCTAAGAGCGAACCCGCAGGGTGGCGCAGAGGCGCGGAGAAAGGAGATTTGGAGAGTTAAATGTTAAAGAGTTAATTTTTCTCTGTCTTCTGTATCAGTATCAATTAGTGACGTAGATGTTAAAACTTTGGTTAAAGCTAACTGATTGAGCAACAGTTCAATTAAATGATTGAGGTTATTTTCACCAAAGAATTTCTCTATAGGAACTTGCACTTTCAAGTCATTTTCGATTTGAGTTTTGAATAAGAAACCCATCAAAGAACCGAGCAATAAAGTTAAAGGTTGTTGTTGTTCAATTTGTGAAACAGGTAGTTGTAATGAATGACTCAACCATTCCAACAAATAAGTTTCCAGCATTTGCCGTTGTTGTTGTAGAGAAGCAGCTAACAGTTTTTCTCTAGAAATGCTGCTTTCTTGTTTTTCTGTGAGATGAATTTTTTCTGGTTCTTGAGTCAGGCTGAGAGGAGGCGTAGGAACACAACCAAGTGCCACATCACCCCAGCGCATGATAGTTGCGGCTGCTGTAGCTGATGCACCTTTCGTATAAACTAACACTAAGCTATTTTCGCTAATTTTACCCTCATGGGCAGCATGATATAAATTAGCGATCGCCATTACCGGGCCAATATTTGCATATCTTGGATACAAGTTGATAGTCTTTGCTGCACTAATACCTAATGCTTGTATACAAACATTGGTATACCAAGCAGTAGGAGTATTGAACGCAAAGAAATCTAGATCAGCCAAAGTTAACCCAGCCGCCACCGCCGCGCCTTCGCAGCAAGTACGCACAAAATCTACAGAGGTTTCGGCAAGTGTACTGACATTCTCGCCTGTACGAGTCCGAATCTGAGGCTGTCCTTGAGCATCTGTTACCAGTTCATGTACATAAGCACCACTGGTTGCAGCCGTATTCACGATTTTAGTCCCTAAGATTCCTTGATTTGCTTTGAGTCTATCTACTACAAAGGCTCCAGCACCATCACCCATCGACCATGAGAGGCTATCTGTTTCCTCTACTGTTTGAGAACCGATGTGAGAGACAACAACCAAAGCATTGCGATATGCTCCCGTTTGGATGAGTGCATGAGCGTTTTGCAAAGCTACCAAAGCACTAGAACAAGTTGACTCTAAATTCCAAGCCGGACAGTGCAACCCTAATTTCTGAGCCAAGTAAATAGCATTACCATGTCCCACCTGTTCAGGAAATAGAGAAGCCACAATCATCAAATCCACCTCCTGGGGAGAGAGTCGTGCAGCTTCTAGTGCATCTTTAGCCGCCCGATATTCCAGAGTCAGCGAAGATTCATCGATATCAACCACCCGACGTTCAACATTACCCCGAAAAGGATCTGCTAAATATGGCGCAACAGCTTGTGACCAAATATCCAGAACATTTGGTGTAGAAATTGATTCCCTAGAACCAGATAGCCTTACCCTTCTTGGCTTCTCTTGTGGAATTAACTCAGGAAACTTCCTCACCCAATACTCATTTGTCCGAATAACGCTCCCAAAACTAACAGCAAGTGAGCAAATACCAACTGAATCATTCATCATAACCTTTGCGCCTTTGCGTGAGATAAATTACAAAAGAGCGATCGCACTCGCTGCGGCATAATCAGCTACATGAGTAATGCTCACCAACCACTTAGCAATCCCTAAACAGTTCGCCAATTCCCGATATTGACCATGCAATACTACTGATGGTTCACCTGTGGGTAATCGCTGTACTTCTATATCCAGCCAAAAAGCCTGTCGATTTAATTCCATCCCCAAAGCTTTCAAAATAGCTTTTTTGGCACAAAAACGACCCGCCAGATGTTGAATCCCAGACATAATACTTCGTTCACTGGCTCTAAAATACTGGATGGTAAAATCTCCCCGTGCTTGTTCTATGAGGGTTCTCATCTCAGCAGTCGCAACTATTTCTAGGCCATAACCGATGATATACGGTGTATCAGGTACAGCCAGTATCCCTTTCATCTGGCTTCAGACTCCAACACTACATTCGTCAACATAGTATTCATCTTGTTGACAGACTCGATATACTCTTTTTCAGGTACAGATTCGGCAACAATACCAGCACCAGCATTTAAGTAAATATGATTACCATACTGATAAACAGAACGAATTGCGATCGCTAAATCTCCTGTACCACTACTATTTACCCAGCCAATACCCCCAGCATAAATTCCTCTCGGTTCGTCTTCTAAACGGTCAATCCATTTGAGTGCTTGTTGTTTATCAATTCCCGAAACGGTAATCCCTGGAAACAAAACCTTCAAAGCATCCCACAGGGTTTTTCCTGGTTGTAGTTGTCCGCCGACTCTCGATGATAAATGCTGCACACAACGATATTTTTTCACTTCCATGAAGTTGAACACCTGAATACTACCTGCTAAACACAAAGAAGCAATTTCACTTTGCGCTAACCAAATAGAAAGAGCGTGTTCTTTGACTTCTTTGGCATCAATAAATAGTTCGTGTGTGAGTTGTGTGTCTTCTGTTTGATTTTCGCTTCTCGGTCTGGTTCCAGCTAGGGGATTAGTCACAATGAAACCATCGTCATAAACTTCAATTAAAGTTTCTGGACTAAAGCCAACTGCGCGGACATCTCCAATATTTAAACAGTAGGAACGCGCCGCATTATTAACTTTGGCTCCAACTATATAGGTTCCCAATACATCTAAATTACCAGGAATTTTGACGGAGCGAGAAATAATTGCTTTCTGTAATTCGTCCTTTTGGATGGCTGTAATTAACTCACTAATCTTTTGCTGATAATTTGTGCGATCGCTAAAATCTAACCTCAAATCAGCCGCTTGATAATCTGGCAATTGAGCATCTAAAAGTAAAATTTCTTCTACTTGTTCAATAGATTTTGTACTTCTGATGCAAACTCCTTCATCAGTGAATATCAGTTCAATTTCTGGAATGAGAAAATATAGGCTGTCTTGCTCGATTGATTTAGCATAATCTGAATAAAATCGAGCCATATCAAAAGCCACATAACCATAAGCTGTCCAATCTTCAATCGCCAATTTTGCCAACATTTTCTCGACTTGCTTAAATGGCTCAGTTGCTGGCTCTGAGAAAGATTTACCTACACCTTTCACAGAAACTAAATCTTGCGAAACTGATACTTTTGCTAATTCATTACCAGCAATCCTGATTTCATTTTTGCCCTCATACAAAACATAATTCTCAAAAATCCCAGCTTGTAGGAAATTTTGCAAAGCTACAAGATGATTCCTCCGACCAGAAATAAATTTACGCTTGTATTTGATTGCTGTCTGAAACTCTAATACCATCATTATGCCTCTGTTGAGAAATGCAAGTAAGTAAGTCGGTGCGAAAAAACAAACTACATTAAACAATGTAAAAATACTAGGATTCAGTTCGTAGTAAGGACTTTAGTCCTTTTCTGTTCGCGGAGTGTCTCGTAAAGAAGAGAGAACTAAAGTTCTCTCTACAAACCTTTAATTATTTACCTTGTGATACTTAAACTAGAATTATTACTTAATAATCTGCGGTGAATTTTTCCGGTAGCAGTGCGTGGTAATTTTTCTACAAAGTAAACTTTTTTAGGAGCCTTAAAATTTGGCAGATTTTGTCTAGCAAACTTCCGAATATCCATTTCTATTTGTGGTGAAGCAGTTTGCCCCGACTTGAGACTGATATAAGCGACAATCTGCGTTAACTGTTCTTCATTATTAGACTCAGGTACAACAGCAACCTCTAAAATTTGGGGATGTTGATGTAATATATCCTCAATTTCCATTGGTGAGATCCATTGGCCATTGACTTTAAACAAGTCATCATTACGTCCCATAAAGTAAAAATAACCATCAGCATCTTGTAAATATTTATCTCCAGTCCGCATGGTGTCACCATAAATCGCTTTACGCGTTTGTTGTAACCGCTTCCAATAACCCCACATCAGGCTTTCTCCTCTGACTTGGAGATTGCCAATTTCACCAGGAGAACAAGGTACACCATCGTCATCCAGAATTTGCACGTCATAACCAGGAATGGGACAACCAGAACTTCCTGGTTTGCACTTTCCTATTTGATTAGAGAGAAATATATGTAAAAACTCAGTCGTACCAATGCCTTCGCAAATTTCATGGTTGTATTTTTCTCGCCATTGCTGCCAAATGCTTTTAGGCAATTGTTCCGCCGCCGATGCACACAGGCGTAAGGAAGAAACATCCAATGGTGCAATTTCCGAGAGAGCCAAAATACCTGCATAAACACTCGGTATGCCAAACAAAATCGTCGGTCGATAACGGTGAATATCTGCAATTATGTCGAAGGCGTTACTGGCATCAGATAACACACTAGCTGCACCTACCGCCATTGGCATATATAAGGTATTACCCAAGCCATAGGCAAAAGGCATTTTCGCCACTGAATAGGTAATATCATCCTCACGCAAACCTAGAATTGCTTTACCGTATCTTTCTGCACATACCACCATACTCTGATGCAGGTGAATCACGCCTTTAGGACTGCCTGTACTACCGGATGTATAGAGCCAAAAAGCTGGTTCATCGGGTGAAGTTTCCGCACAAGGTAGTAATTCATCTTGTTGAGTTAGCAAAGAACTATAAGCATCTTTCAAGAGTACATGACGTAAATATTTTGATTGGATAGGAGCTAGTTTTTCTTGCCACTCTTGGGTAGTTAATAAAAGTTGAGCGCGAGAATCTTGCAGAATATATTGAATCTCATTAAGACTACAAGTCGTATTAATGGGAACTGGTATGGCTCCCAGCCAAATTGCACCCCAAAAGCCAAAGACAAACTCTGGAGAATCGGGTAATAAAATGGCGATGCGGTTTTCTTGTTTTATCCCAAGATTAGCCAGTAATCTCGCACTCCGTCTGACGAAGCTGGTAACTTGTGCATAGTTATATGTTTCATTTTGATAATAAAAAGCTATTTTCTCGCTGCTTCCCTTTGCCAAGTTTCTGTCTAGGAAGTAAGCTGCAACGTTAAATATATCTGGTAACTGTTCAGAAATCATAGTCATTAGCTTTTCCTCTACTCCCTGACTTTCCCGCGCTCCTTTACAAAGCCCTTAGTGTACCTCCCTCTTGTGGGTGGCTTTATTTTCCCCGTTCCCTTTCATAAAGCAATGACTTGAACTAATATATGTTGATTCCAATTGCACCAATTTGCCGACCAATTTTGAATGTCACGTTTTTTTGCCTGATAACTTGCTTGATTGTATAGATGAATAATTAGACTCTGAGGTGTGATTTCAGCTTCAATGTCATTCCAATCAATGTCAACCAACCCAGTACCTAGAGCTTTACTCACAGCTTCTTTTGTGGCAAAGCAAATTGCATAATATTGATGAGAGTCCTTAGCTGATTGACAGCGTTCGATTTCCTTAGCAGTGAAGATCAGATTTAAGGTTTCACCATCATATCGATCAACGATTCTGGCAATTCTGTGAATGGGTATGATATCTAAACCCAACCCTTTAATCTGTTGGTGTAACATGGTTGGGATGATTTTGGGCGATCGCTTCTTCGACTTGATTGCAGACTTGAGCTAATGTCATGTCTTGCCGAGACTCTAGCTTCACACTCACACCTAGTATCCGTTTTAATCCCAAGGCTATCTCTACCGCCTCTACAGAATCAAGTTGTAAATCTCTTTGCAATAAGGTGTCTTCACTAATTGACTCTTCTGGAATACCGAGATTTAGAAGTATTGATTTTAAAGTATCCATGACATTGCAAGTATTCTGTTCGCCAGACGTAACTGGAGAAACACTAGAGGAATTTTCTTGTCGGCTGTCTATAGATTGACACATATTACACCTTGGGAACTGAGATGCACGCGCGAATTGTCCAGCTTCACCAGCTTGCTTGACTTCTAAATCAAGTCGATGCGCTGTTGTTAACTTTATTCTTTGATGAGAATAAACTTTGGTGTTGCTTGATATCGAACAACTCGGAGGTTAGATAGACCTTATTGCAAATAATTTTTAGCTAGCCTCAAAATTATTTAATAGGAAGTTATTGCATTTAGCAAGTGGCAATATATATAAAAAAATTATAATCTCATTAAAAAAAAAGGCTTTAACTTATGATTTGCATAGACTAAGCTTAATTTCAGGAAACCCAAAGCAGTCTATTTTCTCTGCTTTGTTTAAAGTCTTTAACTTACTTAGTATTATTTAAATTAAGACTAGAGCTTATAAATACTTTTAAAATAAGCCTTCAAGTATATACTAAGCATTTTCATGGTATTTTATTTAACCTTATAATTATTTGATACTTAAGTATTAGTCGCAAAAAAAGTATTAAGCGAAATTAACACTGCAACAAATTATCAATAGTTAATGTAAAATTGATTTGCAATTAAATTGACTAACTTGCAAAATAGCTAAGAATCAATTTCAATAACTTAAGAGGTTCGTGTCATTAACAAAAATCACATGACACGATGAATGATGAGGGAAGTAATGAAACCAGAGCAAATCTTGCAAAGCTTGTTGTTGGCAGTCTCAGTTGGTGTGTTCATGGCTAATCCAGCCCAAGGGGCAAAGACGAACCAGCAATCAGAACTGCGACAGAAACGGGATATTTTGCAAATCAACCAACCCTCTCTACTTACTCAAGGGGGTTCGCAACAAGTTATTCCCGTGACTGGAGTCCAAGTGAATTCCACCGCTCAGGGTGTGGAGATAATTTTACAGACTACTTCAGGCGATCAGTTACAAGTTAAGCCTAGAAGTGAAGGTAATACATACATTGCAGAGATCAATAATGCTCAACTGCGTTTATCTAGTGGTGAGATATTTCGCCAAGAAAACCCAGTAGCAGGAATTGCTGAAATTACTGTTAACAACCAAAATCCTAATACTATATTAGTCACAGTCAAAGGAGAAACAAGCTTACCGCAAGTAGAATTGTTTGACAGTGATGAAGGCTTGATTTTAGGGTTGATCACTACGGCATCTGCAACCCCACCACCAGAAAAACAGCCAGAAACAGAAGTAGCACCCACACCTACACCAGAAACAGAAACTCCCGTCCAACCACCATCAGCAGAGTCGAATGAGCCAATAGAATTAGTGGTAACAGGCGATCGCGATGCTGGCTATAACGCATTAAACGCTACTACCGGCACAAGAACCGACACCCCACTGCGAGACATACCACAATCGATTCAGGTGATTCCGCGCCAGGTAATTGAAGATCAACAAGTTATCAGATTGGATGAAACACTCAATAACGTCAGTAATGTTATTGCTGGTGGGTTGGACACAGGTACAGAAGCAAGATATACAATTCGGGGATTTGATAACGCACCAATATTGATAGATGGATTTAGACAATTTGCCTTTCCAGATGTTCCAGAAACAGCCAATTTAGAACGTGTCGAAATCCTCAAAGGCCCAGCCTCGATTTTATATGGACAGATTCAACCCGGTGGGATCATTAACGCTGTCACCAAAAAACCTCTAGCAGAGCCTTTTTACGAAGCAGAAGTCCAGTTTGGTAACTATGGTTTGATTCGTCCACGCATTGATATTTCTGGCTCTTTGAATGATGATCCCAGCCTGCTGTATAGACTGAACCTATCCTATTTGAATAGTGAAAGTTTCCGAGGTTTTGACGAAAACTT
Organism: Nostoc sp. CENA543; assembly: GCF_002896875.1. Classification (GTDB taxonomy): domain Bacteria; phylum Cyanobacteriota; class Cyanobacteriia; order Cyanobacteriales; family Nostocaceae; genus Trichormus. The sequence goes on from NZ_CP023278.1 coordinate 926,537, forward strand.
TGAGCAATATTTCGTTGCACCCGTATTAGCTTGGAAATTGGGCGAAAAGACAGATTTTACCTTTGAAGCGCAGTATTCTAACCGTAGACGGCCATATGATGCTGGTTTAGTAGCTTCTGGAAGAGGTGTAATTGATGTTCCACGCGATCGCATCATCAATGAACCAGATGACTATATTGAGCGCACATTTATTAGCACTGGATACTCACTAGAGCATCGTTTTAGTGATAACTGGACATTTCGCAATGGATTTCGCTACGCCACAAGTAAAGTTTATAGCGATCGCTTGACGATTACTACTAACTTTGATGAGACGACAGGTATTGTAGATCGCGTTTATGCACTAGATGATTTCTATTCTGACGATTACTCCTTACAGTCAAATGTCATAGGTAAATTCTCTACAGGTAGCATCAAACACACCCTCTTGTTTGGTCTGGATTTGAATCGTACTAACTCCAGTAGTTTTGCCACCTCTAATTTCTTTACTCCCTCACAGTTGAATATCTTCAACCCTGTCTACAGAGCTACACCCCGCACTGGTTTAGATATTGTGCTTCTAGATAGAGAATCTGTCACAGATAGATTAGGTATTTATCTACAAGATGAAATAGCCTTCTTTGATAGTCTCAAATTACTAGCTGGGATACGCTACGAAACCGTCAAGCAAGACATCACCAATCAACCATCACTGTTTTATCCCGGCGGTGATACCAGTCAATTCAATGATGCTTTCACTCCCCGCATCGGAATTGTGTATCAACCATCAAAAGAAGTATCACTTTATGCCAGCTATTCCCAATCATTTAATCCGAATATTGATCAGTTCGATGTGAATGGTAATCCTCTAGAACCAGAAAGAGGCGAAGGGTACGAAGTTGGTGTCAAAACTGAATTACTAGAAGGTAAACTTTCAGCAACGTTATCGTACTTTGACATTACCAAACAAAACGTTGCGACAACGGATCTGAATTTTCCGGGGCTGGGTATTTCTATAGCTACAGGTGAACAACGTAGCCGAGGTTTTGAATTCGATGTTAGCGGACAAATTCTCCCAGGATGGAATATTATTGCCGCTTACGCATATACAGATGCAGAAGTCACAGCAGACAATACCATTCCCGTAGGAAATAGACTCGCAGGAGTTCCGAAACATAGTGCTAGTTTATGGACAACTTATGAAATTCAACGCGGTAATTGGCAAGGTTTAGGCTTTGGCGTGGGCTTTAACTATGTAGGAGAGCGTCAAGGCGACCTAGACAACAGCTTTGAACTAGATAGTTATTTTCTAACTAATGCTGGTATTTTTTACCGCCGCAACAATTGGCGTTTTGCTCTCAACTTCAAGAATATTTTTGATGTTGACTACATCAGTGGTGTACCTTTTGGCAGAACTAGCGGTATTTATCCCGGCGAACCTTTTACTGTCATTGGTTCTGTTTCAGTGCGTTTTTAAATCACATCTTCTGCCTAGCAAAAAATTAGCGAGACTTTGTCTGTTGTGATTAGCATTAACAAAGCTTCAAAAAATTTGGCTTGCTTGGCAGTAGTCATCATATTAAATCAAAGTCCCCTTTTTTAAGGGGAGCCATTGCGTTAGAAGGGTTTCCCAGCTTAAAGGAGGCAGTGCAGTGGACAGGTTCCCCGGCATAAAGCAACTGCCATCAAGTGGCATGGATTTAGAGGGATCAAACCACATTTTTTTTAAATAGAATCGGTATAAAGTGCTTATGTACAAAACAAACTTATAGCGTTTCCTAATCTGCTGAGGTACAAATCTCTGCGTAACTCTGCGATTTACTCCGCGCCCCTCTGCGTTTCAAAATATTATCTGTACCTCACTTAACTGGGAACCGCTATAATTGCCATAATTAATCAAATTAGGGACAGTTTTTCCCGATTTCCAAATTATGAGGCGGGATGCAACTAGAAAGATTATTTCCTATCCTATTTAAACTATATAGTTATTTAGTTATAATAAATACAGTCATCAGAAAAAATCTGCTTTACCTTGAAAAAGACTGCTGAAATGGCTGCATTCTAATAACTGGCGACTGGGAACTGGGGACTAGGGACTGGGAAAGCAGGAGAAGAAAAACCTCACTCAGCACTCTCAACTCAGAGTATAGAAAATATTACAGGTAAACTAATGTGGAAAAGTGCTATTACAGCATATTTACATTATCTGGGCTTCATGCTGGCTTTCGGGGCGTTGGTGGTTGAAAGTCAGAATTTGAAAAAAGATATCAGCCTCAAAGAAGCTTGGAGAGTGGTAATAGCAGATGCTATTTATGGTTTATCAGCCATAACAATTCTGATGACGGGTGTATTGAGAGTGATTTACTTTGGTAAAGGCAGTGATTATTATCTGAGCAATCCAGTCTTTTACATCAAGGTAAGTCTTTTTATTCTGGTGAGTTTGTTGTCTTTGTATCCCACCTTTTCTTTTCTGTCGTGGATTAAGAACTTGCTAGATAATCAACCCCCTAAAATTGAATTACCCCAATTACAGCGACTAAATTGGCTAATTAGGGGGGAATTGGCTGGTTTTGCGCTGATTCCCCTATTGGCGGCGGTTTTAGCGCGAGGAATTCGGATTTTGTAAACATCAAGAATGGAGGGAGTGCGCTACTTTAGTAAGTGTGCTTTAGATTCAAGGAGAATCACTCATGTTTCCATTTTGGATGAACCCCTGCTGTCATTCTGATTCGACTACTCAAAAATCCTATCGCCAGCATCAATTAGAATTCTTGAAATGGATGCGGGATAGCCTGGAAACTCGGTTAGCTGCTGTAAATGCTGCGATATCAACTATGGAACGGCAAATGGGCGAAGATAACTCCCCTAATCAACCATCCTGATATTTAACCCGAATTGCTTGCCAATAGCCACACGAAAGCAGTAATTAAAACTACAACAAGGAATATATTTGAGTGATGAGGAATGTACTTTCAGACGTAGCGATCGCTAAACTCATTGAAGAGGACGTTCCCTATTTTGATTTGACAACATTGGGACTCGGTATTGGCAAGCAATCGGGTGAAATTGAATTTTATTCCCGTCATCCAATGGTAGTCTGTGCTACAGAGGAAGCCGCTAGAGTGTTTGAAGAGTGTGGTGCAAAGGTTCTTTTTCTGGTGGAAAGCAGCACTACCTTGGCAGAAAAACAACTAATCTTAAAAGCCACAGGTACAGCAGAAGCTTTGCATATTGGCTGGAGAATTGCCCTAAATTTGATGGAATATACTTCCGGTATTGCTACTCGTACCAATAATTTGGTCAAAGCAGCACGACAAGTCAACCCATCAGTGGGAGTTGTAGGGACGCGGAAAGTATTTCCTGGAACGCGTGCGCTATCTGTCAAGGCTATTTTGGCGGGTGGCGCAATTCCTCACCGCTTGGGGTTGTCTGAAACAATTTTGATTTTCAAAGAACATCTGACTTATCTGGGTGGGATGTCGGGACTCTTAGAACGCTTACCGGAACTCAAACAACGCTTTCAGGAACACAAAATTGCGATGGAAGTAGAAACTATCGCCGATGCGTGGGCGATCGCACAAGCTGGAGTTGATATGATTCAGTTTGATAAGGTTTCCTGCGCTGAACTCAAGCCTGTAGTACCGTCATTCAAAAATCAGTATCCCCAGATTAAACTAGCTGTCGCTGGGGGAATCAACTTAGACAACGTTCAAGACTACGCCAGCACAGGAGTTGATCTACTCGTCACCAGCTTTCCCTATTTTGGTAAACCTGCTGATATTGGCGCGAAGATGTTGACTTTGGAATGATAGATAAAATTTAGAAAAAAAATCTATTTTGTAACTAATGTAAATCCTTTTTCATCGCTATTCATCCCCATGTGAAGCGAAAACTGGGGATGAATAGCGGTTCAAGATAAACAGTCTATATAAATAACAAATGTTTTCATGGCAACATGACAAATCGCGTTTAAATACATTATTTCAGATATTTATCGGTCATCAATCAAGCTTTTAAAGGTGATATTTTTGGAGAAAATCTTCATTTAATCTTTAAAATTAAACAAAATATTAAGTTATGAGATTTTTAACCAATTTTACTCAATAATTTTTCTGTGTATTGTAATTTACTGAAGGTAATTGATGAGGTGAAATTTTCAGTCTATAGGTAGATTTACAATTAAATTGCTATGCAAATTTAGTCAATTTCATTCTAGAAAAGCCTATAAGAACGAAATTTACCTAATCAATTACCTTGAAAATTATGATTACGTAAATCCTGAATTAAAGCATTTTGTTCCCTATTATGTACACAATTCACTCTCAACTAGAAAGTCAAGATAATGCCAAGAGTTATCTTGCAGGTAAAGCATTTTTATCGAGATTGAGTAAATTTAGTAATACGATACTCGCTACATCTAATGATTTGGTTGAAAGTGCTGTTGTAGTTAGTGACTGGAAGTTTGCTGTGAGTCACGGGATAAGTAGGTTAAATGCTAGTGTACTACCTTTAAAAATTAGTAAAACCAGCGATCGCTTCATCTATGACCAAGCAACAGGCAATCTATTTTTTGATACTGGTTTTTAAGTGATAATACATAAATAAAAGTTGCTCAACTGACAACTAAAGCATTGCTAAACAACAGTTATATCGCTGTCATTGCATAGACTGAGGCAGAGATAGTTTATGTCTGTAGTGCAGCAGGCGATCGCCTTTTTATGACATAAGCAATCCGTTATATTAGATACTTTTTGGCAAAAACTTAGTACGTAAATCCATTTTTTCACTTAATACCAAATACTATGTCTACAATCAACTTTTCCCTAACAAACTCTGTTCAGACAGCTTCTCAGCCATATTTAGTAGACTTTAACGCTGAAAACTTAACTAACTTTAATGGCACACTTTACTTTACTAAAGAAACTAACTTTTTCACTCAGCAATTATGGAGAATAGATCAGTCTAGTGGTGGTTCAGAGTTTGTCTTAGAAAGCAGAGATATTAACTTATCTTATTACATTAATCCACTAGTCAATGTTAACGGTGTACTCTACTTTAGAGCATATACCTCTACTTATGGTTCTGAGTTATATCGGATTGATAACGCTACGGATCAGCCTGTACGTATTAATGAGATCAATCCTGGAGAGAAGTATTCCTACCCCGACTACCTAGTTAACATCAATGGCATATTATACTTTATCGCAACTGACCACACCTACTATAGCAGACAGTTGTATCGCATAGATAACATTACAGGTGAGGCTGTACGCCTCACTGATATTAATCCTGGTTCTGTGTCTCCTGACAACTTGTCTACCTACTCTAACTACCTGGTTAACATCGATGAAAAACTCTACTTTAGTGCATATACTCCTGCCTATGGGGCAGAGTTGTACCAGCTAGATACTACCACAGGTGAGTCTGTACGTGTCACAGATATCAATCCTGGTAGAAGCGATTCCTCACCCAGCAACCTAATTAACATTAATAGCACGCTCTACTTTGTTGCATACGAACCCACCTCTGGTAGAGAGTTATCTGGTAGAGAGTTATATCGGTTAGACACCACCACAGGCGAATCTGTGCGCGTCAATGATATTAATCCTGGTGCTGACAGTTCCTGGTTTTCTAGTTTTACCAAATTTAATGACACACTCTACTTTACGGAAAACTATAGCAGAAAGTTGTATCGCATAGATAACGCTACAGGAAATGCTGTAATTGTTCCTGGCATCAATTCTGGTAGTGAATTTAACTTTACCGAATTCAATGGCACACTCTACTTTACGGCATATATTTCCTCCTCCGGCTATTACTTGTACCGCATAGATAACGCTACAGGTAATGCTGTACTTGTCCAAGGTATCAATTCTAGTGTTATTTCCAATGTCTTCCAACTAACCAAAACCGATGACAAACTCTACTTTCGTGCATATGATCCCACCTATGGCTCTGAGTTGTATCGGATAGATGATACTACAGGAAATGCCGTACTTGTTGCAGATATAAATCCTGGTGCAGATTCTTCTAATCCGCAAAACTTGACTAACATCAATGGCACTCTTTATTTTAGTGCATATGATCCCACCTATGGCTCTGAGTTATATCGTCTAGATAGTGCTACAGGTCAGGCTGTACGTCTCACTGATATCAATCCTGGTGCTGAAGATTCCTCTCCCTCCAACTTAGTCTACGCTAATGGTACGCTCTACTTTAACGCCTCTAGCCCTGATTATGGTTCTAGGCTTTGGGGTTTAGCTGTTTCTGAGTTGCCTAATCGCAATCCTATCGTAGAAAGCGATCGCTTCATTACTACTGTCAACACACCGATAGTTATTAGTTTGGCTAATCTTCTCGCCAATGATCAAGATGTAGATGGTGGTAAATTGTTGGTGACTAACTTAAGTCAACCGAGTTATGGCAATTTAGTCAACAACAATGACGGTACTTATACTTACATCCCCGATAGTAATTACCGTGGTTTTGATCGTTTTACCTACACCGTTAGTGATGGTCAAGGAGGTACTAGCACAGCGACGGTTGATATTAATATTGGCAAGCCATATCTTATTAGAGATTTCAATGAAGATTACTATTTTGAGGGTCTTGGCTTAACCGTCTTCAAGGAAACCCTGTATTTAACAGTATCTAACCCACGTGATACTTGGGTTTCTAAACTTAATAATAATACTGGTGAAATATCTAGTATAGGCGGCATTGAGAACAATCACTTAAGATTTATTGTTCTCAATGATAGACTTTACGCAATCATTTTTTACCGTTTTGAAGGTTCTGGCATTAGTAAAGTAGATGTTTCTACGGGACGTTTAGTCATTGAGCAAACAATTGACAACATAAATACGACTCAGCCAACTAAAATTAACGGCACATACTACTTTATTAGTTATAACTATAGCTATGGCAACGATAGCCTTTCACTGTGGAAAATTGACAATAATACAGGTAATTTTGTCGAACTTGTCGTCACTGATTTTCCTAGATATATTGATGGTTATGTAGAAGTTAATGACACTGTTTACTTTACCACTGGAAATACTGAAACTTTATTACAGTCATTGTGGAAAATTGACAACTCCACAGGCAACGAAGTGTTAATAACTGATATTAATACAGGATCTAATGATGACTACACAGTAGGTACATTGTTCAACTTGAATGGTGTATTGTACTTTGTTGCTAGTGACAGCAACTACGGCACTGAGTTATGGAAATTAGATTCTTCTAGCAACCCTCAGCGAGTGACAGATATCAATCCTGGTTCTGGTTCTGCTTCACCCAAAAATTTTGTCAATGTCAACAATACCCTGTACTTCATTGCGAATGACGGCACTACAGGAGAGGAGTTGTGGAAGATAGATAACACCACAGGCAAAGCAGTGCAAGTAGAAGACATCAATCCTGGTGCTAGTTCTGTTTCACCCAAAAATTTTGTCAACGTCAATAATACCCTGTACTTCATTGCGAATGACGGCACTACAGGAGAGGAGTGGTGGAAGATAGATAACACCACAGGCAAAGCAGTGCAAGTAGAAGACATCAATCCTGGTGCTGGTTCTATTGCCATTTATCAACAATTCACCCTCAATGACACGTTTTACTTCTCTGCTGACGATGGAATTACTGGTATAGAGTTATGGAAGATAGACCCCATTACGGGTGATGTGGTAAGGCTCACAGATATTAATCCAGGTTTTGGTTCTGCTAATCCCAACAACCTCACTAATGTTAATGGCACGCTTTACTTCTTTGCCTATGCGAAAAGTCAATTCATCGACAATCAAGTATGGAAGATTGACAACACTGGCAAAGCAGTGCGATTTGTAGACACCTTACCAGAGTCTGGTTTAAGCAATGTGAGCATTCCCACTTTGATCAATGGCAAGCTTTACTTTAGTGCAGATAACGCTATCTACGGTAGGGAATTGTGGGAATTTGATGAAAGTTCTAATCAGTTAAGAATACTCACAGATGCTATCAGTCCAGGAACTGAGTCTTCTAATATTTATGAATTGGCATACCTCAATGGCAAGCTTTACTTCAATAATGATGGTGAACTATGGGCATTAGACCTGAATTCTGATGCCATTACAGGTACTTCAGCTTCCGAAACGCTCAACGGTACTGATAGCAACGATGTCGTTTATGGCCTAGATGGCAATGATAAACTCCTAGGTAAAGCTGGGAATGACATTTTATCTGGTGGTGCTGGTAATGATACCCTCGACGGTGGTTTTGGTGCTGATACTTTGGTTGGTGGCACAGAAAACGATATTTATTATGTAGATAATCTTGGCGATGTCATCGTTGAAGAAGCCAAGGCAGGTAAAGATTTAGTGCAAGCCGCCATTAGCTGGCAGTTGGCAGACAATTTAGAAAACTTAGTGTTGACTGGTAGTGCATCTATTAATGGCACTGGTAATAGTCGCAATAATGTCCTCACGGGTAACTCGGCAGCTAACGTTCTCTCAGGTGGGGATGGCGATGATTGGCTATTTGGATTGGCAGGTAATGACACACTCAATGGCAACAATGGTAATGACATCATCAATGGTGGTAAAGGTAACGATTTACTCATCGGTGGTAGGGGAAATGACTCTTTGACTGGCGACGCTGGTAGAGATAGTTTCCAATTAAGTCTGCCTGTGGTTGATGATTTTGATACTATTACCGATTTCAGTATTGCTGATGACAAGATTCTCATTTCCAAAGCGGAGTTTGGATTGAATCAAAGTTTGGGTGTGCTGAATACGAGTGCTTTTCGTTTGGGAACTAGTGCAACCACGGCGAGCGATCGCTTTATCTATGACCAAGCCACAGGCAACTTATTTTTTGATACTGACGGCTTAAGTGGTAATACACAAATACAAATTGCCCAACTGACAACTAAACCATTGCTGAGCAATACTCACATCACCATCATCGCATAGCTTGGGGCATAGATAACCTATGTCTGCGGTGCAACAGGCGATCGCTTCATCTCTAGCCACAGCCAAGACAGTTAGCTCAATTCAATCTTTTCTTTAGGAATCACAACCATGTCTAAAAACCAGATTTCCGTTGCAACCCATCTCCAATCAGCGACTCAAGATGTTCAACAAATTACTACCGTCAACACGAATGTTGCTCAAGCATACCGCGTATATCGCTTTGATAGTATGTATGGGAGTTATCTCGGCGGTCTGACTAACTTCAATGGTAATTTATACTTTATTTTGGTAGATGGATACCAAAGAGAAACAAATGCTGGTATCGGGAAAGTTGATAATGCCACTGGCATTGTTACAGGAGTACCATCACCTGATGTAGATGGTTTGACTTATAATACTAGCATTAATATCATAGGAGACAAGCTATACAATATAAAGACTAATGATTATGATTTCTTGAATGGGGCTTTACTATCAATTTCTGTACTAGATGAAACTACTAGTAGTTTTGTAGAAATCGGTCAGAATCTCCAATATCAAATTCCCACCAGTTTTAATGGTGACTCTTCTTTTAGTCAATCTCTCACTAATATTAACGGCTCTCTCTACTTAAAAACCTACGAAATAATCAATCCAGATGGACTGGGATCTACACTGGGATCGTTGTGGAAGCAAGATGCAAGCACAGATGAATTTATCTTGCTTTTAACTAAAAATGGTATTTTAGACTACTACGAAGTTAACGGCGTAGTCTATGTTGTGGCATCTGATATAAATACTGGGCTTGAGTTGTTAAAAATTGACCCTACTACTGGCAACCCTGTAGCATTCACAGATATTAGTCTTACACCTACGGCAAGTTTGGCTGTTCCCTCGTATCTGATGAACAAAGGAGGTGACACACTATACTTCGCTGCTGATGATGGTAACACTGGTAGGGAACTGTGGAAAATCGATGGCTTGACAGGTAACCCTGTTTTAGCGGCAGATATCAACCCTGGAATTGGATCTTCCAATCCCTATGGACTGACCGAAGTTAATGAAACGCTGTATTTTGCAGCAAATGACGGTACTTCTGGATATGAATTGTGGAAAATTGATCAATCTACAGGTAGTCCTGTGTCGGTGACGGATATCAATCCTGCATCTGAGTTTGTTTATTTCTCTCAACTCACTAATATAAATAACACACTTTATTTCTCTACCGATGGGACAAAACTCTGGAGAATTGATAACTCGATAGGGAATGCTGTGCGAGTTAGGGATGTGAGTTCGGGGTCTGAGGTTTCTTTGGCTTATGGCAGTAACTTCAAAAATATCAATGGTACAGTCTACTTTATAGGAGATGAAGCTACTACTGGCAGAGAACTGTGGAAAATTGATCAATCTACAGGTGATGCTATCTTAGTCAAGGATATTAATCTGGGTTCTGGATCTTCTGATATCTCTGAACTTACAGAAGTTAATGGTACGGTTTACTTCAGAGCTAATGACAGTGTTACCGGTTTAGAAGCTTGGACAATCGATAATAGCACAGGTAATGCAGTGCGCTTCAAGGATATCTTTCCAGAGTATGGATTTTCCAACATCAGCATTCCGCAGGACATTAACGGCACTTTGTACTTTGTGGCTACTAACAGTACAACTGGTAGAGAAATTTGGAGAATTGACAACTCCACAAATGAGCCTGTACTTGTTGCAGATATCAATCCAGGAGCTGCTTCTTCTAACCCCTACGGACTTACGGAAGTTGATGGTGTTCTGTACTTTGGTGTAAGATTTGATAATTATAATAATGACCAATTATGGGCAGTTACACTGATTAAAAGGTCTAATACCTTTCCAGTTGCCGTAGATGACAACTTGACTACCACAGGAAATACACCCATCATTATTAGTGCTGCCACTCTCCTCGCCAACGACACTGATGCAGATGGGGATGCATTATCAATTACAGCCATTACACAACCAGGCTATGGCAGCCTGATTGATAATAGCGATGGTACATACATCTATACTCCCTTTTCTGAAGGCGATGACGGCACAGATACTTTCACCTACCGCATCAGCGACGAACAAGGCGGTAGTAGCATAGGCATAGTCAAGATAACTATCAACCCCAACACCATTACAGGTACATCAGCATCCGATACTATCTATGGCACAGTTGGCAAAGATATCATTGACGGCTTAGATGGCAATGACAAACTCTATGGTGGTTTAGGAGATGACACCATTAATGGTGGTGCAGGTCACGATCTTCTCGATGGCGGAGTAGGTGCAGACCAAATGATTGGCGGTAGTGGCAATGATATCTACTACGTAGATCATTTCGGTGACATGACTATCGAAACCGCCAATGGTGGCACAGATTTAGTACAAGCAGCGATTAGTTGGCAGTTAGGAGAATATATAGAAAATTTGGTACTGACTGGCACTGAGAAGATCAATGGTATAGGTAACAGCAGCAACAACATACTCACAGGTAACTCAGCAGCTAATGTGTTGTCAGGGGGTAACGGTAATGACTCGCTGTTTGGGTTAGCTGGAAATGATACTCTTAACGGTGGTGATGGTAACGACTTACTCAACGGTGGGCGAGGAAGAAATGTTCTCACTGGCGGTAAAGGTAGAGATAGTTTTCAGTTAAGTCGTTCCTTGGGTGGGGATTTGAACATCATCACCGATTTCAACCTTACCGAAGACAAAATCCTGATATCAAAAGCGGAGTTTGGTTTGCGTCAGGGCTTGGGTGGGCTGATTCCTAGTGCATTTCGGTTGGGAACTAGTGCAATCACGGCAAGCGATCGCTTGATCTATGACCAAGCTACAGGTAATCTGTTCTTTGATACTGATGGCTTGGATGGAAATGCACAAGTCCAGATTGCTCAATTCTCTAATAAAGTAGTCCTGAGCAATACTAATATCAACGTCATTGCATAGGAGCATAAGCTTTCCGAATAAAGCCATTACTTACCTGTTTCCCGTTCCCCCTTAAGAGTTCCCTTCCTCCGCAAATGATTTTAGGAATCAAAGCGTATTCCTATAGTTGGTAAAGAATTAAACTAAACCCATTTCTCTTAATCCCTGGCGTAATCTTTTCGCTTCGTCAGGGTTGTTTTGTTCGTGTAAGAGAATGGCGTTTTTGAAAGCGGTGATACTTGCTTGGACGTTACCAATTTTGAGCAGCACTACCCCCAAATTTTGATAAGCTTCGGCATATTTGGGTTGGAGGCGAATCGCTCTTTGATAAGATGCGATCGCATCTGTGAACATCCCTAAACTTTTATAGATCATGCCTAAGTTGTAATGTCCGGTGGCAAAGTTGGGATCAATTTTTAAGGATGTTTCGTAGGCTTTTTTCGCCCCGTTAATATCTCCTGCGGCTTTGAGTAAGTTACCTAAGTTGTTGTATGCACCTAATTTGAGCATGGGGTAAATGGGCAATTTAATGGCTGCTTGATAATGAGACATCGCCTGTTGAGGATTGTTTAAACGATTGTAGGCAATGCCTAAGTGGTAATTTAATTCGTATAAGATTTCATAGTTTTCTTTGCAGGCGGCGATACCTCGTTTTAATAACTCCATTCCTTGGTTATTTTTCCCCATTTCTACATATAAAGCCCCCAATTTACTGCAAACATAAGGATCATTGGGGTGCTTTGCCAAAAAGCCTTCCATTGTGGTTTGGGCTTTGGTGTATTTGTCATTTTGGGCGATCGCGGTTTTTTGATAACCTGAGTGGAGAATGGCGACACCCGGTAAATAGCCGATTTCCCATTGGGGTTGAGTTTTGATAATTTCTGCTACGCTATCATCAACTAAGGCATGATAGGGACGGTCAAACCGAATATCAGGATGGTTGCGGAATAAACGGGACACCAGAGAATAGGGAGATTGTTCTGCTTCGACTTCGTGACGTACTAGGTTAATTAACAGATATTCATCTCTGGCGATCGCCTCTTTAATCTGTGGCACAATTTTTGGTGTCAGTGTCTCATCTGCATCCAAGACTAAAACCCAATCACCAGTCACATATTTTAAAGCCGCGTTGCGAGCTGCACTAAAGTCATTACACCATGCAAAATAATGTACTTTCGCACCCAATTCTTGAGCAATATTAGGGGTGCGATCTATAGAGCCTGTATCCAAGACTACCATTTCATCCACAACATCTTTCACACTGCTCAAGCATTTAGAAAGTGTGGTTGCTTCGTTTTTCACAATCATGCACAGGCTCAGACTCATAAGCTCATTGTTAGATTATTTACTTATATAGGAATAAAGTTAAGTTTCGTGAAATCTTAACTTCAACACAAATAGATATAATTAAACCATTAATTAATGAATTGTCACCTAAAATTAACTCCTTATTTAAACTTTCCTCAAAAAAAATTCAAAATAATTGCTATGAGAACAAGAACTTACGAGCTATGTGTAAAAATCAAGATTAAAGCGTTAGTAAGTGATTACTTCTAGGGGAAATGGTAAATTTAATGCTGGGTAAAACAGTAGGTGGACGCTACCAAATTCTCACACAGTTGGGAGGTGGCGGTTTTAGTACAACTTTTATTGCTCAGGATATCCAACGTCCCGGAAATCCTCAATGTGTTGTTAAACAGTTTAAGCCACTATCAAATGATCCATACACATTACAAGAAGCTAAACGTTTATTTGAGCTAGAAGCAGTCACTTTAGAAAAGTTGGGAAAACATGACCAAATTCCCCAGTTATTGGCTCACTTTCAAGAGAATCGAGAATTTTTTTTAGTTCAAGAATTCATTCCTGGACACGACCTTTGTGAAGAATTACCCCCTGTTAAACCACCATTAACTGAAGCTGAAGTCATCAAACTTCTACAAGAGATTCTAGAAGTTTTAGTATTTGTGCATCAGCAAAATGTCATTCATCGTGATATTAAACCAGCCAATATTCGTCGCCGAACTTCAGATGGTAAGATAGTATTAATTGACTTTGGTGCAGTCAAACAAGTTAGTGTACAGAAAACCAGTGTCGATGGACAAACAAATGTTACTGTTGCTATTGGTACACCTGGTTATATGCCCAGTGAACAAGCTAATCAAGTACCTAAATTAAGCAGTGATATTTATGCAGTTGGTATTATTGGAATTCAAGCTTTAGGCGGTTTAGATTTTCCTAATGCTAGTAGTCAAGGACTACCAAGACATCCTGAAACGGGTGAAATTGAGTGGCGAACAAAAGCAAAAATTAGCCATAAACTAGCTAATTTCCTGAATAAAATGGTGCGTTATGATTTCCGTCAACGTTACCGTTCAGCAGATGAAGCCTTGCAAGCGATTAAAAAAATATCATCTAAATCTTTACCAATAAAAGTTTTAATTGGTGTAGGAATTATCGCTGCGATTATACCAATCATTTTATTCATATTACAAACTGTAATTCCTAAAGACAATTTCCTCAATTATGAAAATAATAACGAAGGCATCAAGATAAAATACCCTCAAACTTGGGAAAGACAAGATTTAGGAAATATTCTCACTCAAGAACTAGTAACATTTCTATCACCTAAAGAAAGTGATGCTGATATATTCCAGGATAAATTAACGGTTAATGTAGGTAAATTTGCCGGAACATTAGACGAATCTAAAGACTTATTCGTCAAAGAAATTAAAGACACCGTGTCGGAAGCTAATATTGTCAGCATAAGCCCAGCTACGCTTGCCAATAAAAGAGCATATCAATTAGTGTTTACAGGTAAAAATGGAGCTAATAGGGTTAAAAATTTGCAAATTTGGACTCTGCAAGATGAGCAAACCTACATGATTACCTACACAGCAACAGTAGATGATTATGATAAATTTTTACCCTTAGCCGAAAAAATGATTCAATCTTTTGAAGTTAAATAAATCAGAATCTGGCGGAACAGTGGGTATTTTAATCAGTCGAGTCAGATATCAGGTGAGAAATACTACCCGACAATGACTTGGAAACACAGCTTGAGAAATTACTACACAGTATCTACTTTAACGATACTAACTATATCTGTTTACGGTTGCACTGTGTTAACTCAAAATAGTCAACCACTCCGCACCCTCTCAACAAAGTTTGACTCAGGTTATTCAGTTGCTTATTCTCCAGAAAGATCACACACAAATAGCCCTGTTGAAACGACTCTGGCTAGTGCTGGTGCTAAAAGCGTAAAAGTCTGGAATCCTAACAATGGACAACTATTGCTGACTTTATCAGGACAAGCTTGGGCTGTCAGCTTTAGTCCAGATGGTCAGATTCTTGCTAGTGCTTCACAAGATGGTAGCCTGAATTTGTGGGATGCCAACACAGGAAAACTCGTCCGTAGCCTCAAGCATTCAGAACCTGTGATTGATATAGTCTTTAGTCCAGATGGACAGACTCTTGCTAGTGGTCTTGATTTAGGGTCTAACATCAGGCTATGGAATTGGCGTACTGGCGAAATCATTCGCATCAAGGATGATCCTAACGCTGTGAAAACGGGATTTTCTAACTTTAAGTCTCGACCCATTACTTTTAGCCCAGATGCTCAGACTTTATTTGCTAGAGATGATTCTGCTGCCGTAATTCATTCGTGGAATGTGAAGACTGGTAAACTAACAGGCAGTTTTGATGCTAAATCCTCGATTAACGCTATTGCTATCAGCCCAGACGGAAAAACTTTAGCTACTGGCATTCATGACAATGCTATTAAGCTGTGGAATGTTAGTGATAGCAAACTCATTCACACTTTGACTGGTCATCAGGGTGAAGTCAAAGCAGTTGCTTTTAGTCCAGATGGTAAGCTGCTGGCCAGTGGAAGTCAAGATGGCAGTGTCAAACTGTGGAATACTGGTACTGGCGAACTGATTAGCAGTTTCACGGCGCATAAAGAACAAGTTTGGTCTATTACTTTCAATCCAAATGGCAAAACACTCGCTAGTGGAAGTCAGGATGGCACTATTAAAATTTGGAACGCATTTCCACAATAACCACCATAAACGGAAAAAATTGCCTACCTTTCCTGAAGAGTTACCTTTGTGCTACCTAGAAACTAGATTTTTCGTCAATACCCTTGCTGATTCAGCATATCCATCGCTATTTTCAGGCTAGATTTCATGCGATTGAATGCTGCTGCTAAACCACCAATTTCATCCTTCGCGGTTTCATCAAAATCAGCACTCATATCGCCTGTGCTGACTTTTTGGGCGATTTTTTCTATCTTTTTAATGCGTTGAATCACGGTTTTCTTGATCAGGAAATTAATTAACAGTAGCACCACTGCGAAAATAGCAATTAACAAACCCATAATCAATGACAAACTACTACGGGCGTGATTAAAAATTTCTTTGGCAGGCACAGAAATAATTTGAGCAGCTACAATTTCATTGAGTTTCCAGCCAAAACCATTTTTTTGTCCGTAGGTGGTTAACTGACTCTTGGGTGCTAGTTCTGGTGTGGAATGACATCTTAAACAAGACTCTTTTGTAATTGCAAGTGGTCTAGCAATATAAAATACTTCACCTTCAGGTAGAGAACGTAATCCTACAAGTTGGGGAAGCTTGGGATCTCTGCGAAATTGTTCTACTAATTGGGTTTCAAAATCATCAGCTTTATCTCTCAAATTAGTAGGATTGAGTGTGGCTTCTTTATAAAGAAAATTTTCGTTTCCTTCTGTTTGGCGAAAGTTTTCAAATACTTCTGTAGCGGAAAAAGCCGGGACTGTCTCTGGGATAAAGGCTGTTGCGGTTTCTAATTGTGGTGCTAATAAAGGATTGATGCGTTCTTGTGTGTATGTTCTCACTGAGTTCATGGTTTTCATTAATAACAAGGCTTGAGAACTGACTTCTCTTTGCGCCCTTTGTTGTAACACGCTTGATAAAATCACGCCGCTTACAGCAATACTAATGATGAATACCAATACTAAAAGTAAGTTAA
Source organism: Nostoc sp. CENA543 (assembly GCF_002896875.1). GTDB lineage: Bacteria > Cyanobacteriota > Cyanobacteriia > Cyanobacteriales > Nostocaceae > Trichormus. The sequence goes on from NZ_CP023278.1 coordinate 943,393, forward strand.
ATTTAGTCCCTATTTTTAAGTTATTTAACATATTTTATAATAAAAATTTTTCAAAAATAATAAAACATCCTATCAGATTTAAGACATTGAAATAGTTATTGAAAGTAAATAAATGTTAAAATTGTTCTACGCCATAAGTTTAGGTATGATTTTATTTAATCAGTTTTTTTAGATAAAACTCAGCCTAAAATAGCGATAATGTGGCGATTTTCCCGTCGTTTTTTACTTTTAAATCTTCTAGGATTGGCAGTTGCTAGATGCTCTTCTAACTCGACTTACCAAGGTAGATTAACCATTGGTGTGATTGATTATGATGGTGATGCAGAAGTTATTAATAGATATGCGAAGTTTAAGCGTTACCTAGCAGAGAAAACGAAAGCCAGTATTCAACTAGAGCCGACCTTTAACGAAAATAAAGCAATTGAGCGTTTACAGGCTCAAGCTTGGTCTTTGGTGTTTGCACCGCCAGGATTAGCCGCAGTAGCGATCGCACGCTCTCAGTATGTGCCGATTTTCCCCTTGTTGGGAGTGAATAATTTACGCTCAGTCTTCGTAGTTCCCAAAGATAGCCCCATCAATGATTTAAAGCAGTTACAAGGTAAAACGGTGGCGTTGGGTCAACTAGGATCAGCGACTGGATATTATTTTCCGTTGTATAATCTGTATGGACTGACCTTAGCAGAAATCTTATTTGCGCCTACTCCCAAAACCTTACTAGAGTGGGTAACAGAGGGAAAAGTAGCAGCCGGTGCAATTTCACTCGCTGAATATAGCCTCTACAGTCCACCCAGCACTCAACGAGGACTCAAAATACTGTACACAGATCCTCACTACGTCCCTCCTGGTGCAGTGTTAATTAGTCCTGGGGTGGGAAGCGATCGCCAAGCATTAATTCGTAAAGTCATGGGTGAGTTTCCTGGGGTTTCAGCACAAGAAGTTGGCTATGTTCCCAATGGACAAATACCCGATTATCAATACATGATAGATGTAGTGGAACGTGTGCAATTAATTGCCACAGAACTGCAAAATAAACCTGTACATTTATTCAAAAAAACAACTTAAATCTGGCTAATTGCATTTCAATTGATTTAGTTAGAATTTTATTTAACTCTTTCGCATCCTTAAATTGTAGAATTTGCTGAGTAGGTAATTCAAAAGGAAATTGTCCTTCCATATCTTGGCGTTGCATTTGTGCTAATAATATCTGTTCTGTACGTTTACTTTGAATTGCATAGCCAAGTTCAACACACACATTCGGACTAGGAACTACTTGCGGAGTGCCTTCTGTATCAATGCTAGCGATGGGTGTAGTGTCAGCGATAAATAACAAACTTCTGCGAATTTTCCGCATCACTGTACGGTTGAGGCGGATAGGCGCATTACTAGGACGATATGATTCGACTAAAGTTAAAGGCAGACGCGATCGCGAATTTAAATTTGCTAAACTTTGTTGTAATCCTTCCTTGAGAACATCACCAGAAGCAGCATACTCAACTTGATAAGATAAAAAAATCGTCGGTTCTAACTGTGCCAATATTGCCTGCTTAGTAAAATAAATTTCATGACTAATCAAGTCAATGTTGGCGACACAATAACCGCCGCTACCTTCAATATAGAATTCGATATTTTCCCCTTCCAGATAGCGTCCAAACCAAGTAGATTTTTTCACCTCCTCACTGTCTTCCAAAAAATCTGCACGTAAAGCGGATCTCAGCAGACTTTTCTTACTCAAGCGAATGTCCGGCGGACGTTTTTCCAGTTCTGAAATCGGTTCATAGTCCTGGAGATACCATGCTCTCAGCGCAATGATTGACATAGGACGCTTCTTAACTGTCTATGTTTATTTCTTTGCGTATAATTTTACACGGTGTCTCACAAGAGTCAACTGTCATTAGTCATTAGTCATTAGTCATTAGTCATTAGTCATTAGTTCTTCTTCCCCTACCTTCCCTACACCCCCTGCACCCCTGTACCCCCACACCCTTACACCCCTACATCCCTACACCCCTACACCCCTGCACCCCTGCACCCCTCCCCTGCCTCCTAAGACTCCCTCCCCGATACCCAGGTGTCACGCCATTTGACTGTGCCTTCTTTGGCGACTACCCAGCGACGATTGAGGGTGTTTTCTCGCAGGGGGGATTGGCCTTCGCGCCACATGGCATATTTGTAACTGATGAGTTTACCTGCGCTTTCGTTGAAGGGAATCTCGCCAAACCATGTATTGGAGTTGATGTACTCCAAAGGATAACCTTTACTAATATCCCAATTCCCCAGTTCGGGACAGTCACCGACAACCACAATGGTTTCACCAGGTTGGGTATGCACCCCGTTGAGTTGGGCGCGAATGATGGTTTGGGCTTTGACTCTTTCGCCTACATGACTTAAAACAATGACTCCCCGTGCTTCTAGTTGTAGATTGTAAATCTTACCGTCTTTGACTTCGTATTTATTGCGAGTCACTACACAAGTATGTTCACCGTCTGGTAAGTCTGTTGGGACTTCTGGTATTGTCACATCTTCACCCCGGTTTAAGGCGACAAAGCAAATGGAAGAACGATAACGACGGACGTAACAGTAAACATCGGGAGTGAGGTATTTTGCCCAATGGCTACCCATAGATACGGCAGGATTTAATCGCCGCACGCCTGAGAGTAATCTGATATATCGATAAATGTCCGTATCTGTATCCCAATTTTCCATCATCGGACGGTTGTAGGGGTCGTTACCGCCATCGGTATCATTGTGCAGATATTGTTCTGTACCGTAATAAATGCAAGGAATACCCCGTGATGTCATAATTAAGGCGATCGCTACCTTCAACATTGCCGGATCAGGGTTGAGGCTTTGGAAGCGGGGCATATCATGGTTATCGATAAAGGTAACTAATTCTGTTGCCCCGTTGTAGCGATAATCTTGGTCAAATATCTCTTGAATTACGTGAAATCCACCTTCTGCACCTTGGGCGAGGGCGGCGCGAATAGCTACACACAAGCCAAAATCTAGAATTGTCATCCCAGAATTGTTGGCAAATTCCACAGAGCGATCGTCGCTAGGATGACTGTAAATCCACTCACCAAAAATGAATACTTCTGGTTTGTGATTATACATGTCACTAGTAAATTCTTGCCAGAACCAAATCGGCATATGTTTGACGGTATCTACCCGCAGTGCATCTACACCCCGATCTAGCCATTGCTTAATTGCTAGCTTGATATAGTTACGATACTCAACATTGTTTTCGTTAAACGTCGCTAAACCAGCTAATTCACAGTTTTGTACTTGCCATTCATCTTCCCAGTTCTGCACTTCACCGTAGTGGTGATACCAGTGATTGACATCATTATGAAAGTCAGCGATTTTGATACCATCATCATATAATTCCCCTTTACTACCTTGAGTGTCAGGGCTACTGTGGTTACAAACAATATCTAAAATCAGCTTCATTTTCCGCTTGTGCAGTTCTGCGATTAAGCGGTCAAAGGTGGTATCTTTGGTAGACTGCGTATTATTTAAAGAAGGGTTTTCGCCTTTACCAATGTAGCGGGGATTAATTCTTTTAAAATCTTTTGTCCAGTAGCCGTGCATAGCAGCGTTACCAACAAATAATTCCTCGACTTGTTCAAACAAGGGAGTCAGCCAAATTGCGCTCACTCCCATATCTTTTAAATAATCTAATTTGTCGATAACTCCTTGTAAATCGCCTCCCCAATACTTACCCCAATCTTTTCCTTGAGGATCGTAAAGTTCAGGGTTAAGACCTTCACTATTATCGCGATCGCCATCATAAAAGCGGTCTACCACAACAAAATAAATCGTTTCTTGGCGAAATTCAATATCCCTGGTATACAAAAATTCTAAATTAATTTCTGATTCGGGTGCTTCTACTAAAGCTTCTACCTCTGCGTTAGCATTTTCTACTTGATATTGTTCTGCGGAATATAGTGATGGTGGTGTTTTAACCATAGTAAGTTGCAAATTTATATGTAAAACAAAGTAGCAATATATCTACTTCTAGATTCGTAAAAACTATGGGTATTTTCTAATTATTTTTTTCAATTAAACATCTATCCCTAGAAAGATAGTAATCAAATATACTGCATCTATCAAAAGTAATACTGTAATAATATTTCTTTTGTAAATTTTTTTAATTAATTAGCAATCATCAACATACATAAAAAGGTTTGTAGTAAGGACTAAAGTTATTACTACAAACCTTTAATTATTTACCCTGTTCTACTTAGGGAACACCAAAAAATAAATTATTCCAAATAAACAGTTTAGTAGGGTGCGCCAGTGCAAAAAAAACTAACTGTACCAAGAGAGTATTCATACTGACGCACCCTACAGTTTGGATATTTTTTTATCTGGAAATCCCTTATGGCTTAAACCAATTTTAAATCAGGATACTCTGCAAATAAATCATCTGATGACAGGGTATCGCCTTCTGCTTGGGGAGTCCATAATACTTCCAATGCTAAAAGTTGATCTGCTGGAATGCTGCCAATTTGTCGTAAAGCTTGGCGCAAATCATCAGCATTATTAACTGCTGGAAGTTCAAATTTGCCTAATGTGGCTGTCAACAAGGTGACGATAATATATTCACCGGGGCCTTCACTAATTAAACGGGTGGGGTTATCGATTTCACTAGATGAAGGTAAAGCTTCTTGAGCTAAAGCTGCTCTCAATTGGTTGTTAACATTTGAGAGGGTTTCTGAGCTAAATTTGCTGCGTTCTGCTAATGCTAAACGGTTAAATTGGCTTTCCGCAGCATTTAACCTGGCTTGTTGTGTACCAGTAGCAGCATATACGCAATATTCAGGATGGCGCAGTAATGCGAGGGTTGTTTCTTGCAGAATTTCTGCGCGTCCCTCTGGGGAGTTAGTATCAGCAGCTTCCGCAATGCGGTTAAGTTCTGGTTGTAAGTCTCGTGCTTGTGCTAGTAACCCAACCTGTAAACGGTTCACACTCACAGAAGGGTTGCTGTCATAGCCAATATCCTCACCTCCACCATTGGAAACACGACGGAAGGTTTGAACCAAGAAATTAGCGATCGCCAAGAAGATTAAAATAGTGAATAAACCACCAAATCCTCCACCAATACCCCAAAACGGAATCAAGAACGGAAAGCCGAAACCGCCACCAGGATACGGTGCGTAGTAACCTCCACCACCAGGAGGTGCATAGGTGCGAGGAGTATAAGTCCGACTAGAAGGCATTCTAAACGAGCCACCACCAATTCTGCCACCACTACGGGCAGCTAATGCACCATCAGCATGGCTTAAGGCTAAAACCAACACTAAACCCAGGGTAAAGACGGTTTTTAAGAGTGGTTTGATAGCTTGTTGTAGTTTTTTGGACATAATCACATTTGCTTGAAAAACGGCTGTTGTTTAATATTTTTCTCGGTTGAGAAATATTTATTTAGGGATTTGATACCAACCCGTAGTTAGCAGCAAGTAGTTGATTGGTAGTACAGCTACATATCCAATCTACCGCGTCTTATCTTAGGGCAGCAGCAAACCGTAGAGGGATTTCTGTAGTGGATAACCGTACCTCGAAATTTATTCCCTTGGCTGGAACTTTGTAATTAATTAATTATTACTAGGGGGATGAAGATCAATAGTCAATAGTCAATAGTCAATAGTCAATAGTCATTAGTCATTAGTCATTAGTCATTAGTCATTAGTCATTAGTTACTAGTGATTAGAAAATTAAAAGGGAAATATAAAACTAATTTTCGTTTGTCGTAAACAGTCAAACACATAAACATAAAAATTAGAGTTTTTGCTTAATAAACACTTTACTTAAGTAGCTATAAAATTCTCATATTTTATCTTCTAAAATATAGTTATAACCACCTGGATGCACTCGATTTTCAAGACCAAGTATCATTATCTTCTCCACTTAGTCAGTAAGTCGATGGGAAAACACAACGATGTTAATAAAAGTCAACCAGGCTAAAACCCCCTTCTTTACTGCTTTACCTCAACTACAAAATATTTACACCGCTCTACTGACAATCAAGTGCCAAATACAGCAGATAACAGATAGATGAACCACGGAGTTTCAGCACTCATCTATATGGCAGAGGAATTTTAAACCTGTTCGCGGCTCTCCGTATACCTATGTCCTCATCACAGATGTTTTTGTAAAGTAATGTAAATTTTTTCCAAAAAATTGTGTAAATACCTAGCGTTTCGGGTTGAGTTATTGGCTAAAAGAAAAAAAGAGGAGAAAATTTAGATACTAGGGTCAGTGGATTCATCAGTACAATCATCCAGGAAAATAGATTTCATCAAATTACTGAATGGAGGTAATAGAAGAAAGTAAAAAATATAAAGAAATAATAGTGGATGTGAGCAACTTCTCGGCTATTTCTGATAGTGAGTTTACTCAAGGCACACTGTATTAATACGCATAAATACAGTGATGAGGATGAATAATTACAACGGATTTGCTGTCAATCAATCAAAATCAACATGGAACAAGTCTCGCAACTAGCAACGAAAATTAGAGATAAAACTGCATCGCCAGATATTTTAGTCATCTCGCGCCTGTTTTTGCCGAAGGAAGCGGTGATTGGAGAATATCTCTACAATCGCTGTTTGCAAGATCCAGAGGAAGTAATTGTTTTGACTGCTAGTTGTGCGGGTGATCAAGTATTTGACCAAGCGCAACAGTTTCCGGTGTATCGCTGGCCTAATCTGAGACACTGGTTAGGTAGTTTTCTGGGGAATTTTTTACAACCTGGGTTTAATTTAGTATGTTCATTTGTACTAGCAATCAAACTCTATTTTCGCTACCACTACAGCTACATTGAATGGGGACATGGATACGAATTTCCGGCTTTGTTGCTGCTGAGTTATGTTTTACCTGTACGCTTTTTCATTTACTTGCACGGTAGAGATTTAGTGTATGCTGCACGTAATCCTTTATGGCGATCGCTATTTAAACTCACACTCAAACGCGCCGCCGGAATCGTCTGTAATAGTTCAGCTACACAAAAGTACCTCAGAAACAACTTTCGCTTACAAACACCCACCCATGTAATTCATCCAGTAGTCAGACCAGAAAAGTTTGGCTTAAGTAATAACTCCCAAAATTTAGATGAATTAAGCTCTCAGATACGCCAAAACTACCATATTCCTACCACAGCCGTAGTTATACTCTCAGTAGGACGCTTAGTCAAACAAAAAAGCTTTGAACGCGTCATTGAAAACTTACCACTACTGTTAACCATTGGCGTGGATGTTCACTATATAATCTGTGGTCAAGGTGATTGTGAGTCCGAACTGAAAGCTTTAGCGCAAAGATTGCGAGTAGACAAGCGAGTACACTTTACAGGCTATGTACCTCCCGAAGAACTAGCAGGCTACTATGCAGCCTGTGATATCTTCGCCATGCTGACATCATCTAAGACAGCAACTAGCTACTTAGAAGGTTTTGGGGTAGTTTCTTTAGAAGCCAGTTATTTTGGTAAACCTGTCATAGCCTCTCGTAATTCGGCATTAATTGACATAGTGCATCATGAGGAAAACGGCTTACTAGTCAATCCTAAATCTGGCTACGAAGTGTTTCAAGCTTTTAAACAACTATGTCAAGACCAACAGTTACGAGAGAAGCTTGGTCATCAAGGTAAAGAACTAGCCAAACGTAGGACTTTGCATCGTTCCTTATATTTTGGGGGATAGGGATTGGGGATTGGGGACTGGGAAGATGGGGAAGTGTGGGGAGTGTGGGGAGAGAGGGGGGAAAGATTTCTTCCCACACCTCCCACACCTCCCACACTTCCTGCTTGCCCAATGCCCTATTCCCTATTTTCACCTATCCGCCACCTACAATTGTGACCACTTCTAAGCGATCGCCTGATTGTACCGTAGTTTGTTCCCAGAACTGACGGTGTAAAATTTCGCCGTTATACTCCACCGCCACCAACCGAGGATTAAAACCCAATTGTTGGAGTAAATCAGGTAAAAGAGTCTGGGAAACACAACTATGAGTTTCCCCGTTTACTTGTAAAGTAACTTGAGCAGACATAAACAATTCACAGAGAGGGGATTGGGGATTGGGGACAAGGTAGACAAGGTAGACAAGGTAGACAAGGTAGACAAGGTAGACAAGGTAGACAAGGTAGACAAGGTAGACAAGGTTGGAGATGAGAAAAGCCGTTCCCTGTTCCCTGTTCCCTGTTCCCTAACGACTAATGACTAATGACTAATGACTAATGACTAATGACTATTGACTATTGACTATCTCGCTTTCACTCGATTGAGTTGAGAGAGTAAATATTGAGTTACTAAAGTAGGTTGTTCAGCTTGCATGAGCGATCGCACTACTGCTACCCTTTCTGCACCACTATCAATTACATCATTAATATTATTGGGATCTATCCCACCAATAGCAAACCAAGGAATAGTGCTGTTTTGTGCAGCGTAACGGACGTATTCTAACCCAGCCGCAGGTTTACCCTGTTTGGTAGGAGTTTCATAAACTGGCCCGACTCCTATATAGTCTGCTCCTTCTGCAATGGCTTTTTGCATTTCTTGGGGATTGGTGGTAGAACGACCAATTAAGCGTTGTGGGCCTAGTAATTGGCGGGCAATGGCAATGGACATATCCTGTTGTCCCAAATGTACGCCATCTGCATCAACAGCTAAAGCTAAATCTACTCTGTCATTCATCATAAATAGCGCGCCGTAGCTATGACACAGTTCCCGTAGCTTGATGGCCTGTTCTAAACGCACAGTATCATCGGCTTCTTTGTCACGATACTGTACTAAAGTCAATCCCCCTTTAAGGGCAGCCTCTACAGTTTCCAGTAAATTATCAGAAGGAGATGTTACTAGATATAAACGCGATCGCCACAATAATTGATGACGTTCGTAACCCATCAAATTAGTTTCTAGGGTGTAAACCTGATAACGCATTTGCTTAAAAGCTTTACCCATACTGGGGTGATAAAGCTTACCGTATTCTTCCACTACCCGCAAAGCTTCTTGGACTCGGCAAAAATTCGCCTGTAACAAAGACTTGATCCCCGAACGTTGTTCTTCTTGGGGGTGACTTAATTCTGTACCGATATCCCCTGCTGTGTCTCGCGCCGTCCTTAACTCCGCCGTGTGCCAACTAGCGACCTCTTGGCGTAGGTGCTTACACTCCTCTGTCATAGAGGTATTATTCAAACCAAACCGACACCACTCTTCAATAATTCGCAAACCTTCACGCGCACGATCTAAATTAGCATCTAAAATGCGGTAGACAACCTGCTGTATATGCGTTTGTTGACCTTGGGCTGTGACCATTACAACAACCCCATTAGTAATGCTTTCATCGTAATAGCCAGCCTCTTTCATAGTTGCGATGTACCTCGATAATTCTGGGAATAGGGCATAGAAGAGGAATTGGTGCAGGGTGCAGGGTGCAGGGGGGAGAAAAATTTCCCCATTTCTCCCTGCCCCCTGCCCCCCTGCTTCCTGTATCCCAGTCCCTCACTAATTACTTTGTAATCAAAATAGCCAATTGGTCAATATAGCGGATAACATAATCGACATACTGAAATATTTGCAAGTGTGAAAACTTATTATTATTTCTAAGGAGTGGTGTGAAGGTGATTTCCCTCATTTTGTCGCCTAGATATCCTAGATTAAATACTTTGCTATCTCAACCATCTAAGATGGTGTCAGCGAAGTATCCAATTTTTAGTTTCTCCTTAATATGCACCTTGGGGGTAGTGGGCATAACGTTACTTAGCAGCAGCTTTTGTCGCGTTGTTGCTCAAGTACCACCTGTATCAAATCAAATGCCCCTGGGTGAAAGAACAATCTCTCAGGTTAATATCCTCTTTGTCAACCCCAGTGTCGGAGATGACAAAACAGGCAATGGCAGTGAAAACGCTCCCTGGCGAACAATTACCCAAGCTTTGCAAGTTGCCACGGCTAATACAGTGATTAAATTAGCTCCTGGGACTTACACTGAGGCAACAGGAGAAGTGTTTCCTTTAATGCTCAAGGCTGGTGTCACTATTCAAGGAGATCCCACCAACCAGGGACAGGGAATCATTATTCAAGGCGGAGGACAATTTCTCAGTCGTAGTTTTGGCGGACAGAACGTTGCTATCGTGGGTGCTAACCAAGCCGAGTTAACGGGGGTGACTGTCACTAACACTAATCCTCGTGGTTACGGTTTATGGATTGAATCTAGTAATCCGGTAATTACAGCCAATACATTTACAGGTAGCACCCAAGATGGTGTAGCTGTGGCTGGTAAAGGTACGCCGACAATTACTAAGAATTACTTTGACCGTAATGGAGCTAATGGAATCACAATTAGTGGTACTTCCCAAGCCCAAATTCGGGAAAATATCTTTGTGCAGACTGGTTTCGGGATCAATGTGACGCAAAATGCTGCACCGATATTAATAGGTAATCGACTGCAAGATAATCGAGCCGGGATTATTGTCCAAGGTAAGGCTCGTCCAATTTTACGCCAGAATGTAATTACAAATAGTAAAGAAGATGGTTTAGTAGCGATCGCCCAAGCCCTACCCGATTTAGGTAACGCTACAGAAGCAGGCCAAAATGAATTCCGTAATAACCAACGCTATGACATTAACGCCAGTGCTGCTAAACAGCTGGTTGTTGCAGTCGGTAACACCATCAATACTCAACGCGTCGCCGGTCAAGTAACTTTTAATTCCCCATCTGTTACCCAAACTAATAACCAACAACTAACTACTAATAATGAAATCGTCTTTACGGCTCCTGGTGTGACTGACGAACCAACAGCACCAAATCCCAGTCAAAGTCAGTTATCCCCCTTAACACCAGCAAATACACCCCTGACTTTACCTAAATACAATCAACTCCCTGCATCAGTTCCCCAGCGCACACCCACCAGCAACAGCAGACGGAAAACCCCAGTAGCCAGCAAAAAAACTACTTCTTTACCTCCCGTACCAACCCAAGCTGCACAGGCACAATTGAATTATGTGCGGATTGATCACAATACCATTGAATTTGCTGCGCCTCAAACAGAAACACCATCATGGCCAGCAAACCTCTCACCATCCCAACCAACAGCAAATACACCAGCCCCTACAGTGACTACTGTGAGAAATAATCAGCCGTTACTCGTTCCTAATGGTGATATTCCCCTGGGTAATACCCAGAATATGCAAAAAATCTCCGCACCACAGATTTATACAACCAGTTTTGCTAGTAATTCTCCATCTACACCCGCAGGTGTGCGTTACCGTGTGGTAGTAGAGACATCCAGCGAAACCGAGCAAGAATTAGTAAAAACCCTTGCTCCTGGTGCTTTTCCCACCATTTGGCAAAGTCGTAGAGTCATGCAAGTAGGTGTGTTTAGCGATCGCAATAACGCCGATGAAATGCAAAAAGTCCTCAGTAGTAATGGCTTACGCACCATAGTCGAGCCACTGAATTAATCAGGACTTACGCATCAAAGGGGGATGAGTAATAAGTAATGAGTAATGAGTAATGAGTAATGAGTAATGACTATTGACTACCCATTACTTATTGCTCACTACTTTTTTAAAATTTTGAATTTTGAATTTTGAATTTTGAATTGATTTCGCAACCCCAAAGAGATTGAGTTTGCAGTCTTAGCACTGTTGTAAAATAGACAATAGAAGGATTCGGGGGGCCAGTTTACTGGTCGAAACGCCTATAGAAACTATTTTCGGAAATCTTCAGGGTTTAAAATCCAGTCAGCTGAAACAACTACAGCGACTGTACCACCAACGCATCCCAGGCGATCGCATCACTACGCCTGAGTTTTCCCAGCGTTTGGCGGCTATCAGCACGGAAATTAACCTACCCGTATGTGCCTACGTCAACCGTCGCGGACAAGTGATTCGTGTTGGCGTAGGCACTCCGCGTCAAACCCAAATTCCCCCTATGGAATTACCCCGTTATGGTGCGGAGCGTCTCAGTGGTATCCGTTGCATCGCGACTCATCTCAAGCCAGAACCGCCTAACGAAGCGGCACTGACTGCAATGGCTATGCAACGTCTAGATGCGTTGGCGGTAATTAATATTACTGGGACAGGGTTTACACGGCGTGGTGGTGGGGCTACAGGCTACGTTAAAGAAGCTTATTTAGCGCACTTAGTCCCGCAAGATGCCCGTGTGTTAACTCCTAGTATCGCCTTTTTGGGGTCGAGCAATGGTAAATCTGCTAATTGGAGTATTTCCCCACCTCTGAATTTAGAGGAACTCGCACAGCAAGATTTCCTCGATTTGGTGGAAGGGCTAGAAGCAGAATTCAGCCGGGAATTTGTCGCCCAGGAAGTTGATGCTGACCACGACCGCGTGTTAATTGTGGGTGTGATGACTGATGAAATGTCACTCCAACAATTTCACGACACCGTGGCGGAATTAGCGCGCCTAGTAGATACGGCTGGTGGTGATGTATTACAGACAGTACAACAAAAGCGATCGCGCATTCATCCCCAAACCGTCATCGGTGAAGGTAAAGTCCAAGAAGTCGCCCTCACAGCCCAAACCTTGGGATGTACTCTTGTCGTCTTTGACCGCGACCTCTCACCCGCCCAAGTCCGCAACCTAGAAGCGCAAATTGGGATTAGAGTCGTTGACCGCACTGAAGTTATCTTAGATATCTTTGCTCAACGCGCTCAATCCCGCGCCGGTAAATTACAAGTGGAACTGGCACAGTTAGAATATATGCTGCCTAGACTCACTGGTAGAGGACAGGCAATGTCTCGACTAGGGGGTGGTATTGGGACTCGCGGCCCTGGTGAAACTAAATTAGAAACCGAACGCCGCGCCATTCAAAGACGCATTTCCCGACTACAACAAGAAGTCAACCAATTACAAGCACATCGTTCCCGCTTACGCCAACGCCGCCAACATCAAGAAGTTCCCTCGGTGGCGTTAGTTGGTTATACCAACGCAGGCAAATCAACCTTATTAAATGCTCTCACCAACGCCGAAGTATACACCGCCGACCAGTTATTTGCGACTCTCGACCCCACAACACGCCGTTTAGCGATTCCTGGGGCTGAAAATGGTGAAACCCAAGAAATTCTGATTACAGATACAGTAGGGTTTATCCACGAGTTACCCGCATCCCTCATGGATGCCTTCCGCGCCACCTTAGAGGAAGTCACAGAAGCTGATGCTTTACTACACTTAGTAGACTTATCCCATCCAGCCTGGTTAAGTCACATCCGCGCAGTGCGGGAAATTCTCGCCCAAATGCCAGTCACGCCCGGCCCTGCATTGGTGGCTTTTAACAAAATTGATCAAGTAGACAGCACAACTCTAGCTTTAGCCCAAGAAGAGTTTCCTTTAGCTGTGTTTATTTCTGCTAGTCAGCGTTTAGGACTAGAAACCTTACGTCATCGCCTCAGCCAGTTAATTCAATACGCTGTGGATTCCCGATAGACGAATATCTTTACTAAATATCAAGGTAATGTCGTGGTGGTTAAAACTACGACATTTTTTATTCAAACAGAAACTAGGATAATAACTATTTCGATTGATATACTTTATTTAGGATTTTATGGGTCGCCCGGGATTCGAACCCGGAACTAATCGGTTAAAAGCCGAGTACTCTACCGTTGAGTTAGCGACCCGCTTTGCATTTCGCAACTTAACTATTATAGCACCAATATCTGTAGATTTGTAAAGGGGTTGCTAGAAAAAATTTGCCGTTAATTTGATCGAGGCTGTGTGACTAGCTCCAGGAGCCAGCAGAGTCAGCTTTTCACCTGTATTGAGAGCGTTACGGGGCGCGCTCCAAGGCTCCAGACAATAGAACTCTTTGCCCTTGATTGTCCAGAATACCAGCATAGAAAAGATATCGTCGTAATCTATGGACAGTTTCAGCTTGCGGCTATGGTCTGTCACACTCGCAGACTGAGAGCTAATCTGTTTAAAAGCAAAATCGATTTCATCACGGTTAAAGTCAAAATTGCCATCAAAGGGATGAACTTCTTTGCTTTTCTGGTCTTGATATTCTTGGGAGGGAATAGCAAATTCTAGTTGATTTTTATCCCCCGTCAGGAAGTAAGGATGAAATCCAGCAGAAAAGGGTAGGTCTGTAGAGGAGAGATTGTGATATTGCTGTTGAATTTCTAGGGTGTTCCCTTGGACAACATAAGTGAACACTAGTTGGAAATCAAAAGGATAAACCGCTTTGGTTTGTGCGTTACTGTTCAGAACAATAGTAAGTGCAGCGTTGTCTTTAGTAGCTTGTTCAGTTACTACCCAAGGTAAATCACGAGCAAAGCCATGTTGTTTAAGGGTGTACTGCTGACCGTTGAGGGTGTAGGTGTTATCGGGTAAGTTACCACAGATGGGAAATAAAATCGGATTTCCGCCCCTGACGCTTAACTCAGGATTGGCAAAGCGTTCAGTGTCCAAATAAAGAATTTCTTCACCCTTAACTTGCCAACGGGTAATAATACCGCCCCGTTCTGGTACGACTTCCAAATAAGCACCTGCGGTTTCATCAGCCAAGATATAGGTTTTGTACTGTTGTTGTTGAGTGGCAATACTAAACACAGGATTAGTCCTCCATCTTAGGATATGGGGCAGGGGGCAGGGGGCATGGGGCATGGGGCATGGGGAATGGGGAATTGGATGTGGAGTTAAAAATCTCCCTTGTCTCCCCTGCTCCCTGCCCCCCTGCCTCCCCTGCCTCCCCTGCCCCCCTGCCTCCTCTATTCGTCTTCGGCAAAAATAAAGCGGTACAACTCGCTGGGGTCTGGTTCAGGGCTGCTTTCGGCGAATTTTACGGCATCGTCGATGAGTGCCTGAATTTTGTTGTCGATCGCTTTTAATTCTGCTTCGTCTGCTAAGTTCTGCTCAATCAAGTAAGCTGCTAGCTTTTTGATGGGATCACGGGAGAACCAAAAGTCTTTTTCGGCTTTACTCCGCAGTTCGTCTGGATCTGCTAGGGAGTGACCACGGAAGCGGTAGGTGAGGGCTTCGATGAGGGTGGGGCCTTCTCCTGCACGGGCGCGGGCTACGGCTTCTTGGGCTACGGAATGTACTGCTAATACATCCATACCATCAACTTCTACGCCCACCATGTTGAAGACGCTGGCTTTTTTGTAGATTTCAGGATCGGAGGTGGCGCGATCGTGTGCCATGCCAATTGCCCATTTATTATTTTCTACCACGAAAATAATTGGCAATTTCCATAGGGCTGCCATGTTGAGGGTTTCAAAAAACTGGCCGTTGTTAGCAGCACCATCTCCAAAGAAACAAGCGGTTACTTGGTCAGCATTGGGATCACCCAAGACTTCACGGCGATATTTACTTTGGAAGGCGGCACCAGCAGCGACAGGAATACCTTCAGCTACGAAAGCGTAACCACCTAACAGACGGTGTTCAGCAGAAAACATGTGCATCGAGCCACCACGGCCTTTACTACAACCTGTAGCTTTACCGAATAGTTCTGCCATGACTTCTTTTGCTGGTACTCCCGCGCTTAAAGCGTGGACGTGGTCGCGGTAGGTACTGGAAACAAAATCTTCCCCTGGACGCATGGCTTTAATTACACCAGAGGAAACGGCTTCTTGTCCGTTATATAAATGGACAAAACCAAACATTTTGCCTCTATAGTACATTTCGGCGCACTTGTCTTCAAAGAAACGCCCTAAAACCATGTCTTCATATAAAAGTAAGCCAGTCTCTTTGCTGATCTGGACTGAGGCGGTATCAAATTTAGGTAACGCGCGTTCTTGAATCATTATTTTTTAGTATTCCTATCCTCAAGTCGAAATTTACCATTTTCTATAGGTTGTTCTCTCAACAAGTTTGCTGTCTTTACAGAGTTTTGCTAGAGTCCACAACCAATTTTTCAGCACCAGAAATCTTTATAGGGAATATTTGGGAATTAAAGGGCTAATTCACAGTTTTTCAAGGAAATATGGTGATATATCTCCCTGGTAAACTTCTTATCTTTTCACTTTACTATTACCCGTTCCCGTTCATAGGCTATCACTCAGGATAGCTTGGTTTCTGCATACCTATGAACAGTTTAGAAAAAATCCTCGCCAAAATCTTAAATATATATGCAAATGATTGCCAGAAAAGTTTTCTTGTGATATATTCTGGTTCTTTAATATTGCTCAACTCCTATTCTCAAGTGGTGCATCTTCCGATTTAACTGTTATAGACAGATAAATCTCCGAGTAAAAATAAATCATACTGGTTTGTACCAACAGGACTTTGTGTCAACGAAGGCTGCTAGTTAAGTTTTATATGCTCAAAAGCTGATAACATTTATGGTCAGGAAAATTACTAAGAATTAAGACAAAATATCAGCACTTTCTAGGCGAAGGCAAAATGTTGGTACTAGAATATGACACAAATTTTAGGAAGCAACAAAATTAGTTGTTGCAATATACACTTAATAGTGTAAGTCCGGCACGGTATTATTCACCGTATGATTGTGGCACGGTTTTACAGGCCTGGAATGCTCTAGGTGAATTATGTTGATCACGGTGCAGGGGAAGTAGGCTGTGCGAATTCCGCTTGATTACTACCGAATTTTAGGACTGCCTTTGGCCGCAAGCGAGGAACAGTTGCGACAAGCTTATAGCGATCGCATTGTCCAATTGCCCCGAAGGGAGTATTCTCAAGCAGCCATTGCTTCCCGTAAACAACTTATAGAAGAAGCTTACGTGGTTTTATCTGATCCCAAGGAACGCAGTAGTTACGACCAGCTATATCTTGCTCATGCCTATGACCCAGATAGCCCTGGTACTACCAAAGTAGCCCTAGAAAATCGTCCTCACGATCATCAGGGTAGACTCGATGCTCACAATCTCAGTATCGAGGTAGCCTCTGAGGAGCTAGTTGGTGCTTTGTTAATTTTGCAAGAGTTAGGAGAATACGAACTAGTGCTGAAACTAGGTCGTACCTATCTGGGTAATCAAAACGGTGCAGGGTCGAAAAAGGGTGTGCATTTGGCAGCAGAAGATTTTCTGCAAACTGCCGAACGTCCAGATATTATCTTGACGGTGGCTTTGGCTTGTTTAGAATTGGGTCGTGAGCAATGGCAGCAAGGTCACTATGAAAACGCCGCCCTTTCTTTGGAAACTGGGCAAGAAATGCTGGCGCGTGAAGGTTTGTTTACCAATGTCCAAGGGGAAATTCAAGCTGACTTATACAAGTTACGCCCATACCGGATTTTGGAACTACTGGCCTTACCTTTGGAACAGACAATAGAACGCCATCAAGGTCTGGATTTACTGCAAGGTATTTTAGACGATCGCGGTGGTATTGATGGCAATGGCAATGATGAATCAGGCCTGAGCATAGACGACTTTCTCCGCTTTATCCAGCAACTACGACACTACTTAACAGTTGCTGAACAACACAAACTTTTTGAAGCAGAAAGCAAACGTCCTTCGGCGGTAGCCACCTATTTAGCGGTTTACGCCTCAATTGCACGGGGATTTACCAACCGTCAACCCGCTTTAATTCGTCATGCCAAGCAAATGCTGATGCGGTTGGCGAAACGGCAAGATGTGCATTTAGAACAGTCCTTGTGTGCGCTACTGCTAGGACAAACGGAAGAAGCTACCCGCGTCTTAGAATTGAGTCAGGAATATGAGTCTTTAGCTTTTATTCGGGAAAAATCGCAGGATTCACCTGATTTACTGCCTGGTTTGTGTCTTTACGCCGAACAATGGCTACACAATGAAGTATTTCCCCATTTTCGGGACTTAGCCAAACAACCAGCATCATTGAAAGATTATTTTGCTAACCCGCAAGTACAAGCTTATCTAGAAGCTTTACCTACGGATGCAGAAGTCACCAACGAATGGAAAGTAATTAATCGTCCCCAAAATCGTAACTCTCATCCAGGTAATACTCGCACCGAGTCTAATAACCACCGCACACCAGATCCAGAGTTACCCACAACCCAAAATTACAGAGTTCCAGAACCAGTAAATTCTCAGAGAGTCCGAGAACAAACCCCGCCCATACCACCATACACTGGCACACCAAATTCCCAGACACCAACATCAATGTCAGGCGTAGAGCGTACCGCGAGGGCTAATCATCATCCCAGTACCCAACCACGCCCCACCACCCAACGCAGGCGACGCAAACCGACTGCACCCAAAAACACAGAACATCATCGTCCCCACACTCAACGTAACTTGATCAGCAAGTTAGACGGTAGAACACGCTTAGTGTGGACTGTGTTTTTGTCTATGGCGGGTATTTTGGTGTTTTGGTTATTAGTTTCGACTGTTTTTGGTGCTTTGAGAAATGTATTCTCGCCAACACCGGCGGTAGTCGCAGAACCATTTCTGACTCAGATTAATGAACCGGTAGTAACGACGCTGGAGAGCAACGGCGCGTTTCAACAGGATGGAGCCATAACAGAAGCGATCGCCGAAGGAGTGATTAAAACTTGGTTATCTACTAAAGCTGCGGCTCTTGGCCCTAACCACGAAATTGACGGTTTAGCAGATATTTTAACTGGTTCTGCTTTGTCACAGTGGCGATTTACTGCCCAACAAGTGAGAGCGACAGGTAACTATCGCCTTTATAGTCACAGCGTCACCGTCAGCGAAGTCAACTCATCAGAGCAAGACCCCAATCGGGCGATCGTCAGAGCTAACGTCAAGGAAATGACCCAATTTTATAGGAATGGTCAACAAGTAAACTCTGAGGACGACAATCTGCGCGTGCGTTATGAATTAGTTCGGCAAGAAGGGACTTGGCGGATTCAAAGTATGTCGGCTGTGGTGAATTAAGGTAAAAGGCAAAAGGCAAAAGGTAAAAGGTAGTACCGATGAAACTTATTTCATGTCCAAGCATGAAAGGGTGACTGGTATGTCTACTCAGCACGCTGCTCAACGCCCCGCTTCCGCTAACAGCACTCAAAACTCAGCACTTAGCACTAATTAATAAGCTTAAATACTATTAAACGCATCAATAAAATCAAGGTTCCATGACATTAAGCTACCATGAATAGGTATAAATGTCAGGGGATCATAACAAATTGATCCCACGAGGGCTAATAAGTTCGTCAAATAGGCAAAAAAGCCCGTTGACACCCCTTGATCCCTAGCCGGGGTTACTAGTTAATATTCATTTAACAAACTTAATAAGTGACTTCTCACAATCCCAAAGTGCTGATTTTGGCATGAGTAAGAATTGAAAGGATGAACCCTTCTATTTAACAAAAGACTAAACAACACACTGGGCAAAACCAGGAGTCAGGCATAAGAAATTCATCTGGGCATCTAACCAAGCATTTTGTTACCCAGAGAAATAATTTACCTTTCAAGCTACTGGAGGCCAAAATTCATGGCAAAAGAACGCCCACCGCTAGAAGAGATGACACTGCGGCAATTACGTAAAGTTGCCAGCGAATTCAACATCTCTCGTTATAGCCGGATGAGGAAATCTCAGTTACTAGCATCAATTCAAGAAGTTCAACGTCAAAAAGCGACGCTTAACCCATCTCGTTCACTGGAGGCACAAGAAACCGTGGAAGCTGCAAAATTTGAACTAGGTCAAGAAGACCGTACCGGTGGTTCTCTAGCTGATGTTGACGAAGAATTAGTGGATTTACCTGGTGGTTACGGTGACAGCCGGATTGTACTCTTACCCCGTGATCCGCAATGGGCTTATGCTTACTGGGATGTTCCCAACGAGCATAAAGAAGATTTGCGTCGGCAAGGGGGACAACAACTGGCACTACGGATTTATGATGTCACCGACATCGATCTTGAATATCAAAGCCCCCACAGTATTCAAGAGTATCCTGCCGATGAACTAGCAAGAGAATGGTATATTCCCATTCCTGTGAGCGATCGCGATTATGTCATCGATATCGGTTATCGTGCTTTTGATGGACGTTGGTTGGTGCTAGCTCGTTCAGCTCGCGTTCACATTCCCCCCGTATATCCCTCTGACTGGATTGAAGATGTCTTCATCACCGTCAACTTTGAGGAAGATTTACGCGGTAAAACCCTTTACGAACTCGTACCCCCCGCCAAGAAAGTTGCCGCAGTCGGTGCAAATGGCAACCCCATCTACGACCAAATCTTTGGCTTGGCAGAATCCGCCGAAGCGCAACGGGTGGCTGGTTCTCTGTTCGGTTCTATGCAACACGTTCCTGGTTCTGTGCGTCCCGAACAAGCCATCAGTTCTTACATCTTCCCCTCTGGTGTAGGTATGTGGGCAGTTCCCACCGCTTCCGGTATCAATATGTCCGGCGTGGGAATGTCTGGTGTAGGCTTCTCTGCTTCCGCCGTTCCCGTACGTCCTCGCAAGTTCTGGTTAATTGCTGACGCTGAGTTAATTGTTTACGGTGCAACCGAACCAGATGCAACCGTCACAATTGGTGGTCGTCCCATCAAACTCAATCCCGATGGTACATTCCGCTTCCAGATGTCCTTCCAAGACGGCTTAATTGACTACCCCATTTTGGCTGTCGCAGCTGATGGTGAACAAACCCGTTCCATCCACATGAAATTCGAGCGTGAAACCCCATCTCGGAACACCAACACCAAAGATGAAGCTGTTTTAGAATGGCTGTCTTAAGTTAGGGAATAGAAGAAGAATTGGTGCAGGGGGCAGGGGGCAAGGGGGAGAAAAATTTCCCCTTTTCTCCCTGCTCCCTGCCCCCCTCCTTTCTACCTCCCAGTCCCCAACCCTCATTGGAATTTTGAATCAACACCCGCTATAGTCTAGGCTGTAGTGGGTTTTTATTTTGTATGTCTATTCCAAAGATAATTACTTTATCTATAGTTGCTATTGTTGGTAGTCTATTATCAAGTTGTAGTAAGTTTGATACTAGTTCAGCCGCAAGGCCAGTAAAAGCTTGTCTTGGGGAAAATCCTCAATTTAGTATTGAATTTTTCAAGACTAATAATCGAGGTGAGAAATTTGCTAAAGGTATTAATCATGTAATTGTTTTTAATCCTAAGTCTGAGGCACTAGATTTTAAAGTCAATGTGGGTTTAGCTCATGCAATCTATGCTAAAGACGGCAGAGGCAGAATTAGGAGAGAATACATCCCAAAACAGTTTCGAGAAATTATTACTGATAATAACTCTCTGCTTAATGGTAAAAAACCCATAGCAGCAATTAATGCCGATTATATAGATCCAGAAAATAAACCTCAAGGGTTAAATATTTCCCGTGGTATTGAGTATGCTGGAGATTTTAAAAATAGACGTTCTTCCTTTGGGATTTCTGGTGGTAAACCTCAGCAAAGACAGGCGACAATTCAAGCCGGTAGACGAGCAAATAATATTCTGAATTACAACTTAGTAGGCGGTAACGGGAGATTTTATCGTCAAGGTAAATTTAAAGATATTTGCCAAGATTTAGGGGAATTAGCCTGTAAACAAGCAACGAATCGGTCTATGGCGGCTATTACGACTAAGGGTTATGTAATTCTTTTGGTTAATGATATCAAGGCTAATTCTAATATTGAAGTATCATCAACGAATCAAGAGCTAACGCCAGATAAATTTGATGATGTTTTAGAGGGGATTGCCCGTAAAAATTGTTTGGGGAGAATTCAAGAAGGAATTTTATTTGATGGTGGTATGTCACCAGGGCTTTACTATAATGATAAAGTTTATGTAGAAAATCCTGGTTTTATTGGTTCAGTATTTTTAATTTATAAAAAATGAGAAATTGTCTAAAAAGTTCTTATAAAATTTGACGGATGGTGTTGACTGCATCAATGAGCAAATCAGCTGCTTTTGCAATTTCTATCTTAGTTGTAAATTTACCAATACCAATTCTCAATGAGCCTTCAATGATATTTTCGGGAAGGTGCATTGCTTGTAAAACATGAGAAGGTGCAACAACGCCTGATGAACAAGCTGCACCTGTGGAAATAGCTAATTGCTGACGTACTCGCGCAATGATGGCGGTATTAGAAATATCGGGGATGGAAATGTGTAAATTACCCGATAAACGGTGGTTTGAGTCCCCATTCACCACTAAATCGGGAATTGCGGCTTGGAGTTGGTTTTGTAGCTGATCTCGTAAAATAGCGATCGCACTTTCATCTTGTTCCATCTCCAAGCGTCTCAATCTGCAAGCTTCCCCCAAACCGACGATTCCGGGGACGTTGAGTGTACCTGATCTGAGTCCCTGTTGATGTCCACCACCGTAAATCATCGGTGGGAGAAGATGATTTTTCCTCACTACTAATACACCCACGCCTTTGGGTGCATAGAGTTTATGTGCTGAAATCGCCAGATAAGTAATCCCCCAGTCTTGAAAATTGACGGGAATTTTGCCGACGGCTTGGGATGCGTCGCATAAAAAAGGGATGTGGTAGGATGAGGCGATCGCGCCAATTTTTTTGATGGGGTAAATTGTCCCGACTTCATTGTTAGCCGCCATCACACAGAGTAAAGCCGCACCATCAGCACAGACTTTTTCCAAATGTTCTAAATCAAGCTGTGCTTGTTGATTGACTTTTAACCAAATAATTTCCGCCAGTCCTTTTTTAACTAAGGCTTTGCAAGTATCTATAACGGCTTTGTGTTCTACTGGGGAAACAATAATTTTGGCGGGGGTATTTTGTTGTGTAATTTGCCCTTGAATTACTAAATTAATGCTTTCCGTTGCGCCGGATGTAAAGATAATTTCCTTGGGCGAGGCGTTGATTAAGTCTGCTATTTGTTGACGTGCTTGTTTAACTGCTTTTGCGGCTGCATTACCATAATCATGATCTACACTATTGGCGTTACCAAAGGCGGTAGTCATATAGTACATGACTTTCTCAGCTACTCTGGGGTCAACGGGAGTAGTTGAGTGGTAGTCTAGGTAGATTATGCTGGTCATTTTTTTTACGCAGAGTAACGCTAAGTCAACGCAAAGGAACGCAGAGAATTATGATAACAACTGTCTCACCCCTTTGCGTCTTTGCGCCTTTGCGTGAGATTTAATCACTTTTACTGAGAAGTTAAATATTCTAAAATTAAGAGTCTTAAATAATCTAACATTCTTAGGTATGATTTAATATTTTCGTATTCATGAGAGTTATGCAAATACAATTGGGAAATACTCGGAACATCAAACACTCGTTTTTGTTTTAATTGTTCAATTGCTTGTTGTGGATTTTCTATATACCCTCTGGCTTTAATCTGACTACCATAACCGCGAATATCTGTAGTTAATAGTTCAATTTCTTCTAATAATGTAAATTCTGTTTCTGACACAGGTAATTGATGAGCGATCGCCTGTCTTTCTAATTTACTATTTTGGTAGTCAATCGTTAACTGAGCTAACAGTTGAATGATATAATTTTTAGTTAGTTCAGGATTTTGATTAGTCAGGGTAGTATTAGTCATCGTTCACTCCATAGGTGACAATTTTTTCAGTTCCAAATTTATCTGGACGCACAATTAAATATTCATTTCCTTTACGATAAACGGCTGAACTATCTTGACGATAACCTGTTTTTGGTACTCTTATTGCTCCTTTTTTGTTAAAATTATGTGCTTTACGGAGTAATTTTAACGGGTCAATTTCTTTTCTAGCGGCATGATCTAAAATGTTATGGGAAACGCTGATATAACTTGCTTTATCCCACTCTGTTAAGTATTTTTCAATTTCTGCGATTTCTGAGGATGCGTATTCTTGACAGAGTTCTGTAAAAAACGGGTCATCTTGTGGTTCATTAGACATTATTTTATCACTTCACTACTCATTCTCTAAAAACCTCCTAGCAACTCTCCCCCAATCAATGCGCGTATCTTGAGCATTTTCTTTAAATTTACCCTCTGGCTGCTCATCTTCATATCTTGCCCATGCCATCAAGAGTAATTTTAATCCATCCAAAGAATTAACTAACCGAGAACGTAAAGTATCTACATCAGCTTTATCAACATCTTCTTCTAAGATTTCAACTAAGTTTTGATAAGCTGGATGGTTAGTATTTAGAGTAACAATAATCGCTCCGCCTCTGGGTTTAACAGAGAAAAAAGCAGGAGTATCAAGCGGTGCTTCGACAAAGGTATATTTCAAGCCATCATCTACTGTTGTGGCGGCTAATAATTCGGCTTTAGTTTCTGTCACTCCTTCTTCTTGGAGAGTTTCTTTAATAACTTGTTTGCGTTCTTCTTTGGGTAATTTTTCATCTGCATCACTTTGACCTTTATAACCTTGTGATTTACGCTCTTGAGTGACAGTAGTTGCAACTTTTTCAGGTTTATAAGGGTCATGGCGTTTTTCAGTGGCGGTACGAGTACCTTTTGTTTGATTTTTAATTAAGCGACGAATTAAGCTTAGTTGACTACTGATTTTATGGGCTAATTCCAATAAAGGCAGTTTTGGATCTTCATCTTGAAGTAATTCTTCTTTTAATTGAGTAACTGTTTTACCTTCTTCTAATAAAGACTCAATATCAAGTTGTAAAATTTCGCCAAAATTCCGGGCTGATTGTTTGTTATTAGTCACACCAAAAATATCATCAAGTAACGGGTTAAATTCAATTTCAATTCCCCACCAGCGTTCTGTAGGATCATAATTATTTACTAAGTTTTGGTCTAGTTCTAATTCTCTTCCTGCACGCACAACGGAAACACCAACATTTTTAGCTGCGTGTTGTCCGTGTGGTAAACTACCAGGGTTTTTTCCTGGTTCGGCTTGACGCGCTTCTTCTTTAGCGTAAGAAAAACGCACTTTTACATCATGTTCTTTATCTTTAAAGTTAATTTTATAAGTGGCTTCATACGATGTATCACCTTCCCAGGGGCGAAACATAGCTTGATTATTAAAGGGTGGTGGACAGGAGGTTTTTTCTATTAAATAACCAGGGTCATTTGGTAGGGCGTATTTTTCTAAAATCAGGCTATATAAGGCATCTAAATCAAAGGCTACCATGCGGATTTTGACTTTACCGCTATTGATAAATTTGCGATACATTCTCCCAATCACAAATTCTGAATTATCAATAATTGCTTTGCCGGTGCGCCAAATACAACGGTCGATGTTTGACCATACTACTAATGTGCCACTTTCGCCAAATTGTTGACCAATTCTTGTCCAAGTTGTGGGAATTGCTTTAGATGTAGGTTCTGGTACTTCTGTCAGTTGGCGATTTTTAATTTCATCTAAATCTAGGTAACTATGCAGTGCATTTTCTATGCCATTTTGCCATGACCAGACATCAACTCTTTGACATTGGGAAATAGAAGAGGAAGGTAAACCCATGCCAAAACGACCGATTCCGGTGTGTTTGTCTTCATCTAAATATGTACCGTTACCAAATTGCAGGGCGAGACGTAACACACTCGCATCCATCCCACAACCATTATCTAACACGGCGATTTGTTCAATGCGCGATCGCCTCCTCACTTCCCCCTGTTCTTTCCGTTCCCCACACAGCAACTCTACTTGCGATGCACCAGCTTGAATGGCATTATCCATTAATTCGGCTAAGGCGTAGGCGGCGTTTTTATAACCGTTGTCGCGCATGGCTTGGACGGCTAAGTGAGTCGGAACAATATCATGGGCGTTATTCATGGGTTTTCCTCCAAACGTCTTCCCAATTGTGAAAGGCTGATGCAACTGAACCAAAACCAGGGAGTTGATTATCTATAACCGTGACTATTTCGGCTGTAGCATTACCCCCAGCTTTGATTCCTCTGATGGCGCGTCCTACCATTTGGCTGTAGAGAACAAGGGATTTGGTGGGACGGGCGATAACAGCCGCACTGGTTTTGGGTGCGTCGAAACCAGTGGTTAATACGCCGTAGTTACATAAAATCTTGGTTTGGGTTTGTTGGTCTTTAAAGTTGTGAATCAGCCGTTCTCGTTCGGATTTGGGGGTTTCGCCTGTGACAGCGTCAGCATGGAAGCCACGTAAACGCAAAATGGAAGCGATGAGTTTGGCGTGTTCCACGGAGGTATTAAACACGATGATGCGTTGATGATGTGGGGCGAGGGCTTCTAGTTCGAGAATGATGCGGAGGTTGCGTTGTTCGTCTGCGGCTAACCGATTGAGGATATAGGGGGGAATATCTAAGTCTGTATGAATGCGCTTGAGGTCTTGGGGTGTGAGTTCAATGCCGGTTTCGTAAAATAAGGAGCGATAGTTAACTTGTGCTAGGTATTGTTGATCTACGAGATAATCAATGGGGTTGTCATAACCCTCGATTTCTAAGGTAACTTTTTGGTGGGCGAAGAATTTAGCTAGTTGTGCATCGGTGTTAATATCAGCCCAAGTGCGTCCAGGTGTGGCGGTTAGTCCTAATAGGGCGGTTTTTTCGTAGGGGACGACGAGGGAATCTAAGACGAGTTTATAGGTTTCGGCTACTGCTTGATGGGCTTCGTCGATAATTACTAAAGAAGAACGCACACCCAGTTGATTAATAAAGCGGATACTTTTTTTGGCGGCGTTGTAGACTTTGGCTAATCCTGCTACTACTAAGCCATCTTGCGCTTGTGCTAAGTCTATTTCATGGTTGCCCCAGAAGCGGTAAGTTGAAAGGGTGCGATTCCCTAAACTGTCCCAGGCTTTTTGAAATTCTGTAACCGCTTGTTCGCATAGTTCTTCACTATAGGCTAACCAGATTACTAATGTGGGTTCATTGTTTCTTAGATGGTCTGCAATAATATTCATTGCAGTACGGGTTTTACCTGCACCCGTGGGAAGATGAAGAAGGACACGACGAGGTTCTTGACTCAGATAGTTTTTTACTTTTTTAGCTGCTTTGCGTTGATGTGCAAATAAAGGATACTTGGGAGTATTTTCAATTATTGTAGGAGTTTCAATTGTAATTTCGTTTCTGGGTTTAAGTGGTATTTCAAAGAAGTTAAATAGATATTTATTACTTTCTGAATTTCCACTGATTTTAAGTTTTCTTAATGCTTGATAAGGGTCTTTATTCTCAGGTGCTTCTAGTACAACAGCGAGAATTTTGGCTTGTTCTGGCGTGATTAAATCAAAGATTAAATCTCGTTTTTCTTTTGATAAGAGTAATTCTTCTGAGGTATGAAGAGTTAACAGAATTTCTCTGAGCTTACTAGGGTGAACTAAATTAGGTTCTAGGAGTTTAAGCAGATGAAAAGTTGCACTACCTAATAATTGCTGTAGTGTTTCTTCATCCGCTTTTGATAGTAAATCATTAAAGTTCAAATTTTACCTCTATTTATTCCATGTCAGATTCATCAATTTCTGATGCAGGAATAACTGAACAAGCTATTTTCATTTTTTGTTGATCTAATGATTTTCCGTTAACATTTTTAAGAAAAATATTGTATTCTGTAAAAGCTTTGTCAAAAATTATATTTTTTTCGTTCTCGCTAAGGTTTCCTTCAAGTTTTGAATTTTCTTTACAATAATCAGTTGTATATAAGTTGTAAAGTGCAGGAAATATTTGCTCTCTACATTTTTCTATCTCTTCATTAAGAGTATTGGCTAAAAATTCATTAGTTGGATGCCAAATTTCTAAAATGAGATACTTGTATTTTGTCCACTGATCTGGCTGCATCTCTCCACGATATACAACGTTGCGAAAAGTATGATTAGTTTGTGTTATTTTCCAATCTGAAATATTGCCAATAATTTCGCCTTTAAATATGCTAACTAATTTTTTAAGCTGGCTGGAGCTATTAGGAATAAAGAAATTGTTTAACTGTTGAATATATTCTCCAAGGCACTGTTTAATATCTATATATTCTTCTCCTAACTTAATAGTTATCTTTTCTATTTCACCCCAAAAACCACAAATTAATCCACTTTGAAAAGCTACTGTTGTGAGAACATTGTCGTAGAGTTCATTAAACCATTGTATGACTCCATAACTTATTTTTCCTTCAGAATCTCTGATTGCTGATTTATCTGATATTGATTTAATACATAGGTTTGCTCGTTCATATCGGAAATCTTCTATAGCGTCGTTAAGTCGTTTTGCTGTTGCATCAAGCCTTTGAGTAATAGCTTGAATTTCTGGAATATTACTCAATTCTCCTTCTTGAATTTTATTTTTTAAATTTTCTCTGTGAGCATCAAAAACTCGACTAATACCTTGCCCTTCAAATAAAATAGGTTTTAATTGACGGTCTTGGTAACTTTCAATTTTTTGCTCAAGGTCTAAAACCGCTTTATTATGATTTTCATAAAGTAGGAAACCTTCAAATACAGATAATATGAAATTACCGTATTTATCATCAAATTGTTCACGTAATTTTTCTGCTACGGAAATTGTGAAATTATCACGTTTCGTTGAATTAGCCATTTCAGAACCAAGCAAATTAGCACCGTTCAGACGATATTTCTGCATACAAAGATTTAAATCCTTTCGTTTTGCAAAATTACCCGATCTGGGTTTTGCTCCCTTAACCTCACCACCATTATTTAAAAGCAAGTGTTCTATAATATAGTAGAGATGGCTAACACCTGTAATAGCAATAGGACTTTCGATTTTTAACTTATCTTTATCTGATTGATCAAGTTCAATATTTGAGATACGTAAAGAAGA